>JAFXIC010000035.1 GCA_017533485.1 Oscillospiraceae bacterium
CGTGAAAATAACCAAGGGGGACACCCATAGGGGCGGAAAGAGCGCTCCCGCGCATTCTCTCCTCCCCTTCTGGTTTTCCCCCTTGTACCCCCTTCCAACTCATCCCCTCCTCTCTTATCCGAAACCCATGATTTTTCTAACGTATCCAAAAATCAGAACACCTAATACAAACCAAAAATCATCTGCACGCATATTTTTTCAACCATTTTTATCGTCCTTGCACGCCGCTAGAGGGGGATGGGTAACGGAAAGGGGTTTTCCCCTTTCGTTTGATCCGACATATCTCCGACATATCTCTGACAAATGAAAAATGACGCGCAGAGACATACGCCCCTTTCCCCTTCTATCAGAAATACTTCTCGACAGAGATACTTTTTTGCCGGAAACCAATTGACAAAACCCCGGATTTGCGGTATACTATATTTTGTATGGTTATACCGAAATCAATACTTTGGAAATATGAAAGGAATCCCTGAATTATGGAATGGACCGGTCTGAATCAGCTGCGTGAGCAGTATCTCTCTTTCTTCGAACGTAAACAGCATACCCGTATGGAAAGCGCTTCCCTCATCCCGAAAGGCGATAACTCCCTGCTCCTGATTAACTCGGGCATGGCACCGCTCAAAAAATTTTTCCTCGGTCAGGCTGTCCCCCCCAATGTCCGTGTGACAACCTGTCAGAAATGCATCCGCACGCCCGATATCGAACGCGTCGGAAAAACTGCCCGCCATGGCACCTTCTTCGAGATGCTCGGCAACTTCTCGTTCGGTGAGTATTTTAAAACCGAAGCCATCGAATGGGCTTGGGAATTCCTCACCAAAGAACTCGCGATTCCTGCCGAGAAGCTCTGGATTACCATCTTCGAAAGCGATGATGAAGCCGAACAGATCTGGATGAATAAAATCGGTATCCCGAAAGACCGTATCATCCGCCTCGGCAAAGCCGATAACTTCTGGGAGCATGGCTCCGGCCCCTGCGGCCCCTGCTCCGAAATCCATTTCGACCGCGGCGAAAGCTATGGCCCGTTCGAAAGCTTCGAACAGGCTTCTGACTGCGACCGTATCATCGAAATCTGGAACCTCGTCTTCTCCCAGTTCGACAGCGATGGTAAGGGCAACTATACCGAAATGAAAAATAAAAATATCGACACCGGCATGGGCCTTGAACGTCTTGCCGTTGCGATGCAGGGCGTGGACAACCTCTTTGAGGTCGATACCGTCCAGAATATTATGAAGCATATCTGTCAGATCGCCGGCGTCAGCTACCATACCGACGAAAAAACCGATGTATCGCTGCGCGTGGTCACCGACCATGTCCGCTCAACTGTATTCATGGTCGGCGACGGCATTACGCCCGCAAATGAAGGCAGAGGCTATGTCTTAAAGCGTCTGCTGCGGCGTGCCGCCCGCCACGGAAGACTCCTCGGTATCCGCGAACCGTTCCTCTATCAGGTTGCAGAAACCGTTATCCGTGAAAACGAAGGCGCATACCCCGAACTCGCGGAGAAAAAAGACCTCATCACCAAAATTATCCGCCACGAGGAAGAAAGCTTTGCGCGTACCATCGACCGCGGTATGGATATGCTGGTCGCTTGTATGCACGCACTCAAGCGCGAGAAGAATACTGTCATCCCCGGTAAGGAAGCATTCCAGCTGAGTGATACATATGGCTTCCCGATTGACCTGACAGTGGAAATCGCTGCGGAACAGGGCATGACGGTTGATGTCGATGCCTTCCGCGAACTGATGGACGAACAGAAAAAACGTGCAAGAGCAGACCGCGCCTCCAAGGTCAAAACCTCCTGGGGCGGCGATCTCGCAATCCCGAAGGATCTCCCCAAAACTGAATTTGTCGGCTATGACCGGATGGAAACCGAGGCCACAATCCTCGCAATCCTTGCGGACGGTCAGCCGGTCGATACCATCGAAGCCGGTACGGATGCTGCAATCATCCTCTCCGCTACCGCTTTCTATGCCGAAAGCGGCGGTCAGGTCGGTGATATGGGTGAGCTCGACGGCGACGGCACCTTTGCGGTTGCCGATACCCAGAAGGGCGGCGACGGCTATATTCTCCATATGGGCACCCTCGAACAAGGCTCCCTCTCCGTTGGCGGAACTGTCCTCACAAAGGTCGATGTCAGCCGCCGTATGGCAATCATGAGAAACCATACCGCTGCACACCTCCTCCAGACTGCACTCCGCCGTGTGCTCGGTGACCATGTCCATCAGGCAGGTCAGCTCGTCAATGCACAGCGCTGCCGCTTCGACTTCTCCCACTTCTCTGCAATGACCGCACAGGAGCTCGAAAAGGTCGAACAGATGCTCAATGCGGAGATTTTCGCTGCCGCGCCCGTTACCATGGAGGAAATGGCAATCGACGACGCGAAGAATCTCGGTGCAATGGCACTCTTCGGAGAAAAATACGGTGATGTTGTCCGCGTTGTCCGCGCAGGCGCACATTCGATCGAATTCTGCGGCGGTACCCATGTTTCCAATACCGCACAGCTCGGTCTTTGCCGCATCGTTTCCGAAAGCTCTGTGGCTGCCGGCGTCCGCCGAATCGAACTGGCAACCGGTGAAAATGTACTCGAACTGCTGAAAGAAGCAGAAAATCATATCGCACAGTCCGCAAAGGCACTCAGACTCGCAAATGTTTCCGAGCTGCCCGAAAAATGTACTGCGCTCGCAAACGATCTCCGCGAAAAATCCAAGGAAATCGACCGCCTCAATGCAAAGCTCGCAGGCAGCCGTCTTTCCGATCTCTTTGCGGACGCAAAGGAAGTCTGCGGCATCAAAATCGTTTCCGCAATGCTCTCCGATGTCAAGCCCGATGTCCTCAGAAGCCTCGGCGACCAGATTCGTGACCGCGAAGAAAATGTGATTGCCGTCCTCGCAGGCGTCAACGGCGAAAACGGCAATTTCTACTGTGTCTGCTCCAAAAACGCAATCGCCAAGGGTGCACACGCCGGAAAACTCATTCAGCGGATCTCTGCAATCACCGGCGGTAAGGGCGGCGGAAGACCCGATACGGCAATGGCCGGTATCGGTAAGAGCTATATGGTCGATGAAGCACTCGGTATGCTTCCCGAAATTGCTGCTGATTTCTTAAAGGACTAATCAGCTTGCCGCCCAGAAAGGAATGGAAAAAAGGAGGATGGTCGGTATGCGCGTGAAAATCCGTATCGCATCTCCTGATGATGCAAAGGCTGTTTCCCGGCTCATCCGTGATGAGCTGCATACCCCCGTTTCCGCTTCGGATACTGCACAGGCACTCTCGCAGTTCTGTGTCAATCCGCGCCATAAGATTTTTGTCGCGGCAGTCGATGACGCAGTCGTAGGCTATCTCCATGCCTGCGACTACGATTCCCTGCTGCTGACCGCCCCCATGAAATCCGTGCTCTCGATGGCAGTCGGCGCTTCCTACCGCAGAATCGGTATCGGAAAAGCCCTACTGACACGCGCGGAACGCTGGGCGAGAGAACAGGGCGCAAATGGTGTCCGCATGGACGGCGGCGTTCCGGCAAAGGACGCGGAGGGCTTCTTCCTCCATTGCGGATATGCCGGCGCACCCTTTGCGAAGGAATTTGAAAAATCACGTTGATGCCAGATATCGGAAATCCCGATTCAAAAGGAGGAATCTGTTGTGAACGACTGCTTATTCTGTAAAATTATCGCGGGCGAAATCCCGAGCCGCAAGGTCTATGAGGATGAATTCGTCTACGCGTTCTGTGATATCAACCCCATCGCACCCATCCACTATCTCTTTATCCCGAAACAGCATATTTCCGGTGCTTCCGAAATCACGCCCGAAAATGCGGAAATCGTCGGGAAGATCTTTACCGCAATCGCAAAGGTCGCGGCGGATGAAAACCTCGGCTCCGGCTTCCGCGTTGTCACAAACTGCGGCGAGGATGCCGGTCAGACGGTCGGTCATCTCCATTTCCATCTGCTTGCCGGAACAGCTATGGGCTGGACTGTGCAGGCAGGCGTTTAACCAAAAACAACACAGCTTACCATGCTGCTGACAGCAATCCTACCTGTTCCCGTGGCGTTGAATGCTTTACGGCGGCATGGACTCTGGGATTGCTGTTGGTTTTTCTCGGTCCGGCATCCCACAGATATCTGTATTACGGTATCGCGGTATGCGGCGGAATTTTACTGATCCGGCTGCTGCACGCCCGATGCTTCCGCTATGCAATGCTCTGGCTGGCAGGGATTTCCCTCGCCGGCACAATCGGAACGTACTACATCAGCCAGATCCGTACACCGCTCCGGATGCTCGACGGAACAACGTGTACGCTCACCGCAAAAATTACCGATGTCCGGCTGACAAGCAGCAACAGCATCCGATATACGCTTTCCTCCCAATATCAGAATATCCCCTTCCGCGCAGACTGGTATGCGGATGGGTCGCTTTCCCGTATCGAAATCGGCGATACGGTTCTGCTCGAAGCAGAACTTTCAGCACTCTCCTCCGATTATGTAAGCCATGCCGCCGAATACGGTGCCGGCATCGGTTCCTATCTTCGCGTCCGCAAGGCAAAACTCCTTGGAATTACAGACCATCCCGCTTTTTCATGGAAGCGCATACTCCGGAAGTATCGTGACCGCATCACGACAATCATCCACAGACAACTCCCCGAATCTGACGCCGCATTCTTACTGGCAATGCTCTTCGGTGAAACACGCACCCTGTCCGATGAAGTCTCCGCCGCGCTCTATCAGACCGGAATCGGCCATATTACTGCGGTTTCGGGACTGCATCTGATGTTCTTCTGCACGCTGCTCAGCAGCATTCTCCGAAGGCTTTCGGCTTCTCCGAAAGAACGCTTTCTGATCCACTGTGCGGCGGTACTCGTATTCTCGGTGATGGTGGATTCCGCTGTCTCGGTTGCGCGTGCAGGCGTAATGTTTCTGCTCGCACAGGCTGCCGCGCTCTTCGGACGATATTCCGATACGATGCGTGCACTCTGTATCGCGGTGATCGGCTGTACGGTCTGCACACCCTATGTCATCGCCTCGGCATCCTTCTGGCTCTCCGTTTCCGGTGTCATCGGGATCGGTATCTTTGCCCCATGGATGACCGAAAAGCTCCCCGATTCCCTGAAGCAGATCCCGGCGTTCCGACAGCTTTCTGAGCTTTTCTGTGTTTCGATTGCCGTATTTCCTGCGTCTATTCTCTTTTGCGGAGAATCCTCACTGCTGTCGCCGTTTTGCAATCTCGTGATTCTTCCGCTCAGCACAATCGCACTCTTTCTCGCGCTGCTGACCGTCTGTACCGGCGGACTCACGGCGTTTCTGCTTCCCATAGCAGGGATACTCTGCCGTATGGCAACGCGGCTCGCGGGCTATGCAGCAAAAATCCCCTACTCCCATTTACAGACAAACAGCAAGGCAATGACCGCTGCATTACTCGCAGGTACGGGATTTGTTCTGCTGATTATTCTCTCAACGAAAAACCGGAAGCATACGGCGTGTGCAATATTATGCTGCGGCGCGGTTCTCTCCGCACAACTCGCATTTTCACGTATATCTGCCCATTCACAGCTTCGGATTGCCGCACTCGGAAAAAGTCAGGACTGTATCCTCGTCATTTCCGCAGACGGCAGAACGCTGGTCGCTGATTTTTCAGGAAATCCGCGTGATGTAAAGTATGTCGCGCAGTATCTTTCCAATGACTGTTTCCGTACATCAGAGATCGATTATCTGTACTGTCGTCCGGCTTCTGCCGCCGCATTCAGCCAGACAATTCCGGATGCAAAGGCAGTCTGTTTCTCCGAGCCCTCGACACTGCGCAGCAATCTCCGGATCTGCGGTACCATACCCGACGTTTCCCCACAGCAGCCTGTACGGCTGACAATCGGCGGCGCAGAGATTCTGCTTCACCCCAAAGAAGCCGAAATCCGCTGGAAGCATCAGACCATCCGGATCCTGCCGGCAGACAGCGAAAATCCCGTTTCCGCGGATGCCGTCATCCGATACGGCGGTTTTTCAAATACCGAAGATACCTGCCGCATCCGCCTCTGTACTGCCGATGATGCACAGAAAAATCATGTCATTACACTCTCCGGCGACGGTTCCGCTTCCGTCCGTGCACTCTCATAATTTCCGCTTGAAAGGAGTATCCCGAATATGCCAAAGCTTGCCGCCGCTGACGCTGTGCGCGAAATGAGCAGCGAAACACCGCCCGGACTTTGTTATATCTGCGGCGAGGACGGTGTTGCGGTCAGCCAGACCGAACAGCGTATCCTCAAAAAATTAACCGACGGCGATGCGATGGCGTACACCGCGTTCGACGGTCAGAATCTCGATCTCGAACGTCTGACCGAGGCCTACGGCTTCTGCCCGATGTTCCAGCCGTTTAATGTCATCCTTATCCGTGATCTCGACGGCGATTCGATTGCTCCCTCGGATATGGATACCCTCCTGAAACTCTGGGAAACACTTCCGCCGCGCGTTGTGGTGCTCGCCGTCATCCGCGCAATTCCGGTCTATGAGGTCAAGCGCGGTGCGCCGGTATTCCTCCAGAAACAAAAGAAAATTACCAGCTTTTTCGAGAAAAACGGTATTCTCTGCATCTGCGAGAAAAAGAATGTCATTCAGCTCGGAAAACAAATTCAGGAACGTGCCAAACGCCATGGCTGCGAGATCAGCCGCGAGGACGCCGAGCTGCTCGCAAACCGCTGTCTTTGTGATTCCACACTCATCCGCTCCGAACTCGATAAGCTGATGGCGTGTGCGGACGGCGAACCAATCACCTTTGCGATGATTGACGCGCTGACCGTCCAGCAGCCCGATGCGGACGCGTTCCGTCTTGCCAGAGCGGTGACTGCCGCAGACGGAAAAACTGCCTTCCGCCTGTTACAGGCGCTGACCGCAAAAAGCGAGGACTCGAAAACAATCCTCGGTCTCCTCTCCATCCTCAGCGGCACCTTCACCGATCTCTATCGTGCAAGGCTCGGACTCGGTGCCTCCAGACGAAGCGAGGATGTTACGGCAGATTTCGGTTATCCCAAAAATCGGGAATTCGCCGTCCGGAATGCCATGCGAGACTGTAAGACGATGACGATTCCACAGCTCCGCGCCTGTATCCGTATTCTACGCGAAACCGACAGAGCCTGTAAATCCAGCCGCACCGCACCAAGACTCCTCCTCGAACAGGCAATCGTGCGGATGCTCCGCATAGACCGCGAGGGAAGGGAGGCTTCCCGTTAACTGCATGGAAAAACGTAAGATTACCCCTGCCATCGTGGTAGAAGGGAAATATGACAAAATCCGCCTCGACAGCTTTTTAGACGCAACAATTGTTGTCACAGACGGTTTCCGGATCTATAAACGTCCCGATATGCTGAAGCTGCTGCGCCACTACGCCAATACCATCGGACTCGTTATTCTCACGGATGCAGACGCCGCCGGCTTCCAGATCCGCGGCTACCTCAAGGGTGCAATCCCGGACGGCAGGCTCTATCATGTCTATGTCCCGAATATCCACGGAAAAGAACGAAGGAAAACTGCCCCGTCCGCGGAAGGCACGCTCGGCGTAGAGGGACTCGATCACAAAATCCTGCTGGACGCACTCGAACGTGCCGGCGTATTTGACGTTACAACGCCCTGTACGCTGCCCTGTGATATTACCCCCGCCGTACTCTATGAACACGGACTCAACGGCGCGCCGAACAGCAATCTGCGCCGTCAGCTTCTGCTGAAAAAGCTGGGGCTTTCGAACCATCTCTCGGTATCGGCACTCTGTGATGTGCTCTGTACCATGACATCTGCGGAGAAGCTTTCCGGATTTCTTGCGGAATATCTCCCGGAGGAGGAACTTTGATATGTTTATGCTCGATCTCAAACAACTGCTGTTTTTTCTGCCGCTGCTGATCCTCGCGGCATCCCTGATACCTAAAAAATGGAAGTCTGCCGTACTGACAGCCGGCGGTCTTGCCATGTGCGCAATGTCGGGCTGGGAACTGCTGCTGTATGCAGTGCTTTCGGTCTTTTTCGGATGGTTTGCCGTGCGGTGCTGTCCGCGCACGCTCACCGGCCCCTATGCCGCAAAAGCACGCGCCTGGATTACGATCAGCATCTTGCTGCAAACGGGCTGTCTGGTACTCAGCGGCTGTCATCTTCTGATTCTGCTTTCCGCGATCCAGGCAGTCATCTGCGTCATAGACCGCGCACACGGAATGCTCCGGATTCCCTCGCTGCCGCAGTATCTTTGCTATGTATGTGAATATCCGCGCTGGTTCGGACTCAATCCGACAGACTTCGAAACCTATCTTTCTGCACAGGAATCCCGCCGGCCGTTTGAGATCGAACGCTTCGCAAACGGTCTCGGTAAGATCATCACGGGCGTTTTCCAGATCGTCATTCTCTCCCGCCCGATTTCTTTGTTCTATCAGATGATCGTCGAGCCGCAGTTCCCTCAGCAGCTCAGCTTCTCTGACGGATGGCTCTGTGCAGTCGCCTACTACTGTTTCCTCTACTTCCTCCTGCACGGCTGGCTCGATATCGGTCAGGGCATCCTCCTCGTACTCGGCTATGACCAGCCCGACGGCTATGAATCCCCGACCTTCTCGACATCCCTTGCGGAATACCTCGAAAAAATCTGGAAGCCGATGCGCACCGCAGCAGGCGATATCGTCGGTATCCCTGTTCCGTCCGCAAAAATGCCGGCAGCAAAATGGTTTTTCGCCGCGCTTGTCTGTATGCTCGCAGCCGGACTGATCTTCTCCGACAGCCTGCTGTGCGGACTGAGCTGGGGCTGTGCCGCGGCATCCGTACTCCTCCTCGAACGGAGCATTCCGCAGTCGTTCCGGATGAAAATCCCGAAGGCAGTCCGGACGGTCTGTGTCAATTTCATCATCATCCTTTTTACCTACGCACTCTTTGGCTGCAATGCCAACGGCCACGCTTCCGGCATCCTCTCCCTCATCGGTAAGGGCGGATTTGCCCTCAGCAGTGCCGCACTTTACGCACTTTCCTGGTACTGGGTAGAACTGCTGCTCTGTATCGTAAGCTTATTCCCGCTTCGCAGGCTCTTTGCGGCGATGGCGAGAAAATATGCCATCCTCGAAAAAGCCGGTACCGTGATTGTCCCCGTGATGCAGCTCTCAATGCTTGTACTCTGTATCATGTATCTCGTGGCTTCCGGCGTCTACTAATCTATCCCCCCCTCCCGCGCATACCTGCGCCAGAAAGGACATATCCACATGGAACAGTTTACCCCGCAGCAATTCCGGATTGCTGATATGCATACCCATATCTTCCCCGAAAAAATCAGCGAAAAAGCCACCGAATCGATCGGCAGCTTCTATGATATCCGGATGCATTACGCCATCGGAGAATCCGGATACCTCCGAACGGCAGAAGCCGAAATCCATGCCGAAAAAATGCTCGTCTGTTCGGTTGCGACAACCCCGAAACAGGTCTGCTCGATCAATGATTTTATCGCGGCGGAATGCAGCGCACATCCCGAATACTTAGGCTTTGCGTCCATGCACGGCGATTTCGAGGACATCGGTGCGGAAGTAGACCGTGCCATCGGACTCGGACTGCGCGGCATTAAGCTCCATCCCGATTTCCAGCGGACTGCGATCGACAGCAAGGCCTCCTACCGGATCTATGAAGCCATCGAGGGACGCCTCCCCGTTCTCATCCACCTCGGAGATTATCGCCATGACTTCTCCCATCCGCGTATGCTCGCAAAAGTCATGCAGGATTTCCCGAAGCTCAAGGTGCTTGCGTCCCACCTCGGCGGATATGCCGCATGGGACGAGGCAGAAGATGTCCTCAGAGGCGGCGAGAATATCCGCTTCGATACCAGCAGCTCGGTCTGTATGATGTCGCCGGAACGCGCAGTACGCCTCATCCGTAAGTTCGGACCGGAATGCTGTATCTTCGGATCGGACTTTCCGATGTGGTCACCGGCAAAGGAAGCACAGCGGCTCCTCAGTCTCGGCTTTACCTTCGAAGAATATCAGGGGATGTTCTACGAGAACGCACAGCGTTTTCTCGGCTTCTGAACAAAAGCCCCCCCTGAAACAACACGATAAGGAGATACGCTATGCTGATATCCTGTACGGGAATCAACAAATTCTATCAGGGCAGACAGGTGCTCAAGTCGCTTGCCCTCACCATCGAAAATCAGGACAGAATCGGTCTTGTCGGCAATAACGGCTGCGGAAAGAGTACCTTCCTCCGGATCCTCACAGAACAGGAAATCCCTGACAGACTGGATACCGAGGAGCCTGCGATCTCGAAGACACCCCATCTTCGTATCGGCTACCTCGCACAGAATGCCGGACTCGACGGCTCCAAAACAGTCCACGAGGAAATGACTGCCGCGTTTGCACCGCTGCTCGAGGCACAGGCACGGATGCGTGAACTCGAAACCGCGATGCACAGCGGTCTTACAGACGCCCAGTCCGAGGAATATACCCGTCTTTCCGCATATTTCGAAACCAATGGCGGCTATTCCACCGATGTGCGGCTCAAAACCGTACTCTATGGCATGGGCTTTTCGGAGGCTGACCTCCCGCGCACCGTTTCCGGATTCTCAGGCGGCGAGAAAACAAGACTTGCACTCTGTAAGCTGCTGCTCGAATCACCCGATCTGCTGATTCTCGACGAACCGACGAACCATCTCGATTTCAAAACAGTCGGCTGGCTGGAGGATTACCTCAAGGACTGGAAGGGTGCGCTGCTCATCGTCAGCCACGACCGTTTCTTCCTCGACCGGCTCTGTACATCCGTCTGTGAGCTGGAACAGGGCGTCCTCACTCGCTACCGCGGAAATTATACTGCGTTCACGAAACTCCGCGCGGAAGCAAAAGAACGTCAGCAGAAAGAATATGACGCACAGCAGAAAGAAATCGCAAAGCTCGAAGACTATGTCGCACGCAATCTTGTGCGGGCATCTACCTCGAAATCTGCGAAAAGCCGTATAAAACAGCTCGACAAAATGGAACGGGTGGATAAGCCCTTCTCCGAACAGAAATCTGCCAAAATATCCTTTACCTATGCCGTTACACCGCCGATTGATGTCCTTGAGGTCAGGAATATTGATCTCACCGTCGGAAGCGGTGTGTCTCAGAAAACACTCATGGACGGCATTTCCTTCGCGGTACGGCGCGGCGAGAAAATCGGCATCATCGGTGAAAACGGAACCGGTAAATCAACGCTGCTGAAAGTCTTACGCAATATCATTCCCCATAAGGGCGTGGTTCGCTGGGCGGCCGGCACCAGACTCGGATGCTTCGAGCAGGAAAGCGAAAGCCTCAATCCCTATGCCACCGTATTCGATGAACTCCACGACCGCTATCCCACACTCTCCGATTTCGAAGTCCGGAGTCTCCTGGGTCAGGTTCGCCTCACGGGAGAGAATGTCTTTAAGGAAACGGGCGTCATATCCGGCGGTGAACGTGCAAAGCTCTGTTTCGCGATTCTGATGATGGAACACGGCAATGTGCTGCTCCTCGACGAGCCGACCAACCACCTGGATCTTGCGACAAAGGAAGTCCTCGAAGAAGCACTCGCTGCGTTCGACGGCACCATCCTCTTTGTCAGCCATGACCGCTATCTCCTCGAACGGATTGCCGACCATCTCCTGATTCTGGACGACGGCAGACTCGAACGCTTTCAGGGAAAATTTTCTGTCTATCAGGATCAGATCAAACGAAAAAACGAAGCGCAGCAGGCTGCGGCGGCTGTCGAGAAGCAAAAAAAGGCTTCCGAAACCGCAAAATCCAATTTCAGAAGCAAACAGCAGCGGAGTGAAGACGCAAAGCGCAGAAAATATCAGAAGGAACTCGAACAGGAAACGGACACACTTTCGGCAGAGGAATCCGAACTCAATGCATCGCTCTCCGATCCTTCCATCCAGTCCGATTATGAGAAGATGCAGGAAATCTGTACAAGACTCGAAGAAATCCGTATGCGGCAGGACGAAATTCTCGAAGAACTGATTCTGCTGGAGGACGCGAATGCTTAGCACCCCATACATCCATATCACAAAAAATCGTTCGAACAGGCGGACTGCCCATTCGAACGATTTTTCTATGTACATATATTCTTATTTCTGATACAAACGGTTGCTCTGGAACTGCGGATCACAGGTCAGATTGATGCCCAGCCGCTTCAGCGTCCGTTCATCGACCTGAGAAAGAATGACCGTCGAATGCATCTCACAGCCCCGAAGCTTTGCAAGCTGTGTCATCGCACGTTCTGCCGTCGGATTTGTGGCAGCCGAAATCGAAAGCGCAACCAATGTCTCATCGGTATGTAAGCGCGGATTCTCGTTTCCGAGATGGTCAACCTTCAGGTGTTGGATCGGCTCGATTACCGTCGGCGAAAGAAGCAGAATATCATCGTTGATTTTTCCAAGCGCCTTCAGCGCATTCAGCAGCAAGGTCGATGCCGGCCCCATCAGATCGGTGGTCTTTCCGGTAATAATCCTGCCGCTGGGAAGTCTGAGTGCCGCCGCAGGCTCACCGGTTGCTTCCGCAACCGCTCTTGCCTTCGCAACAACCGGTCTGTCATCCTCGGTGAGATTTGCCTGCTGCATCAGCAATTCAAGCTTATAGAC
Organism: Oscillospiraceae bacterium; assembly: GCA_017533485.1. Classification (GTDB taxonomy): domain Bacteria; phylum Bacillota; class Clostridia; order Oscillospirales; family Ruminococcaceae; genus Firm-04. The sequence continues at coordinate 12,583 of JAFXIC010000035.1, forward strand.
CGCATCCGCGTCCGAAGCCCCCTGCCGCTGCTGACAGCGTGCATTAAAGAACCGGCGGATAATCTCCTGATGTGCCGCACGCGACACGATCTCATCATCTACAATGCAGAATCCCGCCATATTCACACCCATATCCGTTGGGGAACGGTACGGCGATTTCCCGTAAATCTGGTCAAAGACCGCGTTGAGTACGGGGAATACCTCGACGTCACGATTATAATTGACGGTTGTTTTTCCATAGGCTTCGAGGTGGAACGGGTCGATCATATTGATATCATCAAGGTCGGCTGTGGCAGCTTCATACGCGACATTTACCGGATGCTTCAGCGGAAGATTCCAGATCGGGAAGGTCTCGAATTTTGCATAGCCTGCCTGATCGCCGCGCTGATGCTCCTGATAGATCTGGGAAAGACAGACCGCCATCTTTCCGCTGCCCGGGCCCGGTGCGGTCACAACCACAAGCTTCCGGCTGACTTCGATATAATCATTCCGTCCAAAGCCATGCTCGGATAGAATCAGATTCCGGTTGGACGGATAGCCCTCGATCGTATAATGGCGGTAGACGCGGATTCCGAGTGATTCTAAGCGGTTCTGGAATTTTTCTGCTGCGGGTTCGCCGCCGAACTGCGTCAGCACCACGCTTCCGACATACAGCCCCTTCTGGCGGAACAGCCCGATCAGACGCAGAACATCGGTATCATAGGTAATGCCCAAATCGCCGCGGATCCGATTCTGTTCGATATCCGCCGCATTGATTGCGATGACGATTTCAACATCCTTTTTCATTTGGAGCAGCATTCTCAGCTTGCTGTCAGGCTGAAAACCCGGCAGTACACGGGATGCGTGAAAATCATCATACAGCTTTCCGCCGAATTCCAGATACAGTCTGCCGCCGAATTGTGCGATGCGTTCCCGGATATGCGCGGACTGTGTTTTCAGATATTTCGTATTATCAAATCCGACTTTTCTTTTCACAAGAATGCCTTCCTTTCAAAAACATATTATACTTTTTTATTATATCACAGTCTCCAATACTTGTCAATCGGCGGTTTTACCGAAATCAGCCGCCCTTCTGCACCGGTTTCCCCTCAGATTTCTGCGCATTTCAGGAAATTTCATGCAAAAAGGCTTGATTATTCTTAGAATATATGGTATAATGATACAGACTTTACGGCTGACAGAATGCGTGTTCGCAGACTGCCGTATCAGAAAAGGAGTAAAGATTATGCTGACAAGAAAAATTGCATCCGTATTCTCTGCGCTGGCACTCTCTGCGGCACTGCTGCTGACAGGCTGCGGCGGCGTCCCCGAAAACACCGTCCATTCGGTCACCGATCTCGAAGGAAAAATGATCGGCGTCCAGCTCGGTACCACCGGCGATACGCTTGCCGGCGATATCAAGGGCGCAACCGTCGAAAAATATAATAAGGCTGCCGATGGCGTTCAGGCACTCAAGCTCGGTAAAATTGATGCCGTCATCGTGGACCTCGAAACCGCAAAGGCTTTTGTCGAGAAAAATGACGATATCCAGATTCTCGACGAGGAATTTGCTGACGAAGAATATGCCATCGCAATCAAACTCGATAACACCGCACTGCAATCCGAAATCAACGGTGCACTCGCTGCACTCGAAAGCGACGGCACACTCCGGAATATCAAGAAAAATTATGAGGGCGACGAAAAAGGCCAGCATCCCTATGAAGTCAAAACCGATGTAGACAGAAGCCGCGGAACCCTCGTGATGGCAACCAACGCCGAATTCCCGCCCTATGAAGAACGTCAGGGCGATCAGATTGTCGGATTTGATGTGGATATGATGAACACAGTCTGTGACTATCTCGGCTATGAGCTGCAGATCGAAGATATGGCATTCGATTCCGTGATTCCTGCGGTGCAGTCGGGTAAGGCGGATGTCGGCGTCGCCGGCCTTTCTGTTACGCCCGACAGAGAAAAGAATGTCCTCTTTTCCGATAACTACGCGGTCACACATCAGGTGATTATCGTCAGAAAATAATGCCGCGTCCGGGGCTGCAACCACGCAGCCCCAACGCTTTTTCGGAGGAATTTCAATATGAACTTTATCGAAAGCTTCCGCCAGAATTTTATTGAGGCGGACAGGTGGAAATACTTGGCGGACGGCCTCGGTACAACTCTGCTCATTACACTGCTCGCCGTCACCATTGGTATGCTCCTCGGTTTCTTCGTCGCGGTCATCCGCGCGACCTATCTTCGCACAGGCCGCTTCCGGATTGCAGACTGGTTCTGTCGCCTGTACCTGACCGTTATCCGCGGCACACCGGTTGTCGTTCAGCTCCTCATCATCTATTTCGTGATTTTCGCAAGCGTTCCGATTTCGAAAACATTCGTTGCGGTCATCGCGTTCGGCATCAATTCCGGTGCCTATGTCGCAGAAATCGTGCGCGGCGGTATCATGGCGATTGACACCGGTCAGCTCGAAGCCGGAAGAAGCCTCGGACTGAATTATTCAAGAACGATGATCTATATTATCCTTCCGCAGGCACTCAAAAATGTTCTCCCTGCACTCGCCAATGAAGCGATCGTCCTCCTCAAGGAAACTTCGGTCGCCGGCTATATCGCAATCGCTGATCTCACAAAGGGCGGCGATATTATCCGTTCCCAGACATTTTCTGCGTTTCTGCCGCTGCTCGCGGTCGCGGTCATCTATCTTGTCATGGTGGTCGTGCTGACGAAGCTGGTCGGATTACTCGAAGGGAGGCTGGCTGCAAATGATCGTCGTTAAGAACCTGACAAAGGATTTTAAAGGAACACCCGTCCTGAAGGGAATTGATGAACATATCCAAAAAGGCGAAAAGGTTGTCATCATCGGACCGTCCGGTTCGGGAAAATCAACCTTCCTGCGCTGTCTGAACCTGATGGAAACACCAACCGGCGGCGAAATTTATTTTGACGGAGAAAAAATCTCCGGACTCCCGTACTATGAAAATCATAGCTTCGCCTTCCGCCGCTTCCGGCGCCAGCACCCCTCCGCACATGACATCAACCAACTCCGGATGCGGATGGGAATGGTCTTCCAGCATTTCAACCTCTTTCCCCACCTCACCATTCAGAATAATATTACGCTTGCACCCGTGAAACTAAAGCTCATGTCCGAGGAAGAAGCGAATCTCAAGGCAAGAGAACTTCTGGAGCGTGTCGGGCTGCCCGATAAGGCGGACGCCTACCCCTCCCAGCTCTCCGGCGGTCAGAAACAGCGTGTCGCAATCGCACGTGCACTCGCCATGAATCCGGAGGTTATGCTCTTTGATGAGCCGACTTCCGCACTCGATCCCGAAATGGTCGGAGAAGTCCTCCAGCTGATGAAACAGCTCGCGGATGACGGAATGACGATGGTTGTTGTAACGCATGAGATGGGCTTCGCAAAGGAGGTTGCATCCCGCGTTCTCTTCATGGCAGACGGTGTGATTGTCGAACAGAATACCCCCGACGAATTTTTTGCACACCCGAACAGCCCGCGCTTACAGGAATTTCTCTCGAAAGTGCTCTGATGTACAAAAACGGCAGCCCGAATCCGGACTGCCGTTTTGCTGTCAGTTGGAATCTGCCGCGAAAATCAGCCGTTTCAGTGCGGTCAGATCCAGTACATTCAAAATCCCGTCCGCATTCAGATCTGCGGCGGAAGCATTCGGGATTGCGGCGTCCGGCATCTGTACCAGCCATTTCACCAGCAATACCACATCCGCCATGCTGCGGACAGTATCTCCGTTGACATCGCCCAAAGACTGCTTTTTCCGGTACGCTTCATATTCCGCGGCCGAATAGAAATCTGCGCCAAGCTCGTTTCGCTCCGTATTCAGCAGATCCAGCGGTACCGCAGTCTCCCCGTCTGCCGAAAAACAGGGCATCGCTTCCTCTGTCATATCATCCGTCAGCATCCGTACTTCTCTTGTTTCCACATCCATCAGTGCAAGATCATACTGAAAATCGTCCGCCGCCGGATTCCAGAAGCCGCGCTTAAATACAATCGTTTTTCCATCCGGTGAAAACTTCGGATCCTCATTGCGAAAGCCGCTTCGTTCCGTCAGGTTCACACACATACCGCTGTCGGACGAATAGCGGTAAATATCCCATTCATCTGCGGCACGGTCAATCGCCATAAATACCAGACTGTCGGGCGTCACTCCGAAGGAACCGTTCATCGGATGGATAAAATCGCCTGTAATTTCTTTGATTTCTCCATCCGGCTGACGGAGATAGAGGCGGCTGTCCAGCGCGGAATACTCCGAATAATGATGCCAGACCATCCAGCCCTGCGGCAATTCCGGTTCTGCCATCGCGGACGCGGTCAACAATACCGCCGATAAAAGACCTGCAACCCGTATCATCATCCCTTGCCTCCCATCTTCAAGCCCATCCTACAAAAATCTCCCGAAACCGTTGTGCGCATTTCGGGAGATTCCGGATCCATCAGGATAAGTTGGCACGCTTATAGAGTGTGACCTCAGAGAATGTGATACTGCCGCTGTGGTCACCGATCAGGAATACGATTTCAGCGTCTTCTGCCGCGGTTTCCAGATCAAATTCCTTGGCAGTCACGCCCGCCTCTGCCGTGCCGCTGACATAAATCGTTTCGGGATCGCTTTCGCTGCGGACAATATATGTCATCGCCGCTTTCAGCCCTTCCACCTTGAAGCTCAGCTCATATTTTCCGCTCGGAAGCTTCAGCCCCGATACATGGGCACGGATTTCTTCGGGCGAAGTACCTGCCGCCGAGATATTGATATTCAGCGAACGGTTCCACTCCGCATAGTACGGCCATGCATTTGCGCCGTTTTCCGTATCAATAAACGGCTCCAGCTTACTGTCTGCGGCAAGGTCGATTCCCACCTTATCCGAAGGTCTTCCAAGCACCTCGGATATCTTATCCGCCAGCAGATAAGCGTTTTTCTCATGTGTTGCAGGAGAGGGATGCCAGTCCGCGCCGAGATCGTTCATGTCCTGTACCGGCGATTCATAACAGCTGATATCCGGATCACCGACTGCTTCGACTGCCGCCTCGATATACGGATACAGCTCCGCACAGCCCATGATACCCAGCGTACAGATAATCTTTGCGTCCGGATTGCACTTCCGGATCTGCTTCAGGAAATCCACATACCCTTCCTGATATTCGGGTCCGCGTGTTTCCAGCTCCTTCGAAGCATAGGAATCATCATTCGTACCGAGATTCACCACAATCACATCTACCGGATGTGCATGAAAATCCCATTCGGACTGATAGCCGCTCGGCTTTCCGACTACTTCATAATACGGCGGCACCAGAGAATCCGTGTTCTTTGTTCCGTCATTCGAATAGCCGGACACAATGCCATAACCGCTGTAACTCACCGCACTGTAATCCGCATCCAGAAGCTGGGCAGTCAGATACGCATAAGACAGCGAGAAATTTTCTGTTGCAGTCGAAAATCCGACATACTGCGATTCCGCTTCCACACCATATGCACAGGTAATCGAATCACCGATGAATTCGATCGTCAGGTCTTTTTTTGCTGTCGGCTTTACAGGCGATACCGCCGAGGATGTGACCGTCAGCCGCTTTACGCCGATACAGCCGTTATTTGCTTCGGACAGGTGCATCACCCTGACTGTGGCAGTCCGTGCAGTCGTCCCCGAAAAGAGTTCGACTTCCTGTTCTTCCTCGCTCATCACGACATCCGCAATCAATACCCCGTCCACATACACGCCATAGCGCGGACGATATTTTTCATCCGAATATACACCGCCGTCTCCACAGATTGTAACGGATGCTTCCGTACCGCTTACAGTGCATTCCATTGCAGAGCCGCTGTGAACAAGCCATGTCACATCGTCCTTTGCAAGCGTTCTTCCGATCAGCTTCGTATTCTGATCGGAAACCGGAATTTCCTGTGTTTTCAGCTCGCCCGAAGCCGGTGGTTCTGCCAGCAGATCCCGTTTCAGCAATGTCAGGTCAACGGCATTCACCACGCCGTCCCCATTATAGTCGTCTGCTGCGGTCATCGTGCCCTGTCCCGTCAGGGATTGGATGAGATGCTGCACATCCGTCAGCGTCACAGCTTCTGCTGAATTCTGGCGGATAAAGACTGCCGCCGCGAGCAGCAGCGCAGAAATTGCTGCCATTCGTCTTTTCATCTTCATATCATAGCCTCCTGGATTCCTCTCTTTTTCCGAGATATCCCCCGCTTCCGGAAATTCCGTGCAAACGCCCGGACACGGCCCATATCCCTCTTTATTGTAATACAATCTGCGGCATCTTGTCAATGCATTTTCGCGCAAAAAACTGCATAAAAAAGCAATCGTGGACTTGGAGGGAAAGGACATAAAAAATCCCGAAAGATCGCCGGTACAGTTTCTGTACGCGATATTTCGGGCGTTTCACAGCCGCAGTCTGTGATTGCTGCGCGGATTGGATTTGGATGGAGACAGAGGGACTCGAACCCACGACCTCACGGATGTGAACCGTACGCTCTAACCAGCTGAGCTATGCCTCCGGAACTGATTTATATTATATCATATTCTCATTTGTTTGTCAAGTAGGCAGATGTCTCTTTACAGCATATACGGCAAAAACAATATCAGATTCACCAAATTGCATCCGGAAACCTTGTAGGGATTTACAAAATATCCCGTGTTGATTGCGTGTGGGAGTAAAATATGTTATAATATAAGAATGATTCTGAAAGGAAGAAGGTGAAACGTATGCAAGGCTTTGATCCGTCCGCACTGCGGCAGGCATATTTCGAGACACAGGAAGGTGAGCCGCGGATGCGTGCCATCCGTTCCGCGATCACACAGGCAGAACAGGCAAAGGATGACTATGCGCGCCTCATATTTCATCGCGATTTTATCAAGGAATCTGTGTTCAGCGGCGACCGCTATCAGGCTTTGATTGATTTTCCGCAGTACCTCGCCATTTATGACGCCAATCCCGAACTGCATCCGCAGTTCCGCTATCATGTCCTCTGGACATTCAAATGGATCCTTCAGGCGGCTGCCGAATTCCCTCAGATCGAAAAATCACAGGTATTGCGCTGGTTTTCACATTTCCGCTCCGAGCTTTCCAAGGCAGGCTATTCCTTAAAGCCCTTTTATAACCTGCGTGCCGCATTCTATTCCTATTACGACTATGCAAAATTCCTGCTCGATTACGAAGATTTCCAAAATGCAAAAGCCGATGAGATGTCCGACGGCGATCCCGATACCTATGACGCGATTGTACAGTATGAGCTGCTCCGGGGAAATGATGCGGCGGCACTCAAAACCGCAAACCTGATCTTCGAACGGAATTACCGCACGGACGAAGTACCTGCAAAAACATACAGCTATCTCCTTCGGTATGCAATGCTCCGGCACGATATGGAAACCGCTGCGCATTATGCTGAGCTGCTCCGGCCGTTCTGTATCCGGAAACGCTTCCGTATGACAGAGCTCGGACTGCTGCTTTGCTTCGATGCAAAAACAAACCCCTGCGCGGCATATCAGCTTCTTTCGGAACATGAGGAAATGCGCAGAAGCTCCCGTAATCCCTATCTCTGCTTCTGGTTTGACCGCGGCGCGATGATGGTATACGACGCGCTCGCGAACCGTCAGATTTCTGTTCCTCTGGATAACGGACAGATATTCACCCCGGAAGATGCCGCAAGGCTTGCCGAAGAAACCCGTACACGCTGTCTCGAAACAGCAGCACTCTTTGATGCACGAAACGGTTCGGATTATTTTACGACCGCGCTCGATGAGCTCAGCCGCTGACATCCGGCTGTTTTCCCATACCCGAAAAAACAAAGGAGAATTGATACAATGTTTCATCCCGAAGAATTTATCCAGGAATATCAGCAGCTTGCACATGGCACACCCAGACTCCGCGTCATGAAAAAAGCAATCGCCGCCGCAGATGAAGCGAAATCTGCCGAATGGCAGTTCATCTTCCGCCATCGCTATGTCCATGAATCGGTATTCGAGGGCGATGACCTCGACGCACTCATCGTCTTCCCTGAAATGCTCGCGGTTTACGACAAGAACCCTGAACTCGCCGAAGAACATCAGCGTACACTGATGTGGGATTTTAAGAATATCCTCGGAAACCTCCCCGATTTCTCTCAGCTTCCGCTCGCTGAAATCGAAAAGCTGCTTTCCGAATTCGAATCGCGCTGTAAAAAATACGGCTACTCGATGCATACACCGCGTTATATCCGGGAAAAGATTTCGGTACTGACCGCTAATTTCCTTCCGCTTTCGGAATATGGAAAATTTGCAGAGGAGCCGGAGGATGGCTTAAAGGACTGTACGGCCTGCGAAGCGAGTTTTAAGGTGAAATGTGCACTCCTGCGCGGTGATCGTGCGAAGGCAGAAAAACTCAGCGAACCGCTCTTTGAACGCCGTGTGACCTGTGCGGAAATCCCCGAAGAAACCTATGCCCACTGGATCGACTACCTCCGCGAACACGGCGACTACGGTAAGGCCAGACAGTATGCAAAAATCCTTTACCCGATGGTACAGGGGAGAATGGAAATCCTCCATACCATCGCGGCGATTCTGCGGCTTTATGCGGTAATCGACCACCACACCGCCTGCAACATCTTCCGCCGTGAATTACATCTCTTCCTCGACTGCCGGAATCAATGGAAACGGATGCTGTTCGCGGTCGGCGCATATAAGCTCTTTTCCCGTATGGAACAGCGTGAAATCGTATTGCTCCTCCCGCAGAGCTTCCCCCTCTTTTCTTCCGAAAGCACCTATGATACCGGTGCGCTGCGCGATTATTTCTATCAGGAAGCCCTTGCCATCGCAAAACGTCTGGATAACAGAAACGGCAACGATTATTATACCACGCTCCTTGCAGCCGAAGATCCCGAATATGATGAAGAAGCGGTCGATCTCGTATATGGCTATGCCGAACAGGAGGTCTCCGCACTCGCTGCCGTCTGTAAAACGCTGCCCGAAGGACTCACGCCGTCAGCAATCGCTCAGCTTCTCGAATCCGATGGCAGAATGCACGTAGAACTGATGCGGGCGGATCCGGACGGGAATATTCTCCATTTCCAGATTACCGAAGATGACCAGCTCTTCCGGATCGGTATGACAGTCCAGCCGGTCTGTCCGATTGACGAATTCCGCCCCGTAACACCTGTGGCACAATCCGTATCGGATGCCGCAGCAGAAGCCGAAGGCATGATCGTTTGTGTGATGCCGTTCGAAGAAATCCAGCCCGATATCGCGCTCCACTTCCAGATGAAATTTATACAGCTCATCTGTCCCGATGCAGTCGTCTACCTCGACCTCACGCGCAGAAAGCTTCTGGATGCACGCTGGATGGCGATGGAAGCATACAGCCAGGTTCCGCCGCTCGTCGATTATCTCTATCACCTCAGCCTCTATGGCGGTCAGAATGATGATTCCGTCTGGATTACAACCGTTGGTCTGCGCTGCTGTTCGATCCGCGATATCGAGATTTTTGATGCGACAAAAGAAAATTTCGCGCGGTTTTGTGATTTTGTCTGCTTCGCGGCCGAACGTATTTTGCTCCGCGGTGAGATGCCCGACGCCGGAACACCCTTTACTGTCCTCCGCAAAGCCGATAATACCCCCGTTGTCTGCGCATGGCTCCCCGTTTCCCAGGCACTCGCATACTATCCCGAAAATGATCCCGGCTGTACCATTTCCCGTCAGATGATGCTCGGAGAAGACGCCGATTCGTTTTCCGGAAATGCCGTACTGTTCCTCTATGACGGAGAGAATGCGGACGGTTCGACTCGCCTCAAACGCCTCAGCACCCTTACCGAAGAGGATTTCCAACAGTTCTGTTACGGACAATTCATCGCTACCTCCCGTAAGATTTCCGCATGGGCAAAGGAACGCTATGATATCTTCCTGAAATGCTTCGAACAGCACCCCGAAGACGCATATGCTTGTATCCACTTCGAAAATGAGGAGGAGGATGAAGCAGAAATCTGGGTCAAAGTGACCGCCGCCGACAACAATCGGATTGTCGGTCAGCTTACGGATGACTGTCTCGCCGGTCAGGCCGGCACAGAATTTACTGCCCCGGCCGAAGATATTTGTGATTTCTCTCTCCGGAATCAGGATATCTTTGTCCAGCCCAATACCGCATATCTGGGCGAAATCGACTAACCGCCCGATATCCTGACCGTCAAAATAAAAGGTACCGCGTCATTTTGCACTGACCCGGTACCTTTTTTCTATGGATCTATCACTTCAAAGCCGGACAATCAGATAAACCGGTATCACGGCAAATAGAATGCAGAATACAGCATTTACGATAATTTCATTTTGTCCCGTGGTAAAACGCTGCGGATGCGACGGATCATACCAGACCGGAACCGTTCGTCCGCTGCGGAGGCTTCGGCGCGTCAGCAAATCACACGCACCTTTCCGCTCGATGCTGTCTCCGGAATAATAGCGCAGATGTGCGGTTCTTGACTGTGCCGAGAAATATCCCGTCGCGGGCAGCCCGTACTTCATCAGATATAAGCTGACACAGATTTTCCCGATGCACCAGAACATCGGAAGCGAGAAAATCAACACAACGGCTGCTTTTTCCGAGATTATATTCACAGAAGAAAGCCATGCCAGCAAAATCACCGCTGCTGCGGCGGAAAGTAAAATCAGCGCAAGCCGAAATGCGCCCCTGCATAAATCTTTCATACGCCACCCTCCGCGATCACTGCCGCAACCAGCCGATGAATAATACTGCCCTGCCGCACAGCCTGCTGTGCTTCTTCGGGCGAGAACCATTTTGCTTCCGCGACTTCTCCCGAACAGCAGAATTCTGCATCCTCCGCAAGATCCGCACAAAAACAAAGCATCAGCTGATCACGCTTCTCGTGCCATACACTCATCATATACCGCACCGAAGCCGGCGTCAGTCCGATTTCTTCCGAAATTTCACGGATTGCTGCTTCTTCCGCGGTCTCTCCGCATTTCATATAACCTGCGACACCGACATAGTATGCCAGCCGGTTCGATTCCCCATAGCTCTGGCGGATCAGTGCAAGCTCGCCCTTTGGATTGCGTACAACTGAAAGCACACAGGTGCTGAAATAATCAAACAGCGGTCTTTGACACTGCACACAGAAGGGTATCATCCCTTCATCACCGATCGGACGGTTCTGCGCTTTGGTGCCGCATTCGGGACAGTATTGAAATCTCATCGTATCTCCTCGTTTTTGCCTGATCACTTATACAAATTCCGTTTTGTCGGCACAAAGAATTGCCAGCCGCTCGGCGTGAAGCATCCCCGTTCCGATATTTTCAGGGAGCTGTGCGGTAAAGGCATCCATCAGCAGTGACGGATTCACATTCACCGATGTACCGGCAGGCATCCGAAGCTTCAGCCACAAGCCATCCTCTAATGTCTGCGTCATCAGCACCTCGGCACTTGCTTTCAGGTCAACCATTGCCGTACCGCGCTTTGTTTTCTTTTCGACCAAAATCTCCGGCTGTGCGAAAAAGGCGTCCCACGCTGCACGCAGATCTTCTGCTTTCGTTCCCTCTGCACAGTCCAGACAGAGCCGATAGTCTGCAAATGCAATATCCGTATGCTTGCGCACCGGTGCCGCGACATGAAGAAGCTGTAAATCCTCCGGCAGCACCGCATTCAGCCGCTGCATCGCCGTCTGCATCGACATTTCGCCGTCAAGCCGGAAGTCCATGCACTCACAGCCGCTCTCGTATCCCAGCGACAATGCCAGCGGAAACATCAGGTAGGCGTGGGGATTAAAGCCCTCCGTAAACCAGATCGGTACCTCGGCACGGCGGAATGCACGCTGCATACAGCGCATCAGGTCGAGGTGAGAAATATATTTCGCTCTGCGGCGTTTTTCAAAGGTTGCTCGAACAGGCGTCATGCGTTCTCCTCCTTCTGATACGAAAAACACGGCTTCTTTGTTACTTTCGTCACACCGCAGTTTGCACACTGCTTCCGACAATGCGGTGTACAAACCGCCTGTTTTGCTTTTTCATTTTCCCGAATCAGAAATTCCTTGTCGATATAGAGATCCATATGATCCCACGGGAAAATCTCATCATACGAACGCGGTCTGCTTGCATAGAATTCCATTTCCAGTCCGCAAGCCGCGAATGCTTCTTCCCAGAGGTCAAACCGGAAATATTCCGACCATGCGTCAAATACACAGCCGCGCTTCCATGCCTCCAGCAATACTGCACTGAGTCTGCGGTCGCCGCGTGCCAGCACCGCTTCCAGAATACTCGTATCGGGTGTATGCCAGCTTGCACGAATCCGCTTATGACCCTTCACTGCGTCTTCGAGCACCTTCTGCTTATGCATAATCATTTCTCTGGTATCCTGCGGATGGAATTCGAAGGGCGTAAAGGGCTTTGGCACAAAGGTTGCAACAGAACAGGAAATCTGGACGCTCTTTCCCCTCGGCCGCTCGTCCATCTCAAAATAGGAATCTACAACTTTCTGTGCAAGCTCGACGATTCCGCGGATATCATCATCGGTTTCCGTCGGCAGTCCCATCATAAAATACAGCTTCACAGAAGTCTGACCGCCCTGAAATGCGATTTTACAGGTACGGAGCAATTCTTCTTCCGTGACATTCTTATTGATGACATCGCGCAGACGCTGGGTACCGGCTTCGGGCGCGAATGTCAGTCCGCTCGAACGGACTCTGCGGATCCGGTTCATCAGTGCGGTCGAGAAATTATCGACACGCAGGGACGGAAGACTGAGGTTGATATGGGCGTCCTCCGTAAAGGTCAGCAGCCCATCCATCATCTCCTCAATCCGCGAATGGTCGGAGGTGGACAGCGAACAGAGCGACAGCTCCTCATAGCCGGTATTGGCAATCAGTGTACGCGCCTGTTCACAGATCACTTCGGGCGATTTTTCACGGAACGGACGATAGAGGAAGCCTGCCTGGCAGAACCGACAGCCGCGGATACAGCCGCGCAATACCTCTGTCACAGCTCTGTCGTGGACAATCTCCGCGAACGGTACGACAAATTCTTTCGGTACGGTCACGCTGTCAAAATCAGAGACAATACGTTTTCTGACTTTTTCGGGCGCACCTGATTTCGGTGTGACTGCCGCAATCGTTCCGTCAGCATTGTAGCTGACATCATAGAGCGACGGGACATACACACCCTCGATCTGTGCGGCGGCACGCAGAAACGCCTGTCTTGTCGCGCCCTCCTCCTTCATTCGGGTATATAAGTCCATCACTTCCAAGTTCAGTTCCTCGCCCTCACCAATGAAGAGCAAATCAAAGAAATCTGCCAGCGGCTCTGCATGACAGCAGCACGATCCGCCTGCACAGACAATCGGTGCAATTGCATCGCCGCGGTCTTTCTGGAGCAGCGGTACACCCGCCAGATCCAGCATATTCAGAATATTGGTATAACAAAGCTCATAGCCCACCGTAAAGCCGATGAAATCGAAATCCCGGATCGGCTCCAGACTCTCCAGCGCATACAGCGGAACATCATGTTCCCGCATTGCTGCTTCGAAATCCCTATCCGGTGCGAATACTCTCTCGCACCAGTATTCCGGACGATTGTTGATACAGGCATACAGAATCTTCATGCCCAGATTGCTCATGCCCACATCATACCGATCCGGAAAACAGAATGCAAAGCGGCATTTCACATCCTTTTTATCCTTCATCACACTGCCTGCTTCTCCGCCGATATAGCGCGCAGGCTTCTGCACATTCAGCAGCAGCGGCTCAATTTTATCAAAGAGCATAATCTATGTTCTCCTTTTTATGACACAAGAAGCGCAAGCATCTCGGCTTACGCTCCCCTTGTCATGATTCTTCGACTTTTTTCCTGAGGAATGCACCGCCCGGAACTGCGGCACCCTGATATGCCATCGAACAGTCCATCACCGCATGATTGGCACTTTCGATGGATTCTCCAAGCTCGTTTTGCAGGTCTTTGACACACAGCGCAAACGGCTTAGCGCCCGGCATCAGTATTTCCAATGTATCACCGGCAAAGAAGCGATTGCGCTGACTGACATACAGCCGTCCGTTTTCCGTTTTCCGGACAATCCCGACAACATCAAAATTGCGCACATAGCTTGCGGTGGCATTATGGATACTATCGGTCGGCTGACCGAAATAAAAGCCTGTGGTATAGGGACGGTGGCTCACCTTCTCCAGCTCCTCCATCACCCATTCGGGCACAGTCGGCCGGTTTTCCTGAAACAGCGCGTCGATTGCCATCCGATAGGCGTTCGTTACACCTGCAACATAATATGCCGCTTTGGCTCTCCCCTCGATTTTGAAGGAGGAGATACCGGCTTTTGCGAGGGCTCTGAGGTGCTCCGCCATGCATAAATCCTTTGCGTTCAGGATATAGCTTCCGTTTTCATCCTCCCCGATGGGGAAGAACTGATTCGGGCGTTTTTCTTCCATCAGTGCATATTTCCAGCGGCAGGACTGTGCACAGGCACCGCGGTTTGCATCTCTGCCCGTAAAATACTCCGACAGCAGACAGCGTCCCGATATGCTCATGCACATTGCGCCATGCACAAAGGCTTCGATTTCGAGTGCCGGCGGTGTTTTCGCCCGCAGCTCCGCAATTTCCTCGATGGAAAGCTCTCTCGCCAGCACCACGCGCTCACAGCCCATATTCCAGAGTGCGGAAGCGGTTGCATAGTTGACAACGCCCGTCTGGGTCGAAGCATGGATCGGAAGGTCGGGCGTAATCTCCCGGATTTTTGTAATCACACCGAGATCTGCGGCAATCACTGCGTCAATACCGCACGCCGCAGCATCCCGAATAAACGCAGGAAACGCGTCCAGCTCACGGTTTCTCGGCAGCACATTGACTGTCAGGTATACTTTGACGCCTGCGGTATGTGCATATTCCACCGCTTCCCTGAGCTGTGAAAGGTCGAAATTCTTTGCCGCCGCACGCATTCCGAATGTTTTCGCGCCAAGATATACCGCATCCGCACCATACCGGACGGCGGCTTCGAGACATTCCCTGTCACCTGACGGACAAAGCAGCTCCGGCTTAACCATTTCCGCCGTCACCTGTATCCGCGAGTGCAGCCTGTGCCTGCTGGAGTTTAATCGCAGCAAGGTTTTCTTCATGTCCGGCATTATCCTGTGCATAGAAGATTTCGCCGGTCTGGACATTCGCACAGAAGAAATAATACTGTGTATCATCCGGTCTGAGGACTGCGGTAATCGCATCCTTTCCGGGGTTATTGATTGCTCCGGGCGGAAGTCCGTTCTGGATATACGTATTGTATGCATTACACATAATCTCATTCTTAATCGAGAGATTCGGCGCAATGACATCTTCCGCATACACTCTTGTCGGGTCGGATTCAAGCTTCGGGAACGTCATCGAATTGTTCATACGGTTATGGAAGACCGAGGATACCATTCGCATCGAAGATATGGTCGGTGCTTCCGCCTGAACAATCGACGCGAGGGTAATGACCTCATCGAGCGTCATATTCATCGCTTCCATTGCCTTATAATCGGCGTTGGTAAACTTCTTATCGAAGTTTGCATAAATCTTCTGGACGACAATCTGCGGGTCCTCATCCACATAAAATTCATAGGTATCCGGGAAACAGTAGCCTTCTCTTGCATAGAATTTCAGAGAGCTTGTTTCCGGAAGATATTCCTCGAATTTATAGCCATAGCCGCCGGCATTGAAATAGAACAGGAAGTCGTTTTTCGAACAGACCTCATTTTCTTCGAGGATTTCTGCTGCGCCAAGCAGCGTAAGGCCTTCACGGAATGTGACTTTTACATAATCACGGTCATCGGTATGATTGCTGCAAAGCTCGTGTACCATTGCCTCATAGCTCATCGAGGGGCTGACAACGTGTTCGCCCGCGATATAGCTTCCGTCCTTTCCGCTCAGCCGCGAGAAGACCTGAAACAGCTTCGGAATACGGATAATATTCTCTTGCTGAAGCTGCTGTGCGATCATCGCGGTGGTAGAACCTTCGGGGATGGTGATTACCTTTTCGGTAATATCCTTGTCGATGCCGAGCATTTCCTTTGCGAGTGCAAGGATCGTGACCGCCGCCGTGACAGACAGCGACAGAATCAATGTCAGCAGAATCAGCGAACAGGATACGCCGCGTCCCTTCTTCCGTCTTCTGCGGCGTCTTCTGCGCCTGCGGGCAGCCTTTCGGCGTGCTTCCGCGTACACATCCTCATCGTCGTCATCCTCATCGTCATCTTCATCCGCGTCAGCCATTTCTTCTGCCGCAGGCGCGGATTCTTCTGCCGGCGCATCCGCTTTCTTTCCGGCATCCGCGGTATTTTCCTTTTCTTTTCCGGCATCCGATCCGGCTTCTTTCTCCGGATTCAGAATGGCATCCGCCATTGCGTCCACTTCATCCTGAATCTCATTTTCTTCCCGAATCGGTTGATTCTTTTCAGCCATGAAACTCCTCCGTTCCGTTCTCTGTGATACAAGCTTGCATTTTCCGGTCATAGATATCATGCGGAAGCGATTCCGCCGTACAGTCGCTGTAACAGATGCCGAGTGTACGGACAGACGGATACTGCGCGAGGAACCGGTCATAATAACCCCCGCCCGCACCCAGCCGATAGCCCAGCCGGTCATATGCCATCATCGGCAGAATCATCAGCGTATCTCCGTCCGGCACACAAATCCGTTCCTCCGATATCGGCGGTATGGGAATCCGGTACGCGCCCGCTTCCAGCTCATCCAGCGTGTCCAGCCGATAAAACGTCATCGTATGGCGATCCGTTTCACATACCGGCAGGGCAAGAATTTTTCCGCAGTCGAGCGTCTGCTGCAAAATACGCTGTGTCTGTACCTCCCACGGCATTGCCGCATAGACAAACACCTGCTTTGCGCGGAGATATCCGGGGTGGGCGATGACTGCCTCGGCGATTGCCCGGTCATATGCCGCACGCACCGCACAGGGCATCCCGTTTCGGATTTCACGCATTTTGCTGCGCAGGGATTTTTTCTGTTCCGTAACAGACAGCACACCGCTCATTTCTTTACAATCATCGCTTCTGCCATTTTCTTGCGGACATCTCGGCTCAGCAGACACTCCACAAGCTTCAGGCCGAATTCCATTGCGGTTCCGGGGCCTTTGGAGGTGATGATTTTTCCGTCTGTGCAGACCGTATCATACCCGTTTTTCGCGCCCTTCAGCTCCTTTTCAAAACCCGGATAGCAGACTGCACGTTTCCCCTGGAGCAGTCCCATCTTTCCGAGCACGGACGGTGCGGCGCAGATCGCGGCAATCCATTTTCCGTGGTCTGCGGCATATTGCAGCGCATTCTGTACGGTTTCGCTCTGGCCGAGGTTCAGCGTACCGGGCATTCCGCCGGGGAGAATTACCATCTCCAGCGTTTCATCTGCCGTAAATTCTTCTTCTGTGATATCTGCGGTCACAGGAATCTGATGTGCGCCAACGATTGTTTTGCCGCCGACACCGACTGTCGTTACTTTTTTTCCTGCTCTGCGGAGACAGTCGATCGGTGTAACAGCTTCCACTTCTTCGAAGCCGTTTGCCAGAAACACATAAATCATCGTTCATCCTCCTTATATGACGGAAATCCGGAAATTCTCCTGATGCGATAATATATCATCTTATTATATCATAGTTTTGGTAGAATGTCAACGCTTCAAACAGCATTCCGAAACAAAAAGAAAACGAGGGATATGAAGCGGCATTCCTGTCGGTTCATATCTCCCCGTTCCGTCCGTTTTTTTCAGAGCTTATGGTTTTCTCCGGTCGCCGAAATAGAATACAGTCAGCAGCCCCGGTCCGCAATGTGCGCCGATAATGACGCCGAGATTGCTGATAACAACCTCCGCAAGCGTCGGATAGGCATTCAAAAGTTCTGTTTTCAGCCACTGTGCGTCTTCCATACAGTCTGCGTGAAGAATCCGGATTGTCTGGCCGTCGGGATCCACGAGATCCCGCTTCACACCATCCAGAATTGCAGCGAGTGCGGCTTTTCTTCCGCGCACCTTTGCGGCAACCGTCAGCTTTCCGTCATCCGGTACATAAAGTACGGGCTTAATCGAAAGGAGTGCGCCGACCATCGCCGAGGCATTCGATACCCGTCCGCCGCGCTTTAAATACTGAAGATCATCCACCGTAAAGCGATGCATAATCCGAAGCTTATGTTCCTCGCCCCAGGCGATCGCGTCATCAAAGGACATTCCTTCCTCTCTGCGGCGTACCATTTCTTCGACCAGAATGCCAAGACCGCCCGAAATACAGCGTGTATCCATCGTATAGAGCGTCTGGTCCGGAAATTCCTTGCGGACAGTCTCCGCCGCTTCTGCCGCAGCGATATGGGAACTGGACATCTCCTTCGACATATCCAGATAAATGACATTCTTTCCGGTCTCCAGCAGTCCGCGGAAAAAGTCTGCATACGTTGCGGCGTTAATCATCGACGTGGAATAGACAACACCGCCCCGCATTGCCTCATAGGCTTTCTGGCGGCTTTCCTCCTTACAGTCATCCTCAAATACATCCATGCCGATCGAATAGGTATACCGGATACAGGGTACCTGATGTGCTTCCAAAAACGTATGCGGCAAGTCCGCCGTAGAGGCTGCCGCGATGATATAATCTGCCATGTTACTTCTCCTTTTCCGGCATTCCTGCCGTTTGTTTCATATTCAGTCGGCGCGTCAGAAGAACGGATTGCCGAACAGGAAGCTGTATATCGCGAACGCCGCGACCAGCGCAAGCATAATTTTTACGATCTTCTTGATCGTTTTCAGTACGAAAATCAGCACCAATGCGATCACGCCGATCACCAGATACATCGGATTGATTTCCAAGCCCGTCAGCCATGACAGGAGCAGCGGATTTCCCATCTCATATCCCTCCTATGATTCATACAGACAGATGTTACATATCACGAGAAAAAGGCTTCCGTCAGCCGATAGTTTCCGAATACGGAAAAGAGTCTCGGTACCGGTGCATACACCATATCCGAAATCCGAAGCCCGTTCGAAAGCTCCAGCCCGACCATGCACATTCCTTCGCCCCAGAGTGCGTAGGCACGTTCATTCGCTTCCTCGCTGTTCGCCGTCAGCGATGCACCTTCTATCGTCAGGTCATCCGTATCGCCATATTTTTCCGCATATACGTCATAATAGGCTTTCGCCTGTTCCGCGTCGCTGAGGGATTCGCCGAGCGCCGCAAATTTCTGATAAAATCCGGAAATATCTTCGGGATTCGTCATCGTGTCGATCGGGGTACCGTCCGCTTCCGTCACACTGACCGATCGGATATCCTCGGCGGACTGAATGCCATAGACCTGACAGACATCTGTGATAGACGGGCTGTCCGCGAGACTCAGAAATCCCGTCAGCTCATAACAGCGCAGCACGCCTTCCTTTTCCATCACCAGTATTCCGTCACGTTTCCCTTCGGCTTCCAATGCCAAAAGGCGGTAAAGCGGATATTCTTCTTCGGAAAACCTTGCGCTTCCGGCGGA
This sequence comes from Oscillospiraceae bacterium, assembly GCA_017533485.1. GTDB lineage: Bacteria > Bacillota > Clostridia > Oscillospirales > Ruminococcaceae > Firm-04. The sequence goes on from JAFXIC010000035.1 coordinate 32,064, forward strand.
TTCCCCACAGATTTCTTTTGTGATTCCGGTAATTTCCGGTGCATAAAGCTGTACGATCCCAAGGCTGCATTCCTCATATACCGCATCGTCCAGCGTAAAAACTGCATACTGTGCCTCTGCTTCAGCGTCCTGCAAATTGGTACGGATGCGATGCCACATCAGCAGATAGCCTGCCGCCAACAGCAGAAGAAGCGGAATCACAATGCACAGCAGCGTTCGTTTTTTGGATGATTGAGCCGCCATATCCGGTTCCTTTCCTCTCCGAAAGATTATTCTGCCTCGATTGTTTCAAGATTCTCCGCTTTCTCGGAGACAAGCCCGTCGGATGCTTCGGCCGGGGAATCCTCCGCGGCAGCCATCTCATCCTCCAGACGCATCTCAAACATAGTCGGCGCATCGGGATTCGGAAGCGGCGGCAGCTCCGCAAGCGACTGCAGCCCGAAACAGCGCAGGAATTGTGCGGTGGTACGGTACGTCACCGGTCTTCCCGGCACTTCAATACGCCCCGCTTCTTCCAGCAGTCCGCGCTCTGTCAGGGTATTGACCGTCGAGCTGCTGTCCACCCCTCGTACACGCTCCACAAAGCCCTTCGTTACCGGCTGATTATAGGCGATGATGGTCAGCACCTCCATCGCTGCATTCGAAAGCGGCGTATTGCGTTTGATTTCCAAAGCCTGTCGGATCGGCTCGGCATATTCCGCGCGCGTTGTGATCTGATAGGCATTCCCAAGACGGATGAGCTGCAAGGCACTTCCGCTCTTGTCATAGATTTCTCCGAGCAAGGCGGCAAGGCGCATCACGGTATCTTCATCCAGTTCGAGTGCCTGTGCAAGACGGGAAATCTCCATCGGCTCGCCGCCTGCAAACAAAACTGCCTCCAGCGAGGCGCGTGCAAATTCGATATTCATAGCTTCTCCCGGAATTTACGGACACAGAACCATTCTTTTTTCCAGCTTATGCTCCTGTCATCCGTTTGATTCATCCTGTTCTGTTCCGCCGCGGCGGATGCGTTTTCCGGCTCTCAGCATCTCCGGACTGCGCATGGTCAGCATCGTACCGTCATCACTGATGAGGATACGCCCCGATTTCGTCAGCTCCAGAATTGCCAGAAATGCCGCAACACGGTCAGTACGTGCCGTCAGGTCCGCGAACAGCAGCGAAATATTGACAGCCTCATGCTTAAAAAACTGCCGCAGAATATATACAACCTTAGAATAGACGCTGGTGACCTGACGCTGGATCTTCACAACCGCCTGAATCTTTTCATCCAGTCTGCCCTCATGCTGACCCTGCGGGAGCTTTTTCAGCCCCATATTCGTATAGACCTCTGTGAGCAGCGTCGGCGGATGCTCCCGCCGATAGGTCATATCCACCGCAAGCTTCATGGGCTTTCGCACAAACAGCACATCTCCGAGATACTGTTCCCGGAGCCGGGCCGCCGTCAGCTTACAGAGCGAATATTCGATGAGCGCACCCTCCAGCTCCTTTTTGACTGCTTCCGCTTCCTCTGCCTGCGGGAGAAGAGCCGCGGTTTTCATCCAGATGAGCTTTGCCGCCATCTCTAAAAATTCACCCGCCAGCTCATAATCCTGTTCGGCGCACTGCTGGATATAGAGAAGGTACTGCTCCAGCAGAATCGAAATCTCAATGTCATGGATATTCAGCTTATGCTTCGCAATCAGGTGAAGCAGCAGATCCATCGGCCCGTCAAAGACCGGTAAATGAAACGATAAGCTCTGCATCTTCCGTCATCCCAGCATCAGCATCGGAATCCAGTTCGTAATCCAGTACATTCCGTTCATAATCAGTCCGTTCAGCATATTCAGCGGAACGCGGAGAATCGGAGAATACAGCAGCGCGAAAAAGACAATCCGGACAACCATTTCATTGCGTGCAAGCCATTGTGCAAGCGCACCGCCCTTATTGCCCAGGAAATAAAACAGCACCTTCGAGCCATCCAGCGGCGGTATCGGAATCAGGTTGAAGACCGCAAGACCGACATTAATGCTCACGAAATAGGCAAGGAATGTTGAAATCAGCAGCGGCGGATCCATTCCATAGACTTCTGCGTCAAAGGATTCCGTAAGATAATTCAGGTAGTAGTCTGTTGCCATATAAATCCGCATCACAACCATACCCACAAATGCTGCAATCAGATTGCTGATCGGGCCGGCCGCCGCGGTGAGCGCCATGCCGCCGCGGATGCTGAATTTACGGTTGAAGCGGTTGGGGTTTACGGGCACGGGCTTTGCCCAGCCGAATCCCGTCAGCAGCAGACAAAGTCCGCCGATCGGATCTAAGTGCGCAAGCGGATTGAGCGTCAGCCGCCCCTGATACTCCGCAGTTTCATCTCCAAGCTTTTTTGCCATCCATGCGTGGGCAAATTCATGCAGCGGCAGCACCAGAAGGATGACGCAGATTCGCGTCAGGTACAGCAGCAGATTATCGATATTCAGCATATCAGAAATCTCCTTTCCCGGTATCGGAACGAATTGTTCTTCATATTATACAATAAATTGCGGCTGTTTTCAAGTCTAAAAAGTGTTTTTTCTGTGAAATCTGATAAATTTTCACGAATTTGAAAAAAAAGCTTGCAATTTTCAGCATTATCTGTTACAATAATTACTGCACACAAGTCTGTAAAGGAGGTGCCAGCTATGGCAAAATGCGAAGTCTGCGGAAAAGGCGTTACTTTTGGTATCAAGGTTTCTCACTCTCACCGTCGTTCCAATCGTACATGGAAGCCTAATGTGCAGCGTGTAAAAGCAATTGTGAAGGGTGCTCCCTGCCACATCTATGTTTGTACCAGATGCCTGCGCTCCGGCAAAGTGGAACGTGCGAATGGCTGAGCCGCTGTTTCTGGCTGAAATTCGTATTCCGTAAAAGGGTATTCATTCCGTCGAAAGTGAGTGAATGCCCTTTTTGATTATTCCACGCCTTGCCGGAATTCCCCGTATCCCCCCACTCCACAAGGTTCACAACCACTCTTTACCTTATTCTTCTCAAATATATATGTTTTCATGCTGAAAGGGAGTAGCTGCCATTCCGCTTCTTTTTGGAATGGATTTCTTTGCGCCATGCCCGTTTTTCTTTGCTGACCGAAGAAAAACCGCATTGAAATTGAAACAGCAAGACTTTTGCGTTGCAAGGGGACGGTTCTGCCGTACCGTATCGCATCGCAGGAGTCTTTTTTGTTTTTTTGAAGCATTTGCGGAATATCCGCAGGAAAGGACACGTCTATGAAGCACTATCTTGTATCCACCAAAGAGGTTCTTGATGAGGTAAACAGTACCTCGAACGGCCTCACGGCAAAGGAAGCTGCCGACCGGCTTGCAAAAAACGGCCCGAATAAACTTGCCGAACCGCCGAAGCAATCCCTCCTCTCCCGGTTCCTCGGTCAGTTCAAAGACCCGATGATTCTCGTGCTGCTCGCCGCAGCCATCGTTTCCGCCCTCACCGGCATCATTGCAGAAGGAAAGCTCGAAGCGGATGTCTTTATCATCCTCTTTGTTGTACTCGCGAATGCTATTCTTGGTGTATATCAGGAAAATAAAGCCGAAGCCGCGATTGCCGCTTTGCAGGCGATGAGTGCCGCACAGAGCAAGGTCATTCGTGACGGCGACCTCAATGTGGTCGAAAGTGCACAGCTTGTTGTCGGCGATGTCATCGCGCTCGAAGCGGGTGACTCCGTTCCGGCAGACTGCCGGATTCTCGAAGCCGCTTCGCTGAAATCCGAGGAGTCTGCACTCACCGGCGAAAGCGTTCCGTCCGATAAAACCGCGGATGTCCTCACAGGCGACGAGATCCCCCTCGGCGACCGGAAAAATATGCTCTATATGGGCTCCAGCATCGCTTATGGCCGTGCAACAGCCGTTGTCGTCGCCACAGGCATGGAAACCGAAATGGGTAAGATTGCCGGTGCAATTGCCAATGCGGAGGATGATCAGACGCCGCTCCAGAAAAAGCTTGCACAGCTCAGTAAAATCCTCTCGTTCGCAGTCCTTGGAATCTGTGTCTTTATCCTCGGCCTCAGCATCGTTCAGAAGCTGACCGCGGGCGAGGCGCTCACCCTCCCTGTATTCCTCGAATCCTTTATGATCGCAGTATCTCTTGCGGTTGCCGCAATCCCCGAAGGTCTTGCGGCTGTCGTCACGGTCGTACTCTCGATCGGCGGTACCAATATGTCCAAGCGCGGCGCGGTAATCCGCCGGCTGACTGCGGTCGAAGCCCTCGGCTGTGCAGAAGTCATCTGTTCCGATAAGACCGGTACCCTCACCCAGAATAAGATGACCGTTGTCGAGCATTACGCAGAGGATGAACAGCTCCTCGGAACCGCTATGGCACTCTGCTGTGACGCGGCACTCAATCAGGATGATACCGTAACCGGTGAACCCACCGAGGCTGCTCTCGTTGCATACGCCAATCAGATCGGGCTGAAAAAATATCAGCTCGAAGAAGCCGCTCCGCGTGTCGCAGAAGCCCCCTTTGATTCGATGCGAAAGATGATGTCCACAATCCATCAGACGGAAAACGGCTTTGTCCAGTACACAAAGGGTGCACCCGATGAAGTGCTGCGTTGCTGTACCGGTATCCTCGACGGCGGCAAGGTCCGCCCCATGACCGACGAGGACAGAAATCGTATCCTTGCCAAAAATAAGGAGATGGCGGATCAGGCACTTCGTGTTCTCCTCGCCGCAAAACGTGAATACAGCGAGCTTCCGACAGATACTTCCCCCGCTTCGCTCGAACAGGAGCTTGTATTCATCGGTATGACCGGTATGATTGATCCGGTTCGTCCCGAAGTCAAGTCTGCGATTGAACTTTGCCGCGACGCCGGCATCCGTCCGGTTATGATTACCGGTGACCACCGCGATACCGCGGTCGCCATCGCAAAGGAACTCGGCATTCTTGATTCCGAAAAAGGCGCACTCACCGGCGCAGAGCTGAGTAAGATTCCGGACGAAGAATTTGATGAAACCGTTAAGAATTACAGCGTCTATGCGCGTGTACAGCCCGAACATAAGGTGCGTATCGTCAATGCATGGCGCAAGCAGGGCAAGATCGCTGCCATGACAGGCGACGGCGTAAATGATGCTCCGTCCATCAAATCTGCTGATATCGGCGTTGGCATGGGTATCACAGGTACCGATGTCACCAAGAATGTTGCGGATATGGTTCTGACCGACGACAACTTCGCTACCATCGTTGGTGCGGTCGAGGAAGGAAGACGTATCTACGATAACATCCGTAAGGCAATCCAGTTCCTCCTCTCCAGTAACCTCAGCGAGGTCATCTGTATCCTCGTTGCAACCCTCGGTCTGGGTGCGCTGACGGACGGCCCGTTCACCATCTTCAAGCCCGTACACCTCCTCTGGATCAACCTCATCTCCGACTGCTTCCCCGCTGTCGCACTCGGTATGGAACCGGCTGAAAAAGGAATTATGCGCAGACAGCCGCGTGACAGTAAGGCACATATCTTCGCGGACGGCATGGGCATCAACCTCCTCTGGCAGGGACTTGCAATCGCTGTGCTGACCCTCATCTCCTATGTCATCGGTCACGGCACCTCCCCCGTTGCCGGCAGCACCATGGCATTCTTCACCCTCTCGTTCTGCGAAATGTTCCATGCATGGAACATGAGAAGTCTTTACCGCTCGGCTTTCCGTATGAAGAGCCACAACAAGATGCTGATTTTCGCAATCGCGTTCTCGGTCGCACTCAGCGTTCCGGTTCTCCTGATTCCTGCGCTCCAGAACATCTTCTCCCTTACCACGCTCTCCTTCACACAGTATCTTACCGCCTTCCTCCTTTCCGCACTCATCGTTCCGATGGTCGAAATCGGCAAGGCAATTTCCAGAGCGCGTCATAAGTAATCTGCATCGTATATATGCCAAACCGCGGCAGTCCCCATAAACAGGACTGCCGCGGTTTTTTGTCGGTTCAGAGGCGGATGGATTTCGGGAATGCTTCTTTCCTCAGAATCCCCCACATCTTCTCAATATAGGCAAGCGTATAATAATTCTCGTAGTGATGGTAGTAAAACGCACCCTTCTTCGTCATGCGGTACACGCCGTCCTGCTCGGTCATCAGCCCAAGCCGGCTTGCAAGCTTCAACTCAAACCCATACATCTTCCGAAGCGGTACGCCAAAGAACTGTTCGAAATCCGATTCCCGAACACAAGTGCTGTACGCGGTCCAGAACAGGTAATAAATCATCCGCTGGCGGCGTGTAAAACGAATCGTCAGCGAAGTCGGAAGCTTATGTTCTGCGATACGCTTACAGTACGCGTCAATCGAAAAGGTATTGATCTTGAAGCTGTCTTTCAGAAGTGTTGCGGCAGAGCATCCAAAGCCCAGAAAATAATCTCTTGTCATCGAAGAATAGCCTGCCTGCGGTGCATTTGAAAATGTCCAGATCGAATTTCGGGTGTACCCCTTTTCGATACAGTAGTCTGTGATCCGGTCGAGCAGCGCACGCTTCTCCTTTTTCGGAAGCGCCTGTACGGTACTTTCGGTAAAACAGAAATCAATGAACGGATAGATTGCGATATGGTTTGCGCCCGATAAAAATGCGGTATCAATATCCGCTTTTAAATCCGCATAGGTTTGTGTCGGGAGGGCAAAGATAAAATCCATCGACACCGTTTCAAACGAATACTGCGAGAGGATTTCCCGAATCGCTTCCGCATCCACTGCGGGTCTTCCGAGGATGTCCTGATATTTCTTCTGAAACGACTGGATGCCGATGCTAAGCTTCGTCACTCCCGCTTCTTCCAGCTTTGTCAGCACCTCCGGCGTCACATTATCGGGATGCAGCTCAACGCCAATCCCCTCGGTGATGATAAAATGTGACCGGAGCGCTTCGATGATTTCTCCCAGATATTCAGCAGCAAGTGCAGGTGTTCCGCCGCCGAAATAGAGACTTGTGACCTCGGTTTTCTCTGCGCTTTGCCCGCCAACCATATGGATTTCCCGAATCAGCGCGGAAATATATTTCTTTACCGTCTTCTCCTCGTACCGCACCTTGCAGTACGGACAGAAATTACAGATGCGCTTACAAAACGGAATATGTACATAAAGTCCCGGCTTCCTGCATTGTGCATACGGCAGCGTTTCATCATATGCATCATGAAATACAAACGGCTTCCATGTACGTGTCAGCCACATCCGCGTCAGGTTGATGAAAAATCCCATATCGCGCTCCTATATATATTTCAGGTAAGTTTTCAGCATTTCAAGGATAATCTTCACGTTCCCCCGAAACAGCAGCGTATACTCCGCAACAAAGAAATAGCCGCATTCGTCACATAATCCTTCGATCTCGATACAGCGGCCGCAGGTCGAAAGCTTTCCGTTCTCGATGACAACACACTGGTCACAGGGCGTCGGAAACCGGTTTTCAATCAGATATGGAAATGCAGCTTTGAGATTGAATACGGGTGCGCCGGCTTTCATCATCTCCCCGATGACCTGACAGCAGGCAGCTTTTTCGGCTTTCGAAAGCTTTAAATGCTTCGTATCCGGATAGGGGGTATGGAAATTGAACGATACCGCCCGTACATTCCTCGTATCGCGTGCGGTCAGACAGACATCCCGGATACAGTCCTGATTGATCTGATTCACCGCCATATAAAAACAGATGTTGTCGGAAGCCGCGGTTCTGACATTCTCCAGTATGGTATCATAGGTGTCGCCGCGGATCAGATTATGGTGTTCGCGGTCGCCGTCCAGACTCAGCAATATCAGATCAGCTTCCGGAAGCTCCAGCGGAAATGTACCGTTCGTCACTACATTGACAATCAGAAATCCCATCGCCTTCGCTTCCGTCACCAGATCCCGCAATGTCTTTTCTCCATCGCGCCAAAGAAAGGTTTCTCCGCCGCAGAAGAATAATATCCGGATCCCCATTTCATAGAGCTGCTGCATTTCCGCTTTGATCTGCGAATAGGGATGTACGACGGCGGTAATATTATTCACCGAGCAATGCCTGCACTTGAGGTTGCATCGGTCGGTCAGGATAATTGTTCCCAGAATCGGGTCTTTTTTCCGTAAGAAAATTGTTTTCAGCCCGAATCCCGCAAAATACAGCAAGGAAGAAAATTTCATGCCATATCCTCACTTTCCCGTTCCTGTACACAGCGTATTTCCGGCATGGATTATGCCGTTACAATACTGTGTATCTCTGCGGAAACCGGCTCCGCGGCAGCATCCGCCCGATATTCCAGCCGCAGAATTCCGCTGCACGGAAATTCCGGCAGACGCAGAATCAGTTCGGGCTGCAGCGCGGCGTCCACATCCTCCAAGCGGAGTTCCATCGGTGACGTCAGTATTTTTCCGTCCTGTGCAGTCAGCTGACAGCGCAGCACCGCACCGCTTCGGCGCAGTGTATCATCCATATTCATCGGGAAACGGAACTGTCCGCCGGTATGCAGATAGAGAATCTGCGGAACCGTCATCACAGCCGTGCCGCCTGCCGGATCCGCTGTCAGCGAGAACTGCGGCGGTATCCGATAGAGCCGGTGGTGCAGCGAAGCATACAGCGCATCCGCTGCATTTTGTGTTTTCTGGCGGTCCAGCTCTCTTGTCCAGCGCACCATCTTCTCCATGTTCTCCAGCGGTGTCTTTTCTGCATCAAAGGTGGTTGAAAGCCCGGAAAAGACCCGATTCTCCTCGTACAGCACATCATAGAAGTTTTCAAAATAAAACATTTCCGGCTGACACCAGAGCTTCCAGTCTGTCATCGCGCCCGGCCATGCCATTGCACAGTAGGGACGCGCATAGAATTTCTGCGGATAGTGCGCGACCGCATAGTTAAAATAGGTGCTCCATTCATCCAGACCCTCGGTACGAATCTGCGGATATGCCGAAAGCATCTCCAGATAGATCCCGCGGTCTATGACCTGCGGCTGGTGGGAGGAATACTGGAGTGTGGGGAGATGCGCTCCGATGAGCCAGTCTCTGGTACGGAACATACTCCGGTCATAGGAGGTATAATCGCCCTGTGTGCCGTGCCATTCCTTTAAATCATAGCAGAAATATGCCTGATAACGGCTTTCCTTCACGAAGATTTCTTCCGTCAGCGGCATCAGCGGACGATAATCATCATCCGTCATCACAAATACATCCGCAAGCGGTGCTTTTTCCATCAGCAGACAGCGCAGATAGAAATTCCGCATCGTATGGTCTTCGGGAAGGGGTGCACCGTCGAGCAGCTCCTCATCCGTAAAGAAGGAAAGCTTAATTCTTCCGTTCCATGCTGCCGTCAGCGCCTTGACATTACGGGACGGACAGACCACCAGCAGCTCCTCGATAAACGGCAGGTATGCGTCCCAGTACGGCAGACTTCGCAGCAGATCTTCATTTCTTGCCGTCAGCACGACCATCTGTTTCAGGGAAATATCCCCCGTCAGCCCCTTTTCTTCCTCTATCACACGACAAAGTGCATCGCCCATTTCCTCTGCGGCGATATCCCATGTACGCGGCTGATATTCGGCAAGCCGGCGGGTCTTTTCGGCATAAGCCTCCGGATCGGAAAGCAGCTTTCTGACCGCCTCCACCAACGATTCGACACTCGTATGATCGAAATAATCCGCGAGTGCGCCGCCAACCTCCCGCAGCACGGGAATATCGGAAGCCAGCACCGGTGTACCGTGCTGAAACGCCTCCACGATCGGCAGTCCGAAGCCCTCGTTCTTTGTTGGGAACGCGACCGCCAGCGCATTCTCATACAGTGCGGAAATGGTCGCGTCCGTCGGGGAATTTGCAAAGAAGAATTCTGTACCCGCTTTCGGATGGTTCTTCATCCGCTGTTCAAATTCTGCCATATTCCAGCCGATTCTTCCGGCGAATACAACCTTGACGTCAAGCTTCGAAAGCTCCTCCATCGCGTCCAGCAGCAGCGCATGATTCTTTCGAGGCTCGATCGTTCCCACCATCAGCAGATACCGCCGCGGTTCAAGCTTCGAAAGAAGCTCCGTGTCGGGTGCGGTATCTTCCGTATCTTCCGTATCCTCAGCCGGATGCTCCGCTTTCTTTACGAAGTCCGCACCAAGCGGTACGACTGTACAGGGCGGCGGCGTCATATCCAATGACGCACAGAGATCGTTCAGCGCATCCTTTGTCGCTTCCGCATTACAGATGATATGATCGGCATATTGCAGCACCGCCGATGTCCACGATAAAAACTGCGTCACCGTCAGCTCATAGAAAAACTGCGGATGCGTCACGGGAATCAGGTCATACAGATGCGAAACAATCGTTACACCGCGCTGTTTTAAAATCGGGAACAGCCATCCGCGCCGCATCGGCATATTCCATGCGCTGTCGATATCGAAGAAAATCGCGTCCGGAAGAATCTCCTGCGGCGTCAGCGTCCGTATTTTTCCGCTGCCGTAGGGAGAACCGGTATGGTTGGTATAATACTCGATAAACGCGTCATGCGGAAGAATCCGCCAGCCGGTATGGGACGGAAGATCTGCCAGCAGTGTGACCTCCAGCTTCGGGTTTTCCAGCATCCGCAGCACAATTGCTTTTGCAACACGCTGGATTCCTGTCGTAAAGGCCGTCATGCAAAGTCTCGACAGGTCAATATAGATATGTGTTTTCCGCATCTTCAGCCTTCCTCCTTTCCCGCAAGCTTCTTTGCAAGCTTCTGCATCCACTTCGGGAGCTTCTGGTAAATCCGTACCAGCCGCGGCGGCATCCCCTGGTTCACGACACAGACCTTTACCTCAGGCTGCTGGGTCTGGATCGGAAGCGTACAGCCTACCAGCGGAATCATATTGCGCTGATATTCGGGAGAACTGAGAATCGAATTGAGAACAGCCGTGCGGAATTCTGTTTCCGGAAGCGTAAGCCGCTTCTCCCACGCTTCCTTTGCTCCGTCATCAATCGGTCTTTGCAGCAGCAATAAAAAGGCTGCGTCCAGAAAATCCGCATTCCGAAGCTCTGCCATTGCCGGATAGGACACGCGATCCGGTGCAGCGGCAGTCATGACTGAAAATACGCCCATCGAGTATGGCAGCGTTTTTCCCTCCGCCTGCATCCGTTCATCCGCCAGCGTGTAGATCGCACGCGCCAGCGCATCGTCTGTATACTGCGTCATATTTTTTGCTCTCCTTTATCTTTCTGTATGCACGTTCGCTTACGGCATATCCTGTACTTTCCGGACTGCCGCAGTCCATGTCATCGGTTCCTTCCGGTATTCAGCAGGAAGCGGATATAAGCCCTGGCCGATCGGAACCAGTGCCACAAGCTCCAGTCCGTTATCTGCAAGCTCCTTCCGGATGGATTCCTTTGTCCAGAAAACATCATAGATATTATATTTCCCCCAGCCCGTTCTTCTGCGGTTGGGAATCTCAAAATTAAGGTTCGGTACGTCAAACAGCAGAATCCCGCGATCAGTCAGTGCGTCCCGCAGCTTCTTCCAGAGCATCCTGCGTGTTGCATATTCATAGTGACGGATAAAGCGGAAAATCGTGATGACATCATAGGAAGCGTCAGGGGTATCCGTCAGCAGGTCAATCTTTTGCAGCTTTAAATCCGCATCCGCAAACCGTTGGCTGACCTGTGACAGCATCGCATCGGACGCGTCACCTGCGGTACAGGCACCAAATTCCAGCAATGTCTGGAGGATTCTTCCGTCTCCGCACGCAAGATCCAGCAGCTTCGGACAAGTCTGGCCGCGGAAGCTCTCCTCTAAAAGCACCCGTACACTCTGACGTTCCATCAGGTCAAAGCAATTCTGGGGATAGGTCACAAACCGATCCGCCGTATAATCCTCCGCAATATCCTGACGCTGATAATACGACTTGAGTGCCGCATGGCCCTTCACAAGATGTTTATTTTCGAGACCGAGCTGTCTGTCCCATTCATAAATCGTAATAACGCCATACGGTGCGGCGTGTTCGGCACTATACTCGACAAACCGCACGAAATCCTTCCCCGAAAGCATCTTCCGCAGCCGATCAATCCGCCATGTACTGCGGTATGCGCTATAATTCCCGCGGATGGTACGGAGCGTATCCGCAATCGCTGTTCCGCTGATATCTGCCGAAACTTCACCGAGGCCTGTGGCGGAAATCAGCTCCGATACACCCGACTGCGGTGTTGCGGCGGCAGGAATTCCCATCAGCATTCCCTCCAATGCCGACAGCGAGCAGGCGTGGTTATAATTTTCATCGGCATAGGGAATCAGAACACAATCAATGCTGCTGTAAAACTCCGCCATCTCATATTTTCCGATCCGGATTTCACAGTTCTCCGCACGCTGTAAGACCTCCGGAACCGCGACCGCATCCGCATCCCGCCAGAGCACAAGAAACCTGATTTCGGGACAGCGTTCGACAGCTTCACAAAGTGCGGGAATTCCACGGGAATTGCTCTGTTCGGGGCTGACGGGCGAGGTGGCAAAGCCCACCGTGAACGATTCCGGAGAAAAGCTTCTCGGTCTTCGGCAGAAAAGCGGCTTTTCTGTATCTATATACGGATAGATGACCGCAGGCTTCCGGAATCCGAAGCCCTCCATCCGGTTTGCCGCATATTCGGAAGCGGTACAATACCGATGGACGCCGAAATCCGAGAGGTGGAGCAGTTCAGCAAGCTGAAGATTGCCGAGCGCCTGACGGGGGTTCTGTGCGCTCAGCCGCACAACACTGTTCCGAACCAGCATACACTGCTTCCCAAGCCCCAGCACCTCCAATGTGCTTTCACAGAACACCAGCAGGATCGGGTCGATTTCTGTCAGCCAGCCCGACAGCTCCGATTCTGCAACATAATGCACATCCCCCTGTCGGGAACGGGCTGTGCCGTCGGGCTCCACCGATAAAATACAGATCTGATAGCGGCTGGCGGTTTTCAGCAGCCGGTATAAATCCCAAAGCTCATTCTTTACCGCCTCCATGCCGTTTCCGTCCGAGAATTTCCGGCAGACAAGTGCAATCATACGTCCGCTCGGCTCCGCACGCTTTGTACGGATACTCTCGCGCAGCAGCTCCGTATATTTCGTTTCCAGCTCTCCCAGTGCCGCATTCGACTGTTCGGGATTCTGGGCATTTTGTACCGCACGGATTTCCTGATAGAGTGCCTGTGTTCCGACAGCGGGAAGTGCTGTCAGCGGCGAAATCCCCACCTCCGCGCGGCATTCGGGTGCGGCGGCGCAAAGACTCTCGTTCATCTCCTGAGAAAGTGCCTGTACCGATTCCTGTGCGGCAGTCTGTGCGCGTGCAAGGGTCTGACGCTGTTCCTGTGTGAATGCAGAAATCCGCCGCTCGGTTTGTGTATCGGCATCCGCCAACTGTCTCGAAACACGTTCCGAGAGCTGCTCTACCGACTGACCGAGGGATGCGACCGCTTCCGCGGCGGCGGCATTAAACTCATTCTGTGCGGCACCAAACGGGTTCAGATACCAGAAAATCAGCTTTCTTGCAAGCCGTTTCAGCAAAATACCTTTGCCCTTGGGCTGCGGAACCGAGTACGCCTGCTTCAGCGTATCGACATTCCGGATTCTTCGTTCCAGCATTTCATCTTTTGACATATCGCCATCTATCTCCATTTCCATCCAAAGTTCAGGAATCTGCGGCATCAAACGACCATGTATGGTCAAGCCGCGTCACGCCCGTTTCATCAATCGGGTCATATACCGCAAACCGCACAGCCTGTGCGGCATAATCATACGCAAACATATCCATCCGCCGCATTGCCGCATCAAACCAGTAGGTGCCTGCGACCAGATTCATCGGCGAAAACCGACAGCGGATGGTTCCCGTTTCCTTCAGCACAATCGGTGCGAGATGTTCCCGCTGGGTATTCGTTCCGTAGCAGAGTGCCTTATCCGCACGATACAGTGCAAGCCCGATCAATACTTCTTCTGCTTTCTCCGGCTCTGCACGGTACGAAAGCTCCAGAATGACCGTATCCCCCGTTGCAAATTTCTCGATCGGTTCGCCCTGCTCGTTCAGCAGCCGGATGCCTGTCCATTTCGCAGGCGTTTCCGGCGGCTGTGCATCCGAAGCTGCCGTCTGAGACTGCGGTACATTCTTCTTCGGGGAAAGCTGTCTGCGCTGACCCATATATTCGAGATATTTCGGATGCACCTCGTTGGGTGCGCCCTCCATCCGGATTTTTCCCTCGTCAATCCATACCGTCCGGTCACAAATCCGTTCGAGCTGTGCCATGCTGTGTGAGACAATCACAATGGTTGTGCCCTCGCCTTTTATCTCCATCAGCCGCTCAAAACATTTTGCCTGAAACGCGGCATCGCCCACGGCAAGTATCTCGTCAATCAGCAGAATATCCGCACCGACATGAATTGCCACGGAAAACGCAAGCCGCATATACATACCCGAAGAATAGGTACGGACAGGATTATCAATAAATTCTTCCATCTCCGAGAAATCTATAATTTCCTGAAGCCGTTCGTCGATTTCCTTATGCGTCAGCCCGAAGATCGACGCATTCGTATAGATATTCTCTCTGCCTGTCATGTCCGGATGGAATCCCGCGCCCAGCTCAATCAGTGAGGATACCCGTCCGTTCAGCTTTACCGTTCCCGATTCGGGGAATAATATCCGGCTCATCAGCTTTAACAGCGTGGATTTTCCACAGCCGTTCTTTCCGACGAGTGCAATCGCTTCCCCTTTTTCCACTTCGAGTGAAATTCCGTTTAAAACCCATCTGTCCTCATAGCTCCGGCGCTTTTTCGAGAGCAGCTTCTCTTTCAGCGAATGCCCCTGATCGGCATATACACGGAATTTTTTATGCAGGTCATGAATTTCTATTGCTGCCATCCAACGATTCCTTTCTTCGCTTCCTTAAAGCTCTTCCGCAAACCGCTTCGAGAGCTTTTCAAAAACCAGTATGCCAATCAGCAGTACGCTTACACTCAGCCCGAATGCCAGTCCGAGCTGACCGAGATCCGGCATTTTTTTATAGTAGAGGATATCCCGATATGCAAGAATAATCGGTGCCATCGGATTCAGCATATAATATCGCTCCCAGCCCTGCGGAATGAACTGGACGCCGTATACAACCGGCGAAAGATACATCCATGCCATACTCAGAACACCCATGATATGCTCCAGATCGCGGCAGTATACCGTCACCGAGGAGGTGATGAAGTTCATCCCCAGTACGAGAATATACTGAATCGCCATCACCGGAATCAGCCATGGCAGTACCGTCCATGCCACGCCGATCCGCATCACTGCAATGACCGCAAAGACGATGACAAACGAAAACAGCATATTACAGAAGCTGCTCGTCGTATACGCCACCGGCAGCACCTCGCGCGGAAAATAGATTTTCTTGATCATATTCTTCTGATCGAGAATCAGGTGAGAGCCTGTTGTCAGCGAGGACGCAAAGAAAATCCATGGCACCAGCGCGACAAACAGATGCAGATAATAATTTTCGATTCCGCTTTTTAATATCACCGAGAATACCATCGTATACACAAGAAGCTGTAAGAGCGGATTGATGAATGTCCAGAGAAATCCCAGCACACTCCCCTTATACCGCCCCTTCAGGTCCTTCCTCACCAGACTCGCTATCATTTCACGATATTGGAAAAGTTCTCGAATCAATCGCATTGTTCTTTCCTCAGCACTCCTTTATTTCGTGAGAGAATCCGCAGCATCCTCTTTTTTCAGAATCCTGCGCCAGTAATCCAGGGTATCGATAAGTGTTTCGGAAAGCGAATACTCCGGCTTCCACCCTGTATCAGACTGTAATTTCGAGATATCCGCTTCTATCAGCGGAAGATCGGTCGGCCGGAGCTTCTCCGGATCTGTCTCGATCCGGAACGGAACATCCGAAAGATTCCGGATTTCTTCCAGCAGTTCTGAAATCGCCATCGCTTTTCCCGATCCGACATTATATACCTCTCCGCTTCTTCCATCCCGCATCAATGCACCATATGCGCGGACGATATCCCGTACATCCGTAAAATCACGCTTCGGTGTAAGATTGCCTGTCCGGATTACCGGCTCGCGCAGTCCATATGCAATCTCCACCGCCTGCTTACAGAAATCCGCAACCACAAACTGCGGAAGCTGTGCCGGCCCGACATGGTTAAACGCACGGACGCTCACAATCCACATCCCATAGGCACGTTCGTATACTGCCGCAAGATTCTCCGCGCACGCCTTTGTCACAGCATAGATATTCGCCGGCCGGAGCTTTGTATCTTCGCGGAGCGGACAATCCTCCGGCTTCACATAACCATACTCCTCGCCCGAACCAATCAGCATGATCCGCGGCTTTTGTGCAAGGCTTCTTGCAGCTTCTAAAATATGCAGCGTACCTTTGATATTGATATCCACCGTCAGGTCGGGCCGGCTCCATGAAACTGCCACAGAGCTTTGTGCCGCGAGATGGTAAATACAATCGGGCTGAAGCGTTTTCAGCAAATCGGAAACAGCCTCCTGATCCAGAATATCCAGATCATATACCTCCGCCCCCGGAAGCTCCGGCTGTTCCGACGGCAGCTTTGTTGCATATACGGTATCGCCGTATTCTTCGGTCAGATGCGCAGTCAGATATTTTCCGACAAAACCTGCCGCGCCAATCACCAACGCTTTCAAAATTGCGTTCCTCCTGAAATCATTCTCTATCGTTTTTTCGGATACCGATTCCAAAGATCGCTGACGAGTACATTCCATGTATCCGAAAGGACGCGTTCGATTGCAAATGTCTCCTCTACACGTTTTCTTGCCGCTGCGCCATATGCCAGACGGAGGGTATCGTCCGACAGCAGCGTTTCCATCGCTGCGGCAAGTGCATCTGCATCCGACGGCGGTACCGTAATTCCGGTTTCACCATCCAAGCTCACCAGCGGGACTCCGGTCGGCAGTGCGGTATTGATGACCGGTTTTCCGTAAACCATCGCTTCGAGCTGGACAATTCCAAAGGCTTCACTGTTCGCGACCGACGGCAGTACGAAAATATCACAGTCCGCGAATGCGGCACGAAGCTCCGGCGTCATCCGTTTCCCAAGAAAATGGACACGCGCCGAAATTCCAAGTGCTTCCGCACGCGCCATCAGCGATTCCTCCAGCACGCCCGTACCTGCCAGAAACAGCTCGCTTGTGGTCTGCACCTTTGCGAATGCCTCGAGCAGCACATCCACACCCTTATAGTATACCAGCCGTCCGACAAACAATATCTTTTTTGCCGCCGGATCCCGAAGCTTTGCCGTCAGCACCGGCATCTTCGGCACCGCGTCATATTCCGCAACAGACAGACCATAGGGGACGATCACGCATTTTTCCCGGTACGGCTGTAAATACGGAGAGCTGTCGATATGCCCCTTCGTGGCGACGAGAATCGCGTCCGCACGCTTCAAGAGCTTCTGCATCAGCGGCTTATAAAACCGCAGCAGCTTTTTCTGACGCACCACATCGCTGTGCCACGCCACAACCACCCGCCCCCGATATCCCGAAAGGATCAGCGCGAGATCTGCCAGCGGAAACGGAAGATGCAGCTCCACAACATCCGAAACCATAACCTTCCGACGAAATTCCGAGAGATATGAAAACGAAATCGGACAGGACGCAACCGTACCCAAGCTCCCGCAGCGCGTCACACGGACACCATTGAGCTTCTCTTTCTGCGTCAGCCCCATATCATCTCTGCAAGTCAGGACGGAGATATGTGCTTTCTTACGGAAACCCTCCGCGACCTGCTGCATAACCGTTTCGATACCGCCGATATGCGGACTGTATGCCTTACCGGTGACAAGAATCACAGGCTTTGTTGTCCGCGGACGGTCTGAATTAGATTTTTTAAGCTGATTCATGGATTTCATTCCTTTCTCATACGCCTGTCCTCCGACCGGCATCAGAGAATACTCTTTTCATTATACCACAATTCCCACACTATTACAATATCTCCCATATCTTTTTTTTCGTTTATTCAGCACAAACCTGCTCTATTCAATTTGTGCGGTATGACAAAGAACGGGTGTACGTCAAAAAAATCTTCAAAAAGGGGTTGACAAATCATCCGAACCATGGTATACTAACTGTACTACAACAACCAGTACAGCTAACACAGCTAAGACAGTTGATACAAGGAGGTGCAGCTATGTACGATATCGACCTGCAAAGCCGGATCCCGATTTATGAACAGCTCTACCGGAGAATTGTCGAACTCGCTGTCAACGGCGTTCTTCCGGAGGGCACTCAGCTTCCAAGCGTGCGTCAGCTCGCAAAGGACTTATCCGTCAACCCCAATACCGTTTCCAAAGCCTACCAGAACCTAGAACGCGACGGCGTTATCTATTCCCTCGCAGGCCGCGGCAGCTTTATCGGAAAAATTGAAAAAGCCGATGTGCATACCGATCTGCTCAAGGAATTTGATCTGGCAGTCCAGAACGTACTGCGTGTCGGCGTATCCGAAGATAAGCTTTGTGATCGAATTCATAAAATCGCGCAGGATTCCAAGTCCGGCGGAAAGGAGAATGACTCATGATTGAACTCAAACAAGTGACAAAAAAATTTGATGACCAGACAATCCTCGACGCGATCAGTACCCGGATTCCAAAGGGGACTGCATTCGGGTTAATCGGCTCCAATGGCGCAGGAAAATCAACCATCCTTCGTCTCATCAGCGGTGTTTATCAGACGGACGGCGGCGAGGTGCTCCTCGACGGAAAACCGATCTACGATATCCCCGATCAGAAACGCCGTGTTTTCTTTGTATCCGACGAAACAACACAGTTCCATTCCTTTACCATCAAAAAGCTTGCGGACTATTATAAGCACTTCTATCCGCGGTTTTCCTATGAACTGCTCGAAACGATGCTGAAAAGCATCACCCTCCCCCAACACAAGCCCCTCTCCACCTTCTCCAAAGGTATGAAGCGTCAGGCAATCACAATGCTCGGTGTTGCCGCAAGACCCGAATACCTGCTGCTGGACGAGGCATTCGACGGACTTGACCCCTCGATGCGGAAGCTTATCCGTCAGATCTTAATCGACCGGATGGTGGAAGATGAGATGACGGTCATCGTTTCTACCCATAATCTCGCGGAAATCAATGAGCTTTGTGACAGCGCCGCCCTGATTCACGATTCGAAAATCGTCTTCTCCTGTGCGCTCGACGATATCCGCTCGAATCTCCATAAGCTCCAGCTTGGATGGAGCACCAAAGCCCCCGAATATTCCAGGGAGCAATTCGAAGCGCTCGGTATCGAAATCCTCCGCTTCGAAAAACAGCATTCTATTTACCATCTGGTTGCAAGAGGCGAGGAAGATCAGCTCCGCGAAAAGCTTGCCCCGATGAACCCGACAATCTTTGACCTGATTCCGTTAACACTCGAAGAAATCTTTATTTATGAACTGGAGGTGCTTGGATATGGCTGCTACAAATTCGACACAGAAGCTTAAAAGCCCGTTTCTCACGAATCTTCACCTGGAGCTGCGGCAGAACCTGCTGTTTGCCATCCTTATTTCCATCCTGCATTTCACCGGTCTTCCGCTGATTCTCCATGCCGCAAAAGAGATAGCAATTCTGGATCAGCGCGAAATGCCTGTGCCGGAAGAAGAATATCTGCTGTCCCAGAGCCTTATGATATTCGGCGCACTCTCTTTGATTATCACGCTGGGGCTGATCATCGTTCTCTCTGTCAAGAGTTTCTCCTATGTCTGCTCAAAGGCACGTACCGACATGATATACAGCCTGCCGATGAGCCACGCACAGCGGTTCTTCAGCACCTATCTCAGCGGAGTGATGCTCTGGCTTCCCGCCGCAATCCTCTCCGCAATCCTTTCGATGAATCTTTATCAGCAGATTCACTTTGAGTACGACGTAGCGTATGAAAGTACACTTTTCATTCTAATTCCGCTGATAGAGCTCTGGATTTATACCATGATTATCTTTTGCGTCAATGCCTGCGGCAAGCTCCACGCTGCCGCCATTACCTGCGGCGTACTCGCGTTTCTTTTCCCGATCCTGCTGTTCATGGCACACTACTTCGTTCTGGAAATGCAGAGCGGCCGTTTCTATGAAAACATCTACTATCTGATGATTTGCATTTCCGGTCCGCCGATTTATTTCGTGGAATCTCTGTTCGGAAGCACTTCTTATATCGATATGCTTGATATCGGCTCGCTCTTCCTTTCCGCAGCCTTCAATACCCTCCTCTATCTTGGCGGCGCATACCTCCTCCACCGCAAGCGTAAGGCGGAATATGCCGGCAGCGCATTCCCGTTCCGCGGCTTCTACGGCTTCATCCAATTCGTTCTGGCAGGATTTGTATCCGCAATCTATATAATTGTTATACTCGATAGTCTGAGGAAGCTGTCGGATTGTATTCCCTATTTCTTGATGGCAATTTTGCTCGCAATGCTGACCTTAATCATCTTCGACTTCATTGGCGATCACCACCTGCGGAATATGAAAAAACGAATCTCCCGCTATGTCATTTTCACCTCTGCTGCAACAGCGGCAGTCTCAGCATTCCTTTTTACCGGCGGCTTCGGTTTGCCGAAATGGATTCCTTCCGCCGACCATATCCAAGCGGTATCTATGGACTATGGCAATATAGAAATTCCGGTAACGGATCCCCGGATTCAGGAAGCTTTGTCGGAGGCGCACAAAAAAGAAATCGCCCTTAATCAGACACTCCTGACCCAAGAAGTCCTTGAAGCGTACGTCGTTAACCTTGACTACAAGCCAAAGCAGCTCGAAGTAATCTATCAAAGCGGAACAAATACTGCAATATATTATATCACTCCGGAAGATTCGATTTCCCAAGATCTGCTGAATGCGATCCGACAGAGCGAAGCATACGCCGACACCTATTGCAGCACGCTGGAGCAGATTCTCTCATCAAACTGTTATATTCGGAACGCGTTCAGTTACGATCATTACTTCCCAGCGCCTTCTCAGGAAGATATTGATCGAATTCTGGCGGCATACCGGAAGGATCTCACACAAAACCACCACTTAAACCAATACAACTGGTCCCCAGTCTATGGGCTTTCGGCCAATACACGCAAAGGACATTTAGAGATCGAAATCCCATACAGCTGCATCCATACTGTCACAGCCTTAGAAGAAATCTTCGATCGGTCAATTGTAATTCCTGATGAGATTTATATGGTTGACGCCGAGTATTGCGGAAAATACAATACAGTTCATGATATTCTGAATGAGGCGGAAGAGCATGGGCCATCCGCAGACTGGAAACCGCTGACCGTCAGACAACTGAAAGAACTGATGCCTTATCTCATGTGCTACGATTATTTCGATACCTCCCGGACACTGCCTTTCGAAACCTCCCGGACACTGCTTTTCGTCTTGCCAGAATATCTACGCACCTCTGACGCTCAAATCTTTGCATTGACAAGAGAGGGCGAAAAGCTGCTTGAAACCATGCTCTCATAATACCATTCTCAAAAACTGAGATTTTCCTCCACTTTCCCGACGATGTGCCCTGAACGCATCGTCGGGTTTCTTTTGAGCCGATGCAAAAAAGAAAAGCCGAAAAGCCGTTTTGAACCGGCCTTTCAGCTTTCTCCCTCAACACCCCCTGCGAGAATCGAACTCACAACTAACCCTTAGGAGGGGTTTGTTATATCCATTGAACTAAGGGGGCGAATGTGCATAACACAAATATTATTATATCATATTTTTTCTCATCCGTCAAGCCGCGGATGGTTTACGACCCGCATCGGTCTCCCGTCTAAGAATGCACGCACATTTTCCGTCACAATGGCACACAGCCGCATTCTTGTGTCCAGCGGCGTCCATGCGATATGCGGGGTGATGATACAGTTTTTCGCGGTTTTTAATGGCGTATCGGCTGTCATCGGTTCGCGCTCCAGTACATCCAGATATGCTGCGGCAATCGTTTCGGCATTCAGCGCGTCCGCAAGATCCTGTTCTACGACAACACCGCCGCGCGACGTATTGATCAGCACTGCCGTTTTCTTCATCTTCGAGAGATGTTCGCGGTTCACAATCCCTTTCGTCCCCTCATTCAGCGGACAATGCAGCGTCAGGATATCTGCCAGCGCAAAGGCTTCGTCCGTTGTGACCTGCCGGTACGGACAATCCTTTGGTACCGTGCGCGTCGCAACCACGATCTCCATGCCGAATGCCGCACCGATCTTTGCGACCGCTTTTCCGATGCTGCCATATCCGATGACGGCGAGTGTTTTCCCCGAAAGCTCCGCGGTCGGAATCGGGAAATACGAAAAGGTTTCCGAACGCTCCCACGCCCCGTTTCTTACCGCCGCTGCGTATTCCGATACGCGCATCGAATAATCCAGAATATAGGAAAATACAAGCTGTGCGACAGCGTCCGTTGAATAGCTGCCTGCATTGCAGACCGTAATGCCATGTGCATCCGCCGCCGCGATATCCACATTATTGAATCCTGTCGCCAGAAGCCCGACATACCGAAGCTTCGGACAGGCATCCATCACCGCTTCCGTCATCAGCACCTTGTTGCAGATGACCAGATCCGCATCCCCGATGCGGGAAATCGTTTCCTCCGGCTTCGTCAGCGGATAGACCTCCACCGTTTCTGCCAGCGCGTGAAAGGGCTCTGTGGTCAGCGCTCCGCCGCCCATGGTTGCCCAGTCGAGGATGACAAGCTTCTCTGCTTTTCTGCCGCTGTTCATACTGCTGTCTCCGCTTCTGCCGCCGCAGCCGTTTCCGCAGCTTCCTTTGCAGCCTTCTTCGCTTTTTCCTGCAAGCGGTTCTTCCGGTACTGGATACAGTAAGCGATGAGCGCGATCAGCAGCAGCACTGCTTCGAGAATTCCGATACCGTAAAACCATACAGGGCTGTCGTTGATATGTACAAGCAGCGAAAGCGGTACAATAATCGCCATCAGCAGCTCATACCAATACTTGGTGCGCAGAAACTGAATCAGAAAAATCAGCGAAGCAATCAGACAGAACGCAAAATGACGTTCCAGCCCCAACGGGAATACAGATACATCCATGATAACAAATCTCCTTTGGTTTTAAATAGCGTTTGGTTGATTGGATATGATATACGGCGCAGTCAGACTGTCTGCCGCAATTGCCTGTAAAATTGTGCCCGCCATCAGCAGGCCTGCCGCGGACGGAACCCAGGGGACACTTCCGATGACCGTCCGGTTCGGATGGAGCGCATCCGACGCGTCAGTTCCGGCTTCCGCATGAATCGGCGGCTCCGGTGAATAGACTGCCTGAACGCCTCTGACGCCGCGCCTGCGCATCCGGATCCGGATACATTTCGCAAGCGGACAGCCCATTGTTTTTTCTAAGTCAGCCACCTTGAATGCCATCGGGTCGAGCTTATTCCCCGTACCCATGCAGGTCAGAATCGGAACGGCTGCTTTCGCGGCATTCTCAATCAGGTTCAGCTTATCCTCTACGGAATCAATCGCGTCTGCGATATAGGTATATTCCGAAAGATTCAGCTCCGTTCCCGTATAGCGAATCGGAAGTGCCGTAACCTTACAATCGGGGTTGATATCCCGCACACGCGCTGCCAGCACCTCGGCTTTCGGCATTCCGACCGTTGAGCACAGTGCACAGAGCTGTCGGTTTCGGTTGCTGTCCGCGACGCAGTCGGCGTCTACCAGCGTCAATGCACCGATTCCGCCGCGTGCGAGCGCCTCCGTGACATACGATCCGACACCGCCCAGCCCGACCACCAGAATATGTGCTGCGCGAAGTCTTTCCTCTGCCCCCGCATCCAGCAGCAATGCCGTCCGCGAAAAGATTCCCATATCATCCCTCCATCGGATGCTTTTTATTCCGCCTCATAGAACAGACGGTATTTCTTGATATTATGTGTATATGCGCTGATGACCAGCCCGATACACAGGTACATGGACACAACGGCTGTTCCGCCCGCACTGAAAAACGGGAGCGGAATTCCGATCACCGGCATCACCTTTAAGACCATGCCGAGGTTCATCAGGTAGTGGGTGAACATAATCGCGAATACGCCCATACAGATCGTTCGTCCCATCGTATCCTTTGCGGCATGGCTGTCGGCGAAAATCCGCAGACAGATCAGCACCATCACACAGACTGCGATAACGGCGCCGACAAACCCGAAGACCTGTGCGACAAACGAAAAGATAAAGTCATTGTGCATTTCCGGTACCTTGACATATGCCTCCGCGTCCAGCCCAAGCCCGAACAGCTCGCCGGCACGTATGGCTTTCAGTCCGAGATCCTGCTGATATTCGAGCCCCAGCGGATCCGTTCCCGGATGAAGCAGCACAAGAATTCTGTTCCGGTGGACATCCCCGAACACATAATTCCACATCACATATCCCACAATCGGAAGCAATGCCGCGCCGCCCAGCAGATACCAGAATGACAGTCCTGCCGTAAAGAGCATGAATACCGTCATACTCGCGAATACAATCGCCGTACCATAGTCGCCCTGTACCGCAACAATTCCGATCGGAATCGCCGCGTGCAGTCCCAGCAGCAGCAGATGCGGCAGGCGGTTCAGCCGTTCTCCGACCTTTGAGACATGGAGCGAGAAGGTCAGGAGAAATACAAGCTTCATAATCTCCGACGGCTGAATCTGGACAAAGCCAAAGTCAACCCATGCGATATCATCCGCGCCCTCTCGTCCGTAGCCCAGACTCGTGAACGTCAGCGCCACAAGCCCCAGCGTCACGGGGACATATAAAAACCAGAATTTCGCAAGCTTCCGGTAATCCATTGCCGCGATCACAACACAGCCCGCAAGCCCCAGCCCCATGGCAATCAGCTGTACGAGCCAGTCGTTCGCATCGACATCGCCCGTAATTTCCTGTGTCCACATCGTTTTCAGCATCACAACAGATGTGAGGCTGCAAAGCGTCACCAGCAGCAAAAGCAGCTTATCCAGCCGCTTGAGAAACTGTGCAAGGTTTTGAAATACCTGTTTCAAGTGTCTATCCTTTCTTTATTGTATCGGAATCATTCTTTTTATTTCTGCCAGTATTTCCGATCGAGAGAACGGTACTGCACCGCCTCTGCGATATGGCTTTCATCAATCACTTCTTTGGACTGTAAATCCGCGGAGGTACGCGCAACCTTCAGCAGTCTGTCATAGGCGCGTGCCGACAGTCCGAGCTTTTCAAAGACTGCCTTGAGTCTCGCCTTCGCACGGTCTGTCATCGGACAGAAGGTCGAAAGCTTATCGGGGGTAATGCGTGCATTACAGGTAATTTTCGTACCGGCATAGCGTTCGTTCTGAAGATTTCTTGCCGCGACAACGCGCTTCCGGATTTCTGCGCTCGACTCCTCCGGTTTTCCGCCCGATAAATCATCAAACGATACCGGTGCAGCTTCGATATGGAGGTCGAAGCGGTCGAGCAGCGGCCCCGATACCCGATTCAGATAAGCAGACGCCGAACGCTGTCCGCAGGTACAAGGCCGTGTCGGATGGCCGAGATAGCCGCACGGACAGGGGTTCATTGCCGCAATCAGCATAATCGAACACGGATATCGCACTGTTCCTGCGGCACGCGAAATCGTCACCTCTCTGTCTTCCAGCGGCTGGCGGAGAATTTCAAGCGTCCTGCGGTCGAATTCTGCCAGCTCGTCCAGAAACAGCAGCCCGTTATGTGCAAGCGAGATTTCACCCGGATGGGGAACCGAACCGCCGCCTGCAAGCCCTGCGGTAGAAATCGTATGGTGCGGGGAGCGGAACGGTCTGATTGTCACAAGCGGATGTTCCGCGTCCAGCAGCCCGGCAACCGAATGGATTTTCGTTGTTTCAATGGATTCCGCAAACGTCAGCTCCGGCAAAATCCCCGGCATCCGCTTTGCAAGCATACTCTTTCCCGAACCGGGCGGCCCGATGAGAAGCGCATTATGACCGCCTGCTGCGGCAAGCTCCAGCGCATATTTTGCGGCAGCCTGACCGTGGACATCCGAGAAATCCGGCACCACCGCCTGTTCCATCTGGGAAAGGCCGTAATGCGGTTCGGGCGTAAGCGGCGCATCTCCTTCCAGGTGGGAAAGCAGCGCACCCGCACTCGGCACACCATAAACGGTAATGCCTTCGACTGCCGCCGCCTCTCTCGCGTTCTCCTGCGGTACATACATCGTGCGGATTCCGCGCTGTTTCGCAAGCAGGGTCATCGGCAGCACGCCGTTTACCCGTCGGATATCGCCATTGAGCGATACTTCCCCGACGACGGCGGCATCCTCCGGAACCGAGACTCTCCCGAGCGCGGATAGGATCGACATCAGGATTGCAAGGTCATGTGTGCTGCCGTTTTTTCTCCGGTCAGCAGGCGCAAGATTCACCACGCAGTTATTTGTCGGAAACACAATCCCGCACGCATACAAAGCAGATTTGATACGCTCGCGGCTTTCCTGTACCGCAGTGTCCGCAAGCCCGACAATTTCAAAGCGCGGAATTCCTTTGCTGAGTGCGATTTCAACCGTCACAGGGAATGCATTCAAGCCAAATAATCCAAAGCTGTTTACGGAAGCAAACATCCTCTCTCCACGCTCCTTTCCTGTTCGCAATCGTTTCCGGTCGTTAAGGCAACACCGCACAAGCGCTGTGCGGTATTGCCTTAAAATTCAGATATCCGAAATCATAATTCCCTTTTCTGCCGCATCCTTTTCTTCCTTCATCCGGCGCAGACGCACTTTCACTTCTTCGGGATCCGGCAGCGCACCGTGTACTGCTTTATGCGGCACACCGCTGTCCATATCTGCAAGCACTGCCGCGGGAGAAAGCTGCGGCAGGGTCTCCATCGCCGCATCCGCAGTCCGGAGTGACGGCTCGGAAAGTGCCGACAGTCCGGATCGCTGTTCTTCGGATAATCCGGGGTTCAGCGTCACATGGTGATGTTCCTCCGCGATACCCGTCATATTTTCGCTTCTCATATCGGAGAGCATAGATTCCGAAAGGGCTGTTCCAAGCGGCTGCTCCGCAAAAAGCGGTGTATCCTCGCGTGAAACAGCACCCTGCTGAGGGAGATCGGTCTGAATCTCGTCCATCTCCCTGCCGGACTGATTCATCTGCACATTCAGCGGCGGCACATATTTCGCAGGCGTTTCCGCACGCAGACTGAACAACGGAAAACCGGGCTGTTCTTTTAAAAACGCATACTCCCGATAAAGCTTCAGCGCATAGCCCGAACAGCCGAGTCCGATGAGTGCAAACACACAATTGGCTTTTGCGAGTGCACCGATTCCCAGCAGGGAAATTGTCAGAAGCGCGACCAATCCGGCAATCTGGATGACCAGTGCGGCGGCAGATTTCATGCTGACAAAGAATCCTGTGATCAGCACACCGGCTGCCAGCAGAATCTGAATCAGGCCCGTAGCGAACGATACATAGAATTTATCCGTTCCGACAATCGAACGGTCATTTCCAACAATCACCGTGACATACAGCGTGGTAAAAAACAGTACGCCTGCGAATATAAGGTAGATATAAAACAGCCGCCGGTATTCCCGGTTGAGATAATTCATCCGCAGCCGATGCTGCTCATACAATTCTTCCTTCGACATCTGTTCCAACTGCTGCAACCTCCTTGTGGTTTCTGTATAGAATCAGTGCTTCTTCTTTTTCCGGTTCGATGATTTCTGCGGTGCATTCTGCGGCTTCTGCGGTTCCGGTACAGATTCGGCTTCTGCGGCGGAGGGTTCTTCCGCGGCAAGTTCTTCGGTCAGATCCTTCATGCCGCTTTCTTCGGGTGCTTCGGCATTTTGTTTTTCTGCCTCAGCCTTTTTTTCTGCATCCGCTTTCTTCTTTTCCGCAATCTTATCCATCAGCTCTTCTGCAAGCTCTTGCGAGGAATGGTTTTCCTGTTCGGAAGAAAACGCTGTCTTTCTCTTTTTTCTGAGCGAAGTTGCGCCATTGAAAAACGTCGGTCTTTCATTCTTCTCTCCCTTATGTGCAAGGAGCGTCTGGATGACGATATCGGATTTGTCGATGCTGAACTTCTCATGGAAATCCGGATAGCCGTCCAGCTCGGAGAGTGCCTCCTCGCGCCGCATCGCCTGAATCGCAAACAGGTAGAATGCAAAACCGACCACGCCGATGACAGCCGAAATAATATCAAGCTTTACGATGCCGAGAATTACCATCAGTGCATACCATGTCGCGATAAAAATATTGAGCAGGTGAAAATTCGCCCATGCGAGATATCCGGCGATAATCACAACCATCGCAAGAATAATCTGGAAAATTCCCCCCGCAAGATTCATGCCGGGAGAATCCGCCACCATGAACGGGGTGCTGAGGAGCGAAAAACACTGGATATCAATATGGAAAATCGAGAGGAAGCATACGATGATACAAAGCACCATATTCGCGAGAAAAGTTCTGCGGTGTGTATGCTCGATATCGTGCATCTGCATCCGGCACATCTCATAATGGGATTCATTTTTTTCGAAGTGTACAATCTTCGGCTTCTCATCTCCGAAGGGGTTGTTGGGGTTGAAGTTTTCGGTCATGACAGTTCGCCTTCCTTTCCTTGCGGTATCTGGTTGAGGGGCGGAAGCAGCGCTTCCAACGTATCCATATCGGTACTGACGGGGGCTGCGGAAATACTGCCCGCATCGGGCTGTACATCCGGATGGAACACCTCTCCCGTATCACGGCTCCGCTCATAATAGCCTTTCAGTTCTGCGGAGAAGATTGGTGTATCCTTTTCTGCGTCCAGCAGGTCATGCATATCCGACTGCTGTTCGGGCGATGCGACGCGTGCGCCGGATTGGAGCGCACGTTCTTTTGCATACTGTTCCTGAAGCTTCTGGCGCTGTTCTCTTTCGCGGTATGAGATATCAAAGAGCGGGAAGCCTTCTTCCTGTGAAAGCTGCTCCCACCGATAACTCACGCACAGCACGACAAGCAGAATCGGTATATGGATCAGCACCGACCCGCCGCAGACAAACATCAGCAACAATACACCCAGCATGATAATTCCGAAGCGGACTTTCTTCTGATAGATCGCGAGGATGGTCGCTGCACATCCCACAAGCGTACAGACTGCCTTGAAGAGCTCACCGACCTGTGCTGTGAAGAGTGCCGCAACGCCGTAGATGACAGAATTGACGACCGGAATCAGCGACACCAGAATCGTCACCCACATGGAAATATCAAACGTATGATCCAGCCGGTTGCGGATCAGCCGGTTCCTGGCATAGCGTTCTTCTCTTAGTTTATCAAGTTCTTCGTTCGGTAAATATGGATTCATCTTCGTGGAATTCCTCCTTTGGTGATATATACATCGCCGTCACACAGCAATACTCTATATTATTATATCACAAAACCGCGTCATTGTAAATCCATTTTATATAATTTTTTCAGCTTTTTTCAAAAGAAAATTTCCCGTTCATACACATCCGGTTTTTGCCCTCACCACCGCCAAATCGCAATAATGCCAAAAAAGCCGCATCCCAAAGATTTGAAATGCGGCAGATTATATGAAAATCAGTAAATACAGCGGTTATCTATTGACAACCGCCGGAAATTTGTGTATAATAGTAGAATGCCTGATTAGGCACAAGTGGTTTTCCACTCAAAATAGTATAGCATAGATTCCGCAGGTTGTCAAGCCCCAAATTTTCCGATTTTGCAGCACCCTCTTTCGCTGCTCAGGCATTCGGACGAGAAGAAGGCCGGCATTCTCATGCGGGATCCAATCTGTGCGCCGCTTGTGCTGATTATACAACATCCGCTGTTTCAAAAAAGTCAGGAGGTTTTTGCCCATGAGCTTGCAAAACAGTCCGCAGCCGCGTATGCTCGTTTCCGTTACCGAAAAACAGGTCGGAAAAAATACGCGTCTGAGCTTCGGCAAAATCAATGAGGTTTTGCAGATGCCCAACCTCATTGAGGTTCAGAAAAATTCCTACAACTGGTTCAAGACCGAGGGTCTGCGCGAAGTATTCCGTGATGTCGCCGCAATCACCGACTTCAACGGCAATCTTCAGCTCAGCTTCATTGATTTCAAAATTGATGATACCCCGAAGTATACCATTGCGGAATGCAAGGATCGCGATGTTACCTACGCCGCGCCCCTGCGTGTCACAGTCGCACTCTGGAACAAGGAGACCGATGAGGTCAAGAAAAGTGAGATCTATATGGGCGATATGCCGCTGATGACCGAAAGCGGTACCTTCGTCATCAACGGTGCGGAGCGTGTTATCGTCTCCCAGCTCGTTCGTTCTCCCGGTGTTTACTATGCGTCCGCAAAGGACAAGTCCGGTAAAGACCTCTTTTCGACCACCGTCATCCCCAACCGCGGTGCATGGCTCGAATACGAAATGGATGCCTCCGACGTCATCTATGTCCGTATCGACAAAAACCGTAAAATCCCGCTCACTACATTCGTCCGCGCGCTCGGTGTCGGAACGGATGAAGAAATCTTCGAACTGTTCGGAAATGACCCGCGCCTGAAGGCAACCATCGAACAGAAGGAGACTGCCGGAAAGGACGGCGACCGCAATACCTCCGAAGCACTCCTCGAAGTCTATAAAAAGCTGCGTCCGGGCGACCCCGCAACCATCGACGGTGCACAGACGCTCCTCAATAACCTCTTCTTTGATGCAAAACGCTATGACCTCTCCCGCTTCGGCCGCTATAAGTATAACAAAAAACTCGGTATCGGCTCGCGTCTGGTCGGCCATGTCCTCTCTCAGCCCGTCGTCAGCGTGATGACCGGCGAAATGCTCGCGCTCCCCGGTACAAAAGTCTCCTATGAGCTCGCACAGGAAATTGAACAGGCCGGCGTCAGCGAAGCATTCATCAAGGTCGAGGTCAAACAGCTCCATACGGATGAAAAAACACATGAAACCGTTTCCGAAATGGTCGAGCGCGAAGTCAAGGTCCTCGGCAACGGCATGGTCGATATCGCAGGCTATGTGGATTTCGATGCCACCGAATACGGCATCAACGAAAAGGTTTCTGCCCGCGTACTCCTCGAAATTCTTGAGGAATCCAACGGCGACAGAGAGCTCCTCGAAGAAGGCATCAAAAAGCGTGCCGACGAGCTCGTTCCGAAGCATATCATCCGCGACGATATCTTCGCTTCCATCAGCTATTTCTGCAACCTCTGTGACGGTGTCGGAACCGTTGACGATATCGACCACCTCGGCAACCGACGTATCCGTTCGGTCGGTGAGCTCCTCCAGAATCAGTTCCGTATCGGCTTCTCCCGTATGGAACGTGTGATCCGCGAGCGCATGAGCCTCCAGGCTTCCGATATTGATTCCGTGACACCCCAGGCGCTCGTCAATATCCGTCCCATCACTGCGGCAATCAAGGAATTCTTCGGTTCCTCGCCGCTCTCCCAGTTCATGGACCAGAATAACCCGCTGGCAGAGCTGACGCATAAGCGCCGTCTCTCCGCACTCGGCCCGGGCGGTCTGTCGCGTGACCGCGCAGGCTTCGAAGTCCGTGACGTTCACTACTCCCACTACGGAAGAATGTGTCCGATCGAGACGCCGGAAGGCCCGAACATCGGCCTCATCTCCTACCTCGCTTCCTTCGCAAGAATCAATACCTACGGCTTTGTTGAGGCTCCGTACCGCCGCGTCAATAAGGATACCGGCGTCGTGACCGATGAGGTCGTTTATATGACTGCGGACGCCGAGGATAATTACTATGTCGCACAGGCGAACGAACCGCTCACCGAAGACGGCAAGTTCGCAAGAAAGCGTGTTACCGCACGCCACCGCGACCAGATCCTCGAATGTGACCGCGAAATGATCGACTTCATGGACGTTTCCCCGAAGATGGTCGTTTCTGTCGCAACCGCTATGATTCCGTTCCTCGAAAATGATGACGCGAACCGTGCCCTCATGGGCTCGAATATGCAGCGTCAGGCTGTTCCGCTCCTCAAGACCGAGCGTCCGTTCGTCGGAACCGGTATGGAATATAAGGCGGCTGTTGATTCCGGTGTTTGTGTTCTCGCAAAAGAAGCAGGTACTGTCGTTTCCGTCTCCGCAGATGAAATCGTGATCCGCTACGGCGACCGCGAGGATGAAATCCATCGCTACCAGCTCATTAAATTCAAACGCTCCAACCAGGGTACCTGTGTCAACCAGAAACCGATCGTTTCTGTCGGCGAACAGGTCACTGAGGGTCAGGTCATTGCTGACGGCCCCGCAACCTGTGACGGCGAAATCGCCCTCGGTAAGAATGCCCTGATCGGCTTCATGACCTGGGAAGGCTATAACTATGAGGACGCTGTCCTCCTCAACGAGCGTCTTGTGCGCGAGGACGTATTTACTTCCGTGCATATCGAA
Source organism: Oscillospiraceae bacterium (assembly GCA_017533485.1). GTDB lineage: Bacteria > Bacillota > Clostridia > Oscillospirales > Ruminococcaceae > Firm-04. Next base: position 64,289 of record JAFXIC010000035.1, read on the forward strand.
GAATACGAAATCGAATGCCGCGACACAAAGCTCGGTCCGGAAGAAATTACACGCGATATCCCCAATGTCAGCGACGACGCACTCAAGGATCTCGATGAGCGCGGTATCATCCGTATCGGTGCGGAAGTCCATGCGGGCGATATCCTCGTCGGTAAGGTCACCCCGAAGGGCGAAACCGAGCTGACCGCAGAAGAACGCCTGCTGCGCGCAATCTTCGGCGAAAAAGCACGCGAAGTCCGTGACAACTCCCTGAAAGTTCCTCACGGTGAAGCCGGCGTCATCGTCGATGTCAAGATCTTCGACCGCACCAACTGCGATGAGCTGGGTCCGGGCGTCAATATGATGGTACGCTGCTATATCGCACAGAAACGTAAGATTTCTGTCGGCGATAAGATGGCGGGCCGCCACGGTAATAAGGGTGTCGTTTCCCGTATCCTCCCCGAAGAAGATATGCCGTTCCTCGAAGATGGTACACCGCTCGATATCTGTCTCAACCCGCTGGGCGTTCCGTCCCGTATGAACATCGGTCAGGTTCTCGAAGTCCATCTCGGTATGGCCGCAAAAGCACTCGGCTGGCATATCATGACACCGGTATTCGATGGCGCACACGAGGATGATATCCGGAAGTGCTACGCGATGGCACAGGAAAAGAATGACCTCGCCAACGCCGAGAAAACCGAACAGGATTTCCTCCTCAAACCGATGGAAAAGGTCATCGACACCCAGTCGATTACCTACTCCAATGACTGTAAATTCACCGTCTATGACGGAAGAACCGGCGAGAAGTTCGATAACCGCGTCACCGTCGGTTATATGTACTACCTCAAGCTCCACCACCTCGTCGATGATAAAATCCATGCACGTTCTGTCGGTCCGTACTCCCTCGTCACCCAGCAGCCGCTCGGCGGTAAAGCCCAGTTCGGCGGCCAGCGTTTCGGTGAGATGGAAGTCTGGGCACTCGAAGCTTACGGCGCAGCTTATACGCTCCAGGAAATCCTGACCGTAAAATCCGACGATACCACCGGACGTGTCAACACCTATGAGGCAATCGTCAAGGGTCAGAATGTTCCGAAGCCCGGTATCCCCGAATCCTTTAAGGTTCTGATCAAGGAACTCCAGTCCCTCGGACTTGATGTCCGCGTACTGGACGCCGACCAGCAGGAAATTGACCTCAAGCAGAGCTTCGAAGATGACGATGTGATTCCGCATAACAGCGATTTCGCAGATGAGGATACTGCCGATACCACCCACTACCATGATGATGATATGGGCGACGAAGGCTACTCCACAAATCCCCTCGACCTCAATGATGATGATTACGGCAGTCAGGATGACACCGATCTCGATGAGGATGAGGACGCATTCGCTGAAGATTTCTCGGATGACCTTTCCGAAGACTTCGGTCTTGGCGACGAGGAATAAAAAGCCGGATTTTTGAAATCCATCGCTTGTTTGAGAAAGACCGCGGATACCGGATGGTACCGATATCCGCGGCATATGGAAAATAACCGGAATCTCCGGAAAGGGGAATGCGCGACATCCCCCTTCTTCCCGGATTCCGACGCATAGACGATTAGGAGGGAACGCTTTGGAATTTACGACCTTTGATTCCATTAAAATCGGTTTGGCATCCCCGGAACAAATCCGCAGCTGGAGCTATGGTGTTGTGGAACGTCCCGAAACCATCAACTATCGTACACAAAAGCCTGAAAAGGGCGGTCTTTTCTGTGAACGAATCTTCGGACCGACAAAGGACTGGGAATGCTACTGCGGTAAATTTAAGAAAATCCGCTTCAAGGGTAAGGTCTGTGACCGCTGCGGCGTCGAGGTAACCCGCGCAAAAGTCCGCCGCGAACGTATGGGTCATATTGAACTTGCCGCGCCCGTTTCCCATATCTGGTACTTCAAGGGCACGCCGTCCCGTATCGGACAGGTTCTTGAAATCTCCCAGAAACGGCTCGAAGAAGTCCTCTACTTTACAAAATATATCGTAACCGATCCCGGTCAGCCCGACCCCGTACACTTCGGTCAGTATGAAACCGGTCTCGTGAAACAGCAGCTCCTCACCGAGAAGGAATATTACGATGCGATCGAAAAATACGGCGCTGATTCCTTTACCGCAAAAATGGGTGCCGAGGCAATCCTCGACCTCCTCCAGGAATACAGCCCCGACCGCTATGACTCGTTCCGCGATTACCTCATCGACGAGGGAAAGCTGACGCTCGATATGCAGCAGCGCGAAGCCTGCCGCCACTGTGAGCTCGAACATCACTGTAAGGACTGCTCCTTCTGTGCGGATGTCACCGACGAGTGGAAGAATAACCTCGACATGGTCTCCGATAAACTCAAGGAAGAACTCGTTCAGCTCAATGCGAAGAACAATACCCGTCAGTCCTCCCAGAAATCCCAGAAGCGTGTTAAGCTTCTCAAGCGTCTCGAAATTATCGAGGCATTCCGCCTCTCCGGCAACCGCCCCGAATGGATGGTCATGACCGTCATTCCGGTCATCCCGCCCGATATCCGTCCGATGGTTATGCTCGACGGCGGAAGATATGCAACTTCTGACCTCAATGACCTCTACCGCCGTGTCATCAACCGTAATAACCGTCTGCGCAGAATGCTTCAGCTCGACGCGCCCGATATCATCGTCCGCAATGAAAAGCGTATGCTTCAGGAAGCTGTGGACGCCCTCATCGACAACGGCAGACATGGCAGACCGGTAACCGGCCCCAATAACCGTGCACTCAAGTCCCTTTCCGATATGCTGAAAGGTAAGCAGGGCCGCTTCCGTCAGAACCTCCTCGGTAAACGTGTTGACTATTCCGGACGTTCCGTTATCGTTGTCGGTCCGGAGCTGAAAATGTATCAGTGCGGTCTTCCGAAGGAGATGGCACTCGAACTCTTTAAACCCTTTGTACTGAAACGGCTGGTGGATACCGGCAAAATCCAGAACATCAAGAGCGCACGCAAGATGGTTGACCGCGCAAACGATGATGTCTGGGATGCACTCGAAAATGTCATCAAGGATCACCCCGTCATGCTCAACCGTGCACCTACCCTCCATAGACTCGGTATCCAGGCATTTGAGCCGGTACTCGTAGAGGGTCGTGCCATTAAGCTCCATCCGCTCGTCTGTACCGCGTTCAATGCGGACTTCGACGGCGACCAGATGGCTGTCCACCTCCCGCTTTCTGCCGAGGCACAGACCGAAGCCCGCTTCCTCATGCTCGCGGCAAACAACCTCCTCAAGCCCTCCGATGGTATGCCGGTTGCTGTCCCGACACAGGACATGATCCTCGGCTCCTATTACCTGACGATGGTCAAGGACGGCGAGCCCGGCGAGGGTAAGTGCTTCCGCGATGTCGATGAGGCGATGATGGCGTACCACGAGCACTATATCACGCTTCACTCCAAGATTAAAGTCCGTATCACCAAGGAGCAGGGCGACAGAAGAATCTCCAAGATCATCGACTGTACGGTCGGCCGGCTCATCTTTAACGAAATTATTCCGCAGGACCTCGGTTTTGTTGACCGTACCAAGAGCGAGCATCAGTTCGATCTCGAAATCACTAAGCTCGTAAAGAAGGGTGTGCTCTCCGAAATCATCGAGCGCTGTATCCGGATCCACGGTACAACCACAACCTCTGAAGTCCTCGATAAGATTAAAGCACTCGGCTATAAGTATTCTACGGTTTCCGGTATCACCGTCGCTGTCATTGACGCGGAGATTCCGCCGCAGAAAAAGGATATCCTCGCGAATGCCGACGCACAGGTCGAAGAACTCGATATGCAGTATAAGTACGGCTATATCTCCGGTCAGGTCAAGTCCCAGAAAGTCATCGAAATCTGGAACGATGCCACCAACCAGGTTACCGACGCGCTGAAATCCAACCTCGACCCGTTCAACCCCATCAACATGATGTCTGATTCCGGTGCGCGTGGTTCGATCAACCAGATCCGTCAGCTCGCCGGTATGCGTGGACTGATCGCGAACACATCCGGTACTACCATCGAAATTCCGGTTCGTGCAAACTATCGTGAAGGTCTGAACATTTCCGAATACTTTATCTCCTCCCGTGGTGCACGTAAGGGCCTCGCAGATACTGCACTCCGTACCGCTGACTCCGGTTACCTCACCCGTCGTCTGGTTGATGTCTCGCAGGATGTCATCATCCGCGAAATCGACTGTGGTTCGACCGAGGGTATTGATGTCTACCGTATCATCAGCAAGAAGGGTAAGTCCGTACAGGAAATTGAGCCGCTGGAAGAACGTCTGGTCGGACGCTATCTGGTCGAAGATCTGCGGGACGAAAAGAGCGAGCTCTTTATCCCGAAGACGCGTGCCATGACCAAGGCGGGTGCCCAGAAAATCGTCGAGGCAGGCATCGAAAAGGTTGCCATCCGCTCCGTACTCCGCTGTAAGGCAAAGCATGGCGTTTGTGCGAAGTGCTACGGCGTGAACCTCGCCAACAACAATCTCGTTTCGGTCGGTGAAGCTGTCGGTATCATCGCCGCACAGTCCATCGGTGAACCCGGTACCCAGCTCACGATGCGTACCTTCCATACGGGCGGTATCGCAAACGCTGAGGATATTACACAGGGTCTTCCGCGTGTCGAGGAACTCTTCGAGTCCCGCCGTCCGAAGTCTGCCGCAATCCTCGCCCGCACCAGCGGTACGGTCAATATCCACGAGGAAAACGGCAATAAGGTCGTTGTCATCCATGACCCCGAAACCGATACCGACTCCGCACCCTATAATATCCCCTATAACTACTACCTCCAGGTTCAGGACGGCGATCATGTCGAACGCGGTGCAAAGCTCACCGGCGGTTCCATCTATCCGCCTGACCTCCTCGCAATCCTCGATGTGCAGGCAGTCCAGAACTATATCATTGATGAAATCCAGGCTGCTTACCGTCAGCAGGGTGTAGGTATCAACGATAAGCATATCGAAGTTATCGTCCGCCAGATGCTCCGCAAGGTTCAGGTGGTCGATGCCGGAAGCAGCTACCTCCTGCCCGATACGCTGGTTGACCGCCGTGAGATTGACGCAATCAATGCGTCGATTCAGGAACGCATGGACGCAGGAGAGCCCGATCTCGAATTCGTTACGGTTGCACCCGTCTTACAGGGTATCACCAAGGCTTCTTCGACTTCCGAAAGCTTCCTCTCCGCTGCATCCTTCCAGGAAACCACGAAGGCTCTCACCGATGCCGCAATCCGCGGAAAGAGCGACTGTCTGCTCGGTCTGAAGGAAAATGTTATCATCGGTAAGCTCATTCCTGCCGGAACCGGTATGGCTGCGTACAACAATGTTGATGTTGTTCGCGCAGAAGGCTATCCCGCTGACCATACGGTCACACCGCTTCCGCAGACATTCTAATTTTACACGAAAAAAGGGGAGTTCCGGTTCCGGATTCCCCTTTTCCGTTACCCGTCTGTAATTCCTGATAGAAACAATATAAAGGAAAACTGACTTATGAATAAACATCATCCCATTCTTCGTACAGCGGCGCTCTTTCTTATGCTGACGCTGATCGCCGGCGCACGCTTCCCCATTTCCATATCCGCAGAAGAAACGACTGCGCAATCGGCTGCATCGCCCGCAGCCAATGATACGACAACAACTGCCAATGCGGCAGAAGAATCGACCGACCTGACATCCGAAACATCCACGACAACGACCACCACCACTGCGACGACCTCTCAATGCCGAACTCATCAAGCAAGGTATATCAAAAGAAGACAGACTCTCGATCCTGGATCGCACAGCCAAAGAACAACTGGCAGTCCTGATAGCCAGAAACGCAGACCAGAAC
>JAFXIC010000036.1 GCA_017533485.1 Oscillospiraceae bacterium
AGCTCAGCTGGGAGAGCGCCGCGTTCGCATCGCGGAGGTCGAGGGTTCGATCCCCTTCGGGTCCACTCGCAAAAGAACATTGGAAGCCCATTTGATTTCGGACTTCCGATGTTCTTCTGTCTTTTGGCATCTCCACACCCGCGCCTTCCGATCTGATCGGATTCCGGAAATCGGGAGAACATGATGCACAATACGAGATTCTGCGGCGGATTCCTTCGCCGCTGATTTTATTTTTATCGCCCCCCGAAGAAAAACCGACAGCACATCCAAAGGAGGATGCTCTGAATGGCTGAAATGATTTACCGGCTGATTCCGTCCAGCCCCGACACGCTTCTTCCGCGTGATACGGTAAAGGCAGCGGTAGAATACCTGAAAAACGCATTGCATACTACCGATGTCATTTATGTCATCGCAGAGTCTCCGATTTTTGTAGACTGCGGCACCGAACTCCATCAGCTTCGCTGTCCGGTCTGTCGGGAACCACTCTCGCTGCGCTGGTGGGCGGAATGTATGGGGCATGCTGCGGAATCCGATTTTCGCGAACGCTCGGTGCTTTTCCCCTGCTGTTTAAAACGCGGCGCACTCGAAGAAATTGAATATATCGAACCCTGCGGGCTGGCGAGCGTGATTCTCGAAATCCGGAATACCGCCAATCTTCCCGACTCCGAAATGCTCAATACCCTGCGCTGTATCCTCGGCTGTGATTTGCGGATTATCCGCGCTGTTTATTGATGCCCATTGGATCTTCCTACAAATTAAAAACCGTACTTTTGGCAGATGTCACAAAAATTTATCCCCAAGACCTTTCTGAGGGACGGTCTTGGGGAATCTCTGCGGAATTTTTCCGTTTGTTCTTGACAGCATTTTGTCGGGCGTGGTATAATAAAACATCCCGAAAAATCTATATGTTACAGAAAGGCTAAGGTGGTTACCATGAAACAGGATCTGATCGCAATTCTCGACTTGGGCAGCGATAAGAATGCTGCTCTCGCGCGCCAAATTCGTGCGGAAGGTGTTTACAGCGAGGTTTATCCCGGTAACATCTCCCCCGATGAACTGAATGCAAAACCCAACCTGAAAGGCGTTATTTTCTGCACCGACGGCAAGTCTCAATATACCGGAACCGTCTCCGTTCCCACCCTCATGGCTGCACCGGATGCTTTTGACGGGGATAACTTTACCCCCGATACACTCCGCAGTTTCCTCTTTACCGACTGCCAGTGCGAAAAGAACTGGAATATGGAGAACTTTATCGCCGATCAGGTCGAGCTGCTGCGCGAACAGATCGGTGACGGCCATGTCATTCTCGCGCTCTCCGGCGGCGTCGATTCTTCGGTTGTTGCCGCACTCCTCATTCGTGCCATCGGCAAACAGCTCACCTGTATCCATGTCAACCACGGTCTGCTCCGCAAGGGCGAACCGGAACAGGTCTGCCAGGTTTTCCGTGACGAGCTGGATGCTGATCTCGTATATATTGATGCGGAAGAACGCTTCCTCAGCAAGCTCTCCGGCGTCAGTGATCCCGAACAGAAGCGTAAGATTATCGGCGAGGAATTTATCCGCGTCTTTGATGATGAGGCAGCAAAGCTGACCGACGCAAAATTCCTTGCACAGGGTACCATCTATCCCGATATCGTCGAATCCGGCACCCATTCCGGTAAGTCTGTCAAGGCGCACCACAATGTCGGCGGTCTGCCGGAGGATGTTCAGTTCGAGCTGGTGGAACCGCTGAAATATCTCTTTAAGGATGAGGTACGTGCCTGCGGAAAAGCCCTCGGTCTCCCCGACAGCATGGTCTATCGCCAGCCGTTCCCCGGCCCCGGTCTTGGTGTACGCTGTGTCGGCGCAATCACCAAGGATCGTCTGGAGGCTGTACGCGAATCCGATGCAATCCTCCGCGAGGAATTTGATAAGGCAGGTCTTTGCGGTAAGGTCTGGCAGTATTTTACCCTCATCCCCGATTTCAAAACCGTCGGCGTCCGCGATAACAATCGCTGTGATGAATGGCCGGTAGTGATCCGTGCGGTCAATACGGTCGATGCGATGACCGCAACGATCGAGCCGCTTGACTGGGAACTCCTCGGCAGAATTACAGACCGTATTGTTCATGAAGTCCCCGGCGTCAATCGTGTGCTCTATGATATTACCCCCAAGCCCACCGGAACAATTGAGTGGGAATAATGCCCAAAACGCTGAAAACCCGCATAAACACTTGGTTTTCGAGGTTCGAAAAAGCCTCGTGACAACGTTTTGACAACAATTTCAGATTATTCATAAATAAAGAGCTAACTGATTTTGATTAAGTCAGTTAGCTCTTTTTTTCACTCTTATTGGTGCTATCGTGAACTTTTTGTA
>JAFXIC010000037.1 GCA_017533485.1 Oscillospiraceae bacterium
CTGTGATATCGTTTTCATCAATTTTAAAATCGAGATTCACATCTCCGACCAGATCGTATTTATCCCGTACATTCACCGTGTTGAATGCTTTTCGAATGATATACGCCCATTCCAGTCTCGTTGAATAGGGATACATCGAGTACCGGACCGGATGTAAAGACAATGCTCAAAGCAAACGTCGTCGCAGCAATTTTTTTCAAGCTCTGTTTCATGTAACTCTCCCTTATCTGAATAATATATTTAGCCTAAATCAGACTAAGTAATAATTATATCGTATAATCGTACTTTTGTCAACATAAACGCCTTCCAAAAATATTAAAAATCTATGCGGAAGATTTAGGGAATATTCTGTGCGCTCAATGTAATTCATGCGTGTATCGGGCAAGAAAAAAAGCCGTTATCGGATCCGAGAATCCAATAACGGCGAAAATGATATCACACAAAAGGAAAGCAGTTTACTAGAGAAGTGCCATGACCGCAGCGAGGGTTTGAGCGCGGTCAGCATCAACCAAACCAAAATCGAGCTGTTTATAATTCCATACGGCTCGTCCGATTCCGAATTCCTCGAACACCTCATGAATGGCTTCGTGCCATGCCACAATGCTGTCGGGGTCAACAAGAGAGATGACGCCGTATTCGCCGCAGTAAAGCGGAACATTGCGTTCTTCAGCGATACGGACAGCCTTCGCGAACATCTGGCGGAAGAATTCAGCGCCCTTTGCATCGGGAGATGAGAGATAGAGAAGATCTGCATTCTCGAGCGCAAGATTATTGGAAAGCTTCTGATACTGTGCGGAGGTCAGCGGAAATTCTGTGCGGAAATCCGTCGGCATATTCACGACCCAGCCGGCACCCTGATGGGTGAATACCAGTGGTTCATAGCAGTGGAAATTATAGATGATATGCTCGTCGTAGGGCATCAGCAAATCCGGAATGGCGAGGATACTGTTATTCCAGTAGCCGCCGATCAGAATTTTGGTCAGCGGTGCAAACTTGCGGATGCGCTGGATACAGGTAGTGGAAATACGATTCCAGAGGCTGCAATACGCCTGATCCGTGACTTCATTGAGCAGCTCGAATGCGATGCGTTCATGATATTGACCAAATGCTTTGGCGAGTCGTTCCCAGAGCTGATAGAAGCGTTCCTGGAGTGCGGGAGCTTCAAAGAACCCGCTTTCACCATGTCCGACATCAAAAGAATATCCGGCGGTTTTGTGGAGATCAAGTATCATATTCAGATGATACTTACCGCAAAGCGCCACAGCATTTTGCAGATATTGCATACCGTACTCTGTGGGATTGCCGTTTGCATCTTCGAGCAGATTATAGTCGATCGGAATCCGTACATGGTCGATATCCCAGTCAGCGAGCTGTTGGAAATCCGATTCGGTAATAAAGGAATCGTAGTGTTCGATGGTGTGGCAGCATTGTGAGAACCAGCCGCCGAGATTTACGCCTTTTTCGTAGCCGTTAAACTTTAACATTGGCATACCTCCGAAATCAATCTGGAGAGATTATTGTTTGTTGTAAGTAACCCATTCATATTTTGCAATGAGCGGAGTGTTGCCGTTATAGGGCTTGAGCCACTCGTCCACACCTCTGCCGGGCCATGTGTTCATCATGATCTTACCGGGGGTAGAGGGGATATTATTGGTTGCGCGGTATACTTCCTTACCGTCTACATACCATGCGATATAGCCGGGCTGCCAGTTGAATCCATAGCGGTGGAAGCCCTGAGAAGCATCGAATCCGAGGTCATACATATATTCGTGATTGCCCTGACCATTGGTATAGTAGTTGAGCTGAACCTTTGTGGTGTCCTTGCCGAGGATCTCGATGTCGATTTCATCCCAAGGATTGTTATCGGAAGGACCGGTATAGGTGAAGAACGAGGATACGACACCATCATTCTTGATTGCCTGCATCGAAGTCTCATAGTAGCCGTAGTGGTAGAAATCATTGGTACGGTATTCCGCACCGGAGTAGTGGTATTTACCGGAATAGTCCTTGTCGATGGTGAGGGTCAGATAGCCCTTATCGAGAGAGGTGTTCTGCTTATACCAGCCGCAGTCGAACGGATCTCCGTTTTCCCAGCCATCGGAAGCGATGAAATACTGGCTCGAACCGTCGCGGAAATCCTCGTACATGGTCGCAGAGGTATTGGGGGCAGTACCAAGATCCTTGATGCTGCCGGAAGTGCCGGGGTTTAAGATGCTTCGTTTGAGGAGTGTGAGGTCGGCAGCATTCACCTTTCCGTCATTGTTGAGGTCAGCATTTCCGTTCAGCGATCGGGACTGACCGGTGAGGAAAGAGAGGAGCGTGCGCGCATCCTGCGCGTTGACCTGACCATCCTGATTGAGGTCACCGACGTTTGCTGCAAAAGACTGCCACGAGATTGAGGTCACAGTCAGGACGCTGCAAACAGATAAGGCGAGAAGCTTATATTTGCGATTCATAATAAATCCTCCGTTCCATACGTTTTATATTTATAGAACCTATGCTGGATTCAGTATGCCATACCGGAACGGAAAATTCTATCAAAATGATTGCGAAAATAGCAATTTCTTAACCTCGGTTTTTCAAATCATAATTCATCCAGCTCACAGAATAGAAGCGATCGCGATATTCTTTCGGGGTAATGCCGATATGCTTTTTAAATTGCTTGATAAAATAGCTTTGCGAACTAAAGCCGAGAAAGCTGCTGATTTCGAGGGCGGTATAGTCGGAAAACTGGATCATCTGTGCAGCGGTTTCGATTTTTTTTCGGGTGATATATTCGCTGATGGTGGTGCCGAGATCCTTTGCAAAGAGGCGGGAGAGATAAGGAACACTTTTGGAGAGTGCAGCGGCGATATCCTCGATATAAATGCGTTCATGGAGGTGATCGCTGATATAATCGAGCATCTGGAGCGTGGTGCGGGAATATTGTCTGCCGCTCTGGATCTGGCGCATCCGCTTTGTGAATTCAACGGTCATATTGAAATGGAGGGCATGGATTTCGTCGGCGGTGCGGCAGGCATCGGTCTGCTGAATAAAGATATCGCTCAGACTGTACGCGTCTTCGGGCTGCATCCCGCCGTTGATGCAGAAGCGTGTAATCATGGCGATGCTGACGACAAGATGGTACTTGAGGTTCTGGAGCGGATCGGGACAAAGCTTTCCGAAGCCTTCACCGCCCAGCGGTGTAAAGAGTGTTTTTACGGTTTCGAGGTTGCCGGAGCGTACACTTTCATAGAATGCGATTTCACGTTCGAAGGGAGCATGATGAAATCCCAGCTCACGGTTTGCGAAGAAATGGTCTGCGAGCGCTTTTCGGGTGTCAACATGATAAATCTCGCCGGATTCCTGCTGGAATGGGGTATCAGCCATATTCGACCTTCCTTTCTGAATATCGGTTGGGGTACGGACATCCTTTTCCTTATTATACAGGAAATCAAGCGGCTGTGTCAATGGGAAAGGGCTGAGATTTCATCGGAAATCAGATGGCAGATGATAAAGAATAAAAGCGGAAGAACTTATGTGAAAATCTTGAAAAATAGTAAATTTCTATTTTTCTGCAAGATTCCGATTGGTTGAGTTGTCGGTTTTGAGGCTGGAAATTAGGCGGTATTTGTAGGATTAACCGTCTTATATGAAAATATTTCAAATCCCTCTTGCAATCTGCAGAAAAATGCGTTATAATAGAAGGGCAATGAATTTGCAGGAGGGGGTAATTCTCATGAAAATGAAAAAGGTAATGGCAGCGGCAGCCGCAGTCTGTATGTTGTGTACAGCTGTCGCAGCAACCAATCCGAACGCACCGGCGTTCCGCACCATCATCGCATCCGCAGCGGATGAGCAGCTGAAATCGGGAGACTTTACTTATGAGCTGGTGAACGATACCGTCACCATCACAGCCTGTGCAGTCAACGAAGGCGTAGTAGAAATCCCATCGGAAATTGACGGGAAACCGGTAACCGCCATCGGTGCAGCCGCATTTTACGGGAGCAAGATTTCGGGCGTTGTTTTTCCGGATACGCTGACCGAAATCGGCGGCGGCGCTTTCTGGCACAGTCCGTCGCTGACATCCGTAAAAATTCCGGACGGCGTGACATTCGTCGGAAACCATGCCTTTGCGGATTGTCAGTCGCTGACAGAAATTGAGATTCCGGAAAGTGTGACGAGTTTCGGTGCCGCACCCTTTGATCTGACGCCATGGACGGATGCCAGGCGCGAGGAGAATCCGTTTGTGATCGTCAATGGTATCGTGATCGACGCCGCAAAAGCTGTTGACGATATTCTCGCAAAGCGCAAGGCGGAGGAAGAAGCACTGAAAAAAGATCTGGAAGATAAGAATGTCGTGCTCATCTATAATAAAGAGGGCGAGGAAGAAGAACCGTTCGAAATTGTTTTTCCGGATGGCATTACCAGCATCGGTGAAACCGTATTCGTGGATTTGCAGCGTTCGATCAATGTCACAAAAATCGTGATACCGGACGGTGTGACACAGATTTGTGCCAACGCATTTTCGCTTTGCCATGACTGTACGGATATCCAACTGCCGAACACACTGGAAGATGTCGGTGACAGCGCCTTCGCGAAAACAAAATGGATTGCAGACCAGCCGAAAACGGACGGAATGTTTATCGTCAACGGCTTGCTGCTGGACGGAAAATCAGCGGTCGGAAATATTGAGATTCCCGATGGCGTGCGCGCGATCTGCGGCAACGCATTCACGGGCAATAAGGAGCTGATATCGGTTCGTTTTCCGGAAACACTGACTGTGATCCATCAGTCTGCATTCAAACGCTGTACGGCACTGGAAGCGGTATATTTCCCGGAGAGTCTGAAAGAAATCCGGAAGGAAGCATTCACGGAATGTCCGCTGAAATCGCTGGTCATTCCGGAGGGTGTGGAAGAAATCGGCTATCGTGCGTTTATTACCTGCAATGCACTTCCGAGCGTTGCAATCCGCAGCGATAATGTCAGAATTGACGAGCAGGCATTCGGCTATAAGAATACCTTTACCCAGACCGGTCAGTATATGCATATCTATATTCTTTCGGTCAGAAACGACTTTATCCTGGAATGTCGGGAAGGCTCGACCGCAGAAGCTTATGCTGCTGCAAACGAAATGGTCTGCCGTTATGGTATCGCAGGCGACGCGAATGATGATTTTGTCGTGGATATCAGTGATGTCATTCTCCTCTCCCGCTATGCAGCAGAGGACGAGACCGCGCCGGAGCTTTCCGAAAAAGCACCTCAGATCTGCGATATGAATGCAGACGGCGTTTTGAACGCTGCGGATGTGAATGCGATTTTACAGATTATTGCACATCTGGATGAGGAGCCGGAAACGGTTGCGTAAAACATAGGGAAAATACTTGACAATCCGAACGGTTTGTTGTATACTGAAAGCATCCCGAAAAAAGGAGGCGTAAAAGATGCGTCTGTTGGTTGAATTATTGATTGGTGCATTCATCGGTTCAATTGCCGGAAAGATTATGGACAGTCAGCAGGGTTGTCTGGTAAACATTCTGCTGGGACTTGTCGGCGGAATCGTCGGCGGTGCGATTGGCAATCTGATTGGCATCGGCGGCGGATGGCTGTCGGGGCTGATTCTGTCGATTGTCGGAGCCTGTTTAGTGATTTGGCTGGTACGAAAGCTCAGTAAGTAAGATGTCAAAAAAGAAGCCATGGCGCAGTTCCGGAACGGAGCGCGTGCATGGCTTCTTTTGTGTGATGGAGTATGGTATTCAGGGCGTGCTGTCGGAAGATTTCATGTGACATTTTCCGTTCATTGCACAGCTGCTGCATCCGCATCCGCAGCTTCCGCGTCCGGATTTTCGGTCACGGATGATTTTACAGACAGCGGCAAGGACTGCGGCGAGGAGAATCAGCCCGACAAGAATTGAGGCGAGATTCTCCGTGATCCATTGAAACATCAGAACACCTCCTATGTGGTTAGTATATGCTAACTACATATATTATAACCGATTCCGATGCAGTTGTCAAGTGGGAAAATCTATCTGCGGCCAAAGAAATCCGAGAGAAACCGCATACTGCCCATGCAATCGTCCAAAATGGCTTCCAGAAGTCAAAAAAGTCCAAATTAAGCAGAAAATCGGACTTGCGTCTTTTTCAGAAATCTGTTATAATAAAAATATCTATTGTATGAAAGGAAAAAACTTTTTTATGTTGTTACCCATAGCCATCCTGTGTTTATTGGCATTTTCGGCATTGTTTTCGGCATGTGAAACAGCGTTTTCGAGCGTCAATAAAATCCGCTTGAAGCATAGCGCAATGCAAGGGGATAAGAAAGCGGGAAAAGCACTGAATATTGCGGAATCCTTTGACCGGGCGCTGACAGCAATTCTGATCGGAAATAACCTTGTCAATATCTTTTCGGCATCTCTCGGAACGATTCTGTTCAATGCATGGTTCGGGGAGGGAAGCGTCGGAATTGCCTCGCTGTGCATGACCGTTCTGGTATTGATTTTCGGAGAGATTATTCCGAAGTCCTATGCGAAATCCCATGCAGAACCGCTGACGAGATTTTTCGCCGTACCGCTGCATGGTCTGATCTGGATTCTGACGCCGGTTATTTTCCTTTTTAACCAGCTCTCGAAGCTTGTGCAGAGTAAGGATGCAGAGCCGTCGGTCACCGAGGATGAGCTGAAGGTGATCGTGGAACAGATTGAAGAAGAAGGCGTGCTGGAGGAGCAGGAAAGTGATCTGGTGCGTTCGGCATTGGAATTTGATGAGATTTCGGTCAATGAAGTGCTGGTTCCGCGCGTCAATATCGTTGCGGTTCAGAAAGATATGCCGATCGACGAAGTGAAGCAGGTATTTCTCCGTGAGCGATATTCGAGACTGCCGGTATATGATGAAACGCTGGATGATATCATCGGCTTCATTACCGAAAAGGATTTCTTCGGGCTGATCGAAGAAGGCGGAACTGCCCTCCGCCCGATTATAAAGAATATTATCCGTCTTCCGGAGTTTGCCCGCATCAGCGATATTCTCGGAACGATGCAGCGCGCAAAGTCGCATATCGCACTGGTTATGGATCAGTATGGCGGAACGAAGGGTATGGTAACGCTCGAAGATATCATCGAAGAACTTGTGGGAGAAATCTATGATGAGGCGGATGAGGTGATTCCGCTGATTACAAAGCTTGACGCAAATTCCTATGATATTTCCGGAGAATACAGCATCGGAGATTTGTGTGACGCGCTGGATTTAAATGAGGATGCCATCGAAACCGACTGTACAACACTTGGCGGCTGGGCAATGGAGCTGTTCGGACATATTCCGGCGGTTGGAGAGAGCTATACGGGCGAATGGTTTGCGCTTCGTGTCACAGCGGCAACCGACCAGAAAATTGAGCGCATTCGTTTTGCGCTGCGGACACCGGAACATTCCGATGCCGCGAAATAATCAGTTAGGAGGAATTTCATGTTAGAAAAATTATTGCAGTTTGTATTGAAGCTGATGCCGAAACCGATTCAGAAGCTTTTTTACCGGTATGAAAATATCTGGAGATACTGTTATTATGGTTTCTGGACAACCGTTGTTTCCGGACTGACGAAGATACTTGGAAAATATGTGATTGAGCTGATAGGGTTTGAGATTACCCAGACCATTCCGAACTTGCTGAACACAACGATTTCCTGGATCATCACCGCGGCCTTTGCGTTTGTCGTGAATAAGAAGTATGTGTTTATGAGCAAGACCAATACGAACAAAGCACTGCTCTATGAAATCGGTACGTTCGCCAGCGCAAGAGCCACATCCTTTTTCATGGAGCTTGGGATTATGTGGCTCACAACAAGCTATTGGCAATGGAATTATATCCTGATGACAATCCTCGTGCAGTTTATCATTCTCACCATCAACTATATTTTCAGTAAGCTTGTTGTATTTAAAAAAGGCAGCGAACAAAGAAAAAATGAAAGTGATGGATCATAGGCTGTCTGAAAGCACAGTTCCCTGAAATGGAAACGCTTCATCCGGTATAACGGATGAAGCGTTTTTTGTGATATATGATTATACATCTTTGAGGTGGAGAGATGCAACGGTCAGGAGTGTCCAGAGGATATGATAAATCAGGAGAATGCCGCCTGCCACATAATCATAGGCATGGAGCAGGAGGAAGATGATGGCACAGAGCATTCCGAGACAAGCGGAGACAATCTGCATAATTGCACCGAGCATTGCGGTGGAATAGATTCGTTTTGCGCCGACAATTGTCTGGACAAGTCCGGCGAGTCTTCCCTCACAGACCATGGATGCGCTTGCCGATTCGAGGGGTTGGGTTTCTGCAATATATTCCTGTTCGAGTCTTGTGGGGATCACCTTCAGGAGTTCTTCGGGATAGCCGAACATTCTTGCAATTCTGCGCTGAGAAAGGAGCGCGTCATTGCTTCGGATCAGGAGATGGATATCTTCGCGTTCCAGCTCACGGAGCCACCGTTTGATACCTTTTCCGGCAGTCAGACTGACAATAAACATCGCGGAGATGGTACCGGAAACCGAAAGATAGATGGCTTCGAGGCTTCCGTTTGTCAGTTCATCTTCCTTATATACCGCCGGCAGCCCTTCGATATTATGTTCCACCATCATTTCACGTTTTCCGAGGAGTACGCGTTTATTATGGATCCAGCCGCTGATGCCGCTGCCCTCGTCATACGCATAATCTTCGACCGGAAGAATCATCTGTTCCTCGGTAAGAATCGCGCCTGCGAACAGATCCTTGAGGATACTTCCGCCATGCTGTGTCAGGCTTGCGGCGAACTGCAATGCTTCTTCGATCCGGCTTTCACCGACAATCTGAATAGATTCCAGTTTTGTCGAACCGGCAGGGAAGAGTGTCGCGGCGTCAACCATGATGGTATTGACATCGTAGAAATCGTCCACACTCTGATATCCGAGGAGGAGACCGTTTCCGCGGACATATTGTTTTGTACCGATTGCCATCGGGAGATTGGAGATGAGCGGAATGCCGACACAGGACGCTGCGGCGATACAGAGCGCAAAAACGCTCAGTCCGTAGCAGACGGGATTTCCGACCACATCCGCACGCAGAATGGCGAGGAACAGAGAAAAGACGAATGCAATCGCGAGGATAACGGGCGATGCGATTTTACAGACATGATCGCCCAGATCGGAGGAGAATGTATAGCGGAGGAAATCGGTAATCTGATTTGCCGGCTGCATTGTCGCAAGAATCGGGAGATCGCCGAGTGTACCGCGCGTCAGGGTTTCTGCGCGTTTTTCGTCCTCGACATAATGGATCGCGTATTTCGGCTCATCATTCGAGAGGATTTCGAAATTCCGCTGTGCACGGCTGACAATCATATTCTTTGCAATCGCATTCATCCAGACACAGAGCAATGCGACGGAGATATACACCGAAGCATTCCCATTCCGGAGCATATTGGGGAAAAAGAGCATCAGGAGTGCGGAAATTTCGGCGGAAGCGATCGCACAGGCGGCGAGGGTATCACAGTCTGCTTTGAGAGAGATGAGTTTCCGGAAGCCGCTCTTTAAGAGATCGCCGGAAAGCGGAATGACGAGCATTCCAAGCAGAAGCTGGATAATGAGGAAGCTATGGGGCGAATCCTTCGCGGAAAGGAAGACCGGCATCCGAATTGCGGGAATCCAGTCGAGCAGCGTCAGCAGAGCGCTGATGACGGTTACGATTCCGACGAGTACGACTCGCAGCGAAAGCGACATTTTCAATTCGTCGATATCATGACGGATGGAAATTTTATCTTCGGGGTGTTTAAAATCCTTCGCCTGTTTGGGGAGATCGGAACGCTTGCGGCGTTCTTCGTGGTAATGTACGTCAATGTCGATGCCGTCAGCTTCCGCAGGTGCGAGGCTGATTTGTGTATGTTCCGCCTTTTCGAGGACATCAATCGGATCGGACAGCTCTTCATAGGGCTGTTCCATGAGTTGGTCGGGGATACGGGCGGTCTGTTCATCAGGATTCTTTTGTTTTTTTCGTTTGGATGGGGGCGTATTCGACTGCATATGCTGTTCGGGGGAATCCTTTTCGTAGGGCATGGCATCCGAGATACGGCGGCGTTTCCGCAGCTCCTTTGCACGGGTGGAATCACTCATGCGGCGGATTTTGGGCTGATAATCGGATTCTTCGGGAGAAGACTTGGATTCTGAGCGAACGGCATGGTCATAAGCCTGTTGTGTGGTAGCACCGGTCCATCGGGCACGGGAAGCAGGTTCGAGGTTTGCGATGGAGTTCATAAAGGAGACCTGCGGCTTCTGGATATCGGCAGGCGTCACAGTACGGACGGGTTCTGCTTTCCGAAGCGGTGCATCCTTTTTTCGTTTTTTTACAGGATTTCCATAGGGATCGGTTTTGAGTGGTTTTCCATTTTTGCTGAGTTTTTCGGGGGAATCCTGTGTATATTTTTTTTGCTTATTTTGTTTTTTCGATAATTTTTTCGAATCGGGGGTATTATTGGGCTGAACAGTCTGCGGCGAAGGAGATGTCTGGGTCTGCCCATCCGCCTGTGCATTCGGCGCAGCCGCCTGCTTGTCCAGCTGATCAATGGATTCACGACGTTTGAATACCATTTTGGACGGCGAAACTCCGAGCCGTGAGGGGGGTCGGAGATGCCTGCTGCTCCTCTCTGATTGATAATTCTTGAGAATGTGATTCTACGCGGTAAGCGAATCACAGGGAAGAACGCTGGCGAACTGCTTCATAGAGCAGGATACCTGCGGCAACCGAAGCATTCAGCGAGTTGATTCTTCCGAACATCGGGAGGCTGAGGATACCGTCGCACTGTGCACGAACGGGCGCACTCAGCCCAAAGCCCTCCGAACCGATGACGATGCCGACAGCACCGGTCATATCGGTTTTGGTTGCGGGCTGACCATTCATATCTGCGCCGAAGAACCAGATACCTCTTTTTTTGAGGGCAATCATTTCGGTCGCGAGATTTCCGACGCGAGCAACCGGAATCCAGCTTGCTGCGCCGGCAGAAGTTTTAAATACAGTTTGGGTCAGGGAAGCGCTGCGGCGTTTCGGTAAAATCACACCATCCGCACCGGCAGCTTCTGCGGTTCTGAGGATTGCGCCGAGGTTATGGGGATCCTCGATGCCGTCACAGAGCACGAGAAATGGTGCCGAACCTTTTTTCTCGCTGACAGCGAGGATATCAGCCACTGTTGCATATTCGGCACACGCCCCCTGCGCACAGACGCCCTGATGGTTGCCGCCGTCGCAGATCGTATCGAGCTTACGGCTGTCGATGGTTTTGACAACGATGCCGCGTTTTTTTGCTTCTTTACAGATTGCGCCGAGGCTTCCGGTCATAGAAGTTACGAATATATGGTCAATCGGCGTGTCGGCCTTGAGGGCTTCCATCACCGAATTTCTGCCGTAAATCATCTGTTCGTCCATTTTCATATCCTCATTTCCTAACAATCAAACAATTTATTCTCATTCCATTTTATTATACCATATCTATTCGAAAATGACAAGACAAAACGACAAATTTTTTTCCGTATTCTATTGGCTATTTTAACCAGAAAGCTGTGATTGCGGCACCACCGGCGGCGGAGAGAGAGAATGCGAGGAGCCGCAGGAGAAATTGTTTTCCGATCTGAGAAGGGCGGCTGGGGGAGAGCTGTGCGAGGATATGCTCTGCTTCGGAGCGGAGGGTATTTTTATCGGAAGTTTTGAGATTCGGCTTTACATAGAATACAATCCGTTCAAAATAATCGCTGTCTGGATTAGAAAGCTCTAAAACAGTCTTATTTACACCTTTGAGCGTTGTCATCGGATACCTCCCTGGAATCATTGCTTGTGATCCAGTATTCCCTTATTTTCCGTCATTATGCAAAAAAATTGCCGCCGGAGCGAACCGACGGCAATAGAAACGCTTAATTTTTGAATTATGCAGGCAGTACCGGCATAGAATGTGCAATCTGCAAACCGGAAGCACGGAATGCTTCGAGGAGCGCGTCACGCTGAGCGGCGGTCATCGCAGGCACCACACAGGCAATATCGGAAGCTGAGATATCAGCAGAAACAGCTTCCTTTTGTGCGAATGCAGCATAGGCTTTCGAGATTGCATCGGCACCGACCGGCTGTTCGAAGCGGATAAACATTCCGCATACGAGTTCACTCAGCGGTGCGAGGAAGTCCTGTGTACCGGAGTCCTCCCAATACTGGGAGAAGACAGTTTTATCGTGCTTGACCGCCTCGATGATATCGCCCATGACAGCGGAAGCGGTAGGGAATTTACCGGCGCCGCGTCCACAGAAATAAGCCTTGTCGATGGCGTCCGCACAAACCTCTACGCAGTTGAATACGCCGTCCACACGCGAAAGCATATTGTCGTGGGGCACAAACATCGGCATAACAGCGGGGAGGATTCTGCCGTCAGCGAGGCGCTTGACGAATGCAATGAGCTTGATTGCGCCATCGAGAACATCTGCCTGTGCAGCGTCTTCGAGGGAGATATCACGAATACCGATTGTCGGAACATTTTCGGGATATACATGGCTGCCGAACGCGAGGGAGGAGAGGATACAGATTTTGCGGCAGGCATCATGGCCGTCAACGTCCGCGCTGGGATCACGCTCTGCGTATCCGAGTTCCTGCGCCATTTTGAGTGCGTCCTCGAAATTCATCTGAGCCGTCAGCATCTGATTGAGGATAAAGTTTGTCGTACCGTTTAAGATGCCGTAGATATCGGAGATATCGTTTCCGGCAAGACAGCGGTGAATCGGGCGGATAATCGGGATGGCACCGCCGACGCTTGCCTCGAAGAAACAGTTGCAGGAATGTGCCTTTGCGCTTGCGAGAAGTTCTGCGCCCTTTGCCGCGATCAGCTCTTTATTGGAGGTGGCAACGCTGATGCCTTTTTCGAGACATCTCGAAAGGCAGGAAAACGGGAAATCCACACCACCCATGCATTCTGCGACAACGATCACATCGGGATCCGCGAGGATGGGGTCGATGGTCTTGACGAATTTATCGGCATACGGAGAATCCGGAAATTCGCGGAGATCGAGGATATAAGCGAGCTCAAGCGGCTGACCGGCTTTTTGTTCGATCATCCTGCGGTTTTTAAAGAACAGTTCGACAACGCCGGAACCGACTGTACCGAAGCCTAAGACGGCAATTTTTTTCATAGCGAGATACCATGCTCATCGGATCGCGGATCCGAGAGACTTCCTTTCTGTAAAGAGATTGAACATCTGCCGCAGCGGGGGGCAAAGTGAAACGCAGGATTATGAGCCGGAGAGCATACGCACATCGACCACACCGGTGAGCTGTTTGAGTTCGTCACAAAGCGGACGAACCTGAGATGCGTCATCGAGGCGGAACGAGACAGTAACGGTTGCTGCGCCATCGACCGGAATGCTCTGATTGACGGTCATAATATTTGCCTGTGCGGCATACAGAGTTGCCAGAACGCCGGAAAGCACACCCGATTTATCATGTAAAAGCAGATAAACGGTAAAGATATGCTGATTCATCTGCTCTTCGTAGATAAAGACAGAATCGCGGTATTTGTAGAAAGCACTGCGGGAGATACCGATTCTGCGGCAGGCGGCGGAGGAGCTTTTTTCCTCACGGTTTGCGAGCAGTCGTTTGACCATCAGTGTTTTGATGATAACTTCCGGTAATACATCGACATCGACAACAACCCAGTTTTTCTTCGGTATATCCATCGGAAGCCTCCTCGTTTCTAAAATATTCCGTGTTAGGCGGACATCTGTACGTTTGATGTAACCATTATATCATACCCGCCGGTATTTGTCAAGCCTTTGGAGACATTCGAACTGCCGAAAAAGGGAGTGTTTCAAACCGATTCATCATATGCTTTGCCGAGAAATTGCCGTCAGAAAGCGGCTTCATAAACAAAAACATCCGTCTGATGAAGACGGATGTCCGGGATAGATGGCATAGAGATGATCCGTATGGGATCAGGATTTTCTGCCGGCAGATTTCTTGGGAAGCGGATTGGATGCAGGGAGCGAAGCGCTTGGATGCAGGCAGAGCTGGGGGTAGGGGATTTCGATTTTTGCCGCGTCCAGAGTTGTTTTCGTGAGGATCAGGAGCTCGGATTTTGCACTGAAATAGTCTTTTGGCTCGACCCAGACATTCAGTGACAGTTCGACCGCACTATTGGCGTGTGCACTCATCGAAACCGAGGGTGCGGGCGAATCCAGAAACATCGGATGCTTTGCGATTGCATCAAGGAGGAGTGTTTCCGTCTGGTGAAAATCCGCGGCGTAGGATACGAAAACCGGAACACTGATCCGAATCGAAGCCTGCTGGGAGAGATTAATAATCTGACCGGAGGAGACGCTTCCGTTCGGGAGATAGATTGTGCGGTGGTCACGTGCCGTAAGACGGGTATAGAGAATGGAAACCGATTCGACATACCCTTCCGCATCTCCGACGATGATATAATCGCCGACCGAGAAGAGCTTTGCAAAGAGGATAATAAATCCGCCGGCGAGATTGGAAAGGGAGTTCTGGAGCGCGAGTCCGACCGCAAGTCCTGCCGCACCGATTACCGCCACAATGCTGGTCATCGGAACGCCTAAGATGGTCAGACAGATGATAATCAGGAACGCATAGAGAAGGATACTTCCGAGGGATCTGCCGAAGGAGGAGGCGGTTTTCTCGACGCTTGCACGTTTGACTGCTTTTTTGACGAGTTTGGAAATGAGTTTTGCGAGAATCATACCGCAGATAAATACGACAGCTGCGATGGCAAGATTCGGAAGGAATGCAAGGAATCTCGAAGCGAGCTCGGCAAAAAAATCCGGTTGTTTCCTTGACAATCTGCTCACTGTTTTCGATATAATTGGGTTGTGTATCAAGCATCAGCATTTTGATCTTCCTCATGTTTTTTGGGAGAATTCTTATCGGAAGCGGTACGTTTTTTCTTTTTGGTATCCTTGAGCGAAATGATGTCATCGAAGACCGCGTAATACTTCATCGGGATATGGCGGTTGAGGTGGCATTTTCCGAAGTACCATTGCTGAAAATGACAGACGGTAATGAGGTCTTCAAAGAACGCATGAATTTCGAGCCGCTGCATCGTATCGACGCGGAGACAGTCTTTAAGGGAAGCGGGCGGTTCATGGGTAATGATATAATCTACGGTCTGATCATGGTGTTTCAGGACTTCCGCCGCTGCGACAATTTCCTGACAGGTTGGCTGTTCCTGTTCCCACCAGTTTGCGGCGGAACGGAATTCAAAATCCTGACTATGGCCGCCGCCGAAGGTAAAGAATTTCTTTCCGCAGATCGTATAGACCTGACCGCGGAGGAGGTGGATGAGGTTGGGGGCGATGATCCGAGCGGTTCCGCCGTTCCAGCTTTCGGTCGGATATTTTTCGAGGAGGTCGAAATTCTCGTGACAGCCATCAACGAAACAGACCGTATATTTCAGCTCCTCAATTTTCCGAAGAAGCTTTTGTTCTTTTTTGGAATCGTTCCAGATAAACCCGAAATCGCCGCAGATGATCAGGAAATCGTTGGCGTCAGCTTTTTTGAGCAGAGGTGACTGGAAGCGAGAGAAATCGCCGTGGGTATCTCCGGTAATATAAACCAAATTGCCGCACTCCTTTTCTGAATCATAGACATAGAATACTATATATTATACCCATTCTGTCGGGGATTGTCAAGCGAAAAAAGATGTATCGCATCCGTTGGAAACGAATGCGATACAATGTGCTGATTGGAGTGCAGTCAGGACGCGGTATATACATACCAGGTATCACTGCCATCGAATTGGACGGCAAGTCCTTCGGCAATCGGATAGCCGTCAACCGCGTAGTAGCTGAAGGCTTTTGCGGGCATCGAGGGATCGAGATGGCTTTCCATCATTCCGGAACCGCATTGCCAGAATACTGCGTCTTCATTATTCAGGATATGGCTGTAATAGTAGGTGATGCCGTCAACAGTGAAAACGCGGTAATAGAAGACTTCCGGCGGTATATAGAGACCGGTTGAAGTCGTGCTCAGCGGAGGACTTCCTGATGTTGCTGGGGTTGTTCCCCACCATGGATCTTCGGTTGTTTCGGGCGGCCTTGTAGTAAATCTGGTCGTTGTTGTAGTGGTTGTAGTGGTTGTAGTGGTTGTAGTGGTTGTAGTTGTTGTAGTGGTCGGCCGTGTCCATGTAGTTGTAGTCATTGTTGTGGTTGGCCGTGTCCATGTGGTTGTTGTGGTGATAGAGTATGTGGTACGGGAGGATGAGGTTGTGGTGCGGGTGAAGGATGTCTGGGTAGAGGAAGCAGATGTTCGTGTGGTACCGGACGTTGTCGATGTCACACCGGACTGTGAGACAGTTGCACTCTGCGAAGAACCTGTGCTTCCGGAGGAAGCTGTCGCAGAAGAACCGGAATCCGATTGCGAAAGGGAGGTGGATGCGGTACTCTGGGGATCAGAATCCTCGGTGCCGGTGGATCCGGTATCCTTTGTATCGGATGTCAGCAAGTCGGAAGACGCGGAGGAAGCGGAGGATGCCTCCGTTGTCACGCGATCGGGCGTAGAGGTGTCGGAGTCGTCGGTTGTCATCATGGTGGTAGTCGTAGTAGTTGTCGTGAGGTCGGGTTCGGGGATGGTATCCGGCTCTTTTCTTGCGGCATAGAACACCAGTCCGCCGCAGGCAAGCATAATACACGCGGCCATAGCAGCCCATTTTCTCCAGACGATGAACGGTTTTTTCCTGGAAGCCGCAGTCTCGAGGGGTTCTGCATCCAGAATCCACTGGTCAGAAACATCGCCGATTGCACGGAATAAGGATCGTTTATTCATACAGCCCACTCCTCCTTTCCAAGATGCTCTCGTAATGCTTCACGCATCCGAAGCAGACGCATTTTAACCGTACTTTCGCTCAGGTTAAAATTTTCTGCGAGGTCGGAAATGGAACAGCAGTACCAATATCTCTGGAGAAAGAGTCTTCGGTTTTCATCAGAGAGTGTTGCGAGATATTGGGAGATCACATCGCGCAGTGCCGATTGTTCCGCCAGTTCATCGGGTTGTGCATCGCCGCTGGGGAGGCATTCCGACAGCTCATCGAGGGGCTGTAAAATGGAATTTCCGCCGCGCCGCTTGGCGTGGTTATGGTCATGGCGGTCGAGCGCAAGATTACGTGCAATTCTAGCGAGATAGATCTTGAGGTTATCGGGACAGGCGGGCGGGATGCTGTTCCACGCACGAAAAATCGCATCGTTGACGCATTCTTTGGCGTCTTCGATATTGGAGAGAATGCGGTTCGCAATTGCGGTAAGATAGGAACCGAATTGCGCTTGCGTATGAGAGATCGCCTTTTCATCCCGTGCATTATAGTACGCGATGATTGTCTTATCGTCCATAGCTGCTCCTCTCTTCACTAAATAAGACGGAATTTCCGGGGTGTGCGTCACATATTTTTTCGTTATTCATCGGGTGTAATCCGTTCGGTGGAAGTTGTGGTCGTATTCTGCTGCTGTGCATCGGGAGCAGGCGCAGTGGAATCGGAACCGGCAGAACTGTTGCCCTTTTGTCTGACGGTAATGATAAAGCCGCCGATGTTGTCGCCGGAAACCGTCACTTCGCAGTTTTCGGGTACAGAAATATCAGTTGCGGAACCGCCTGCCTTTGCGGGAACATAGTACACCTCATAGGTATCGCCGCCTGCCTCAATCTTGAGGTGGGATTTTTCGTAGGTGTGTTCATTTTTCAGCAGTTCGAGATATTCTTCGAGACAGAGCTTCTGCTGTGTCATATAGGAAGCATGGGGAACACCGACATAGCGGTAATGCCAGGTACAGCCGGGCTGACCGGTGATTTCCGCTTTATCCGCAGGGAATCGGAGCACATAGCCATATTCGGCGCAGTGTTGGGGGATCCAGGCGAACATATCCGTTCCGGTAAAGGGGGAGTGGCTGCTGACCGCGTCATCCCATACCGCAAGATCAATGGAAAGACCTGTCATACGCTCCGGAATGACGGCACTATATGCGGCAGCGGTCGGGGCATTCATCGTAGCATAGACCATTGTATTGCCGAAACCGGTTGCCTGATAAAAATCGTTGAACATTTTCACGATGGAATCGACACAGAGATTGGAGATGGTAAGATTCTTTGTCGGAAGGCGGAAATGGTCATAGGCAATATTGAGAAAAGCAGTGGTTTCGGGCGTTTGCTTTTGTGGGTGGGCGCTGTCAACGAGGATGAGACTGCCCGAATAGACCTGTGAAGCAGGGACAGAGATCGTCTTATTTCCGACGGGTGTGGAGACAGCATTTGTGGTGTCGGTGCTGACGGTTGTGGAGGGCGGCGGTACGAGCATTTCATTCGGCGTGGTACCATCGACCGGCTCGGAATCGTCCTGCGGAGGTGTTGTGCCGTCCGTATAGGTGCTGACAATTTCGGGCTGTTTCCGCATATCGCGCCAGATATGTCTGCGGACAAAGTCCACCGCAAAAATTCCGACAATCAGGAATACAAGAAGAAAGATCAGGCTGCCATAATCAACGCGTCGTCTCATAGATACGACTCCTTTCGGTAAACGTCCTTGTAATTTAGGTTTCAGATTTCGAATCGGGTAATCCGATGGGGAGCAGTTCGGAAACTGCCTTTGTCATAGCGATTTTAATAGATTTGAGTTCGGAGGGGCGCGGGTCCTCGGGGTTCTCGCAGCTTAAAGTGATGGGGGTGCCGTAGCGGACATGGATGGTGCTGCGGAAGCGGAGTTTCCCATCAAAGGAGATGGCGACGGGAACGATGGGCGCACCTGTCTGTGCTGTGATGAGGGCGGCACCGGTTTTAAAGCGGCCGAGCTTACCATCCTTTGAGCGTGTACCTTCGGGGAAGATCAGCGCATTTTCTCCGCTTTTGAGTCTTCCGGCAAGCTCCTGAATCGGGGAGAGGTCGCCGGCACCGCGGTCGATGGCGATTGCACCGAGCGCAGAAAGCAGTTTCCCGATGAAGGGATTTTGGAACAGCTCTTGTTTTGCGAGGAAACAAAACTGTGTTTTAGAATTCTGCATACCGATGAGGATGGGGTCAGCCATACTTCTGTGATTGCTGACAAAGAGATAACCGCCGTCTTTTGGGAGGAGGTCTGTGCCCTCGGTTTCAATCCGGTACCAGAGCGGCATAACCACCTTTAAGACGCAGAGTGCAAAGCGATAAAATTTTCTCATGTTTGTAACCGTTCCTTACAGATTTGGAGCAGAAGCGCTTCGGACTGATCGAGATCCAGCTCGCCGGTATCTGCGAGTACAGCGTCTTCCGCCTGTTTCAGCGGGGCGATTTCGCGCGTCATATCCTGATGATCGCGCTGTATGACATCTGCGAGCACTTCCTCATAGGAGGGGGCAGAATCGGGCTGTTTTTCTTGGAGTTCAAGAAACCGCCGATATGCGCGTGTTTCAGCAGATACAGTCAGATAGATTTTGACCTGTGCATCGGGAAGAACGACCGTACCGATATCGCGGCCGTCCATCACCACCGAGGTTTGTTTTGCAAGACTGCGCTGGGTATCGAGGAGGAATTCGCGCACTTCGGGGATGGCAGAAACCTTGGATGCCCCCATAGACATTTCGGGGGTACGGATTTTATCGGATACATCTTCTCCGTTGGCATAAACGTGCTGAACGCCGTCCTCGCCATAGCTGAGGGAGACCGTCAGATTCGGGAGCTGTGCGATAATATCCGCAGTCGAATCGGCATTTTTTGTATGCATATAATAAGCGATCGCGCGGTACATGGCACCTGTATCGACATAGACATAGCCGAGTTTGGCGGCAATCCGGCGTGCGAGGGTACTTTTTCCGGCACCGCTCGGACCGTCGATTGCAATATTGATCGGTTTCATATTGTACATCCTCCGAGATTATAGATTCATTCCGGCAGTATAGCCGGTTGCAAATGCGATTTGGAGATTATAGCCGCCGGTAAAGGCGTCCACGTCGATTACCTCTCCGGCAAAGAATAAGCCCGGAACGAGTTTGGATTCCATGGTTTTGGGCTTGATTTCGCGGACATTCACACCGCCTCTTGTAACGATTGCCTCGGCGATGGGGCGCATAGCGCGGACAGTCAGCGGATACGCTTTGATCGTTTTTCCGAGGGAAAGCCGCTCCTCACGCTTGATGTCATGAATCCGCAGTTCGGGAGAAAGTCCGGCAGCACGGATGATGACCGGAATCATAGACGAGGGAAGGAGCTTTCCGAGGGCATTTCCGAGCACGCGGTTTTTCATCTCCGAGAAATCACGCTGAATCCGAAGGTCAAGCTGTTCATGGGAGAGTGCGGGCTTGAGGTCGATGCTGAGGCGATAGCGGCCGGCTTGTTCAGCATCCATGACAGCGCTTGCGGAAAGGACGAGCGGACCGGAAACACCAAAATGGGTAAAGAGCATTTCGCCCTGTTCCTTGAATACATTCTGATCTCCATCTTCGGAAAAGACAGAGAGTGTAACATTTTTCAGAGAGAGCCCCTGCATTTCCGTTGGATCGGCTTCGAGTGTTTCGAGCGGGATGAGGGAGGGAGAGGGTGAAACGATGGTATGTCCGGCCTGTCTGGCGAGGCGGTATCCGTCACCCTTAGAGCCGGTGCGCGGATAGGACATTCCGCCTGTTGCGATCAGTACAGACTCTGCGCAGTATTCGGTATGATCCGCGATAACGCCGGTACAGACGCCGTCTTTGATACAAAGCTTCTGTACGCGGGCGTGAACGATTCTGACGCCGGCATCGTGCATTGCCTGTTTGAGTGCCGAAACGATATCGGCAGCGGAATCGCTGACCGGAAATACACGCCGTCCGCGTTCGGTTTTCAGCGGAACACCCTCTGCTTCAAAGAAATCCATCACATCCTGCGGCATACAGTTGGAGAATGCAGAATAGAGGAATCTTGGATTGCGTGGGATATTGGCGGTAAGGGTGTCGAGGTCACAGTCGTTTGTGAGGTTACAGCGGCCTTTTCCGGTAATTGAGAGTTTATGTCCGATCCGGTCGTTGGCTTCAAAGAGCAGAACGGATTTTCCGAGTCTTGCCGCCGTGACAGCCGCATAGCAGCCGGCAGCACCGGCACCGATAATGATGGTATCCGCGTTCATTCCATTTGCAGTTGACGCAGACGCTGTGCATTCTGGGCGCGGCGTTTTTTCGTTTCGGCTTCGTCCACCGCATACCCTTCCGATGTTTTACAGAGGATATCGCCCTCATGGATTTCGTCAAGAATCCAGGTACGAGGGATTTTCTGCATCATGACTTCTCCGGTCGCGGGGTTGGAGGATTCGACAATAATCGTATCCTCTTCGATTCGGTCGACAACCAGCATCTCCTGCACCTCCTCTCGCAGTCATTATATGAAAATAAAAGTCAGTCAAAGCTGATATGGGTTTGGGGACGGATCGAAGTGCCGTCCGAGATAAAGAGAATGGTACCGTCCAGATCGGTACGGTATATTTCGTTTGTATAGGAAAGCAGCCGTTTGAGACAGGCTTGTGCGGGATGACCGTAGTCATTGAACGTACCGGCAGAAATGGATACAAAGTCCGGTGAAACGACATCGAGAAATTCATCGGAAGCGGAATTGCCGCTGCCGTGATGGGGGCATTTCAGAAAATTCGCCTGTTCGGAATATCCGTCGCGTATCAGCGCGTGTTCGGCTTCTTTGGAAATATCGCCGGTAAAGAGGAAGCTCTGGTCATCGTGGGTAATCCGACAGACGAGCGAACAGTCATTCAGGTCCTCATATGTGTCGAGATTTGCCTGATAGAAGGTCAGTCCGAGCGAACCGACAGAAACGGACTGTCCGGAAACGGGTGTCGT
The DNA here is from genome assembly GCA_017533485.1 of Oscillospiraceae bacterium. Taxonomy (GTDB): domain Bacteria; phylum Bacillota; class Clostridia; order Oscillospirales; family Ruminococcaceae; genus Firm-04. The sequence goes on from JAFXIC010000037.1 coordinate 21,811, forward strand.
AAGACGGAGTGTTTTTTCTTCCGCAGTCTCAAGGAACTGTTCAAACAGGAAGCCTGTCGGCGTCAGTTCTTCGGGATACCGCGGAAGATAAACGACATCCGTCGGGATTTCGTTTAATACGGTACATAAACCGCCGAGATGATCCGAATGGGGATGGGAATTGATGACGGCATCGAGCCGTTGGATTCCGAGTGCGTGCAGCAGATCGAGAATCCGTTCGCCATTGTCATATTCTCCGCCGTCAATCAGAACCGCGGTATCGGGGCTGTAAAGAAGCGCCGCATCACCCTGACCGACATCGAGCACATAGAGAAAAAGCTCGGATTCGCTGCATTTTGTCAGCGGCTGTTTTGTGAGGGTAATAGCGATGCTGCCTGCCGCGAGGGAAATGAGCGTGATAATCAGCGTGAACCGGTATTTCTTCCACCATGCTTTGCACTTGATCGGGATGATCTGGCGGCGGATTTTTCGGTTGCTTTTGGACGGGCGCATCGTGTATTGCCGCCTCCTTTCGCCGCATTCTGCAAGCGGTGACGGGAATCCTGATGTTTTTTCGGATTGGCGGGTGGTGCAGCGGGAATGAGGCAGTGTGGGCCATTTCCGATGAGGTCGCGTCTGCCTGCCCGGATGAGTGCCGCACGAATCACCGCGTCATGTTCGGGCTTGAAATACTGGAGGAGCGCACGCTGTTCCGCCTTTTCTTTTGCGGTACGCGGAACATATACCGGCTGCATGGTATACGGATTCAGCCCCGTATAGAACATACAGGTTGAAATCGTACCGGGCGTCGGATAGAAATCCTGCACCTGTTCGGGGCGGATGCCCTCCTCTTTGAGGAAACAGGCGAGTGCGATGGCGTCACGGATGGTGCTTCCGGGGTGGGAGCTCATCAGGTACGGGACAAGATACTGCTCCATACCGAAGCTTTTGGTGAGCTGGTAGAAGCGTTTCTGGAATTTCTTATAGGTTTCGATATGCGGCTTGCCCATCGCATCGAGGACAGCCGGCGAACAATGTTCGGGTGCGACCTTGAGCTGACCGCTGACATGATGGCGAATAAGCTCACGGAAGAAGCTCTCGTCGGGATCTGCCATCAGATAATCATAGCGGATACCGGAGCGGATAAAAACGCGCTTGATCTTCGGAATCTCACGCAGCTTTCTGAGGAGCCGGAGATAATCCTTATGATCGACCGTAAGGTTTTTACAGGGTGTCGGTGCGAGACATTTCTTTCCCTTACAAAGACCATGTTCCGCCTGTTTTTCACAGGACGGGTGGCGGAAATTGGCAGTCGGGCCGCCGACGTCATGAATATATCCTTTAAAGTCGGGGAGTTCTGTAAGGAGTCTTGCTTCGCTGAGGACAGATTCCTCGCTTCGTGTTGTCATTTTCCGTCCCTGATGGAGTGCAATCGAGCAGAAATTGCAGAATCCGAAGCATCCGCGGTTATGGGTAATGGAGAAGCGGACTTCCTGAATCGCGGGTACACCGCCTTCTTTTTCATACATCGGATGGTAGGTACGGGCATAGGGGAGTGCGTATACTGCGTCCATTTCTTCCTGTGTAAGGGAAATGGCGGGGGGATTCTGAACGAGCATCCGACTGCCGTGACGCTGAATGATTCGTTTCCCGCTGACTTCATCCTGCTGGTCATACTGGATGCGGCAGGCTTTCGCATAGGCGTCCTTTTTCTCGGCAACCTGCTGGAAGGAGGGACATTCAGCACATCCGAAGGGGGTATGGTCGGGTGTTGTCAGGTAACAGGTTCCGCGGATATCCGTAATTTTGGAAACCGGTTCGCCCTGTTTCATGCGCTGCGCGATTTCGAGGATGGAGCGTTCGCCCATGCCGAACATCAGGAGGTCTGCGGTGCTGTCCACGAGAATCGACGGGCGCACGGTATCCTCCCAGTAATCGTAGTGTGCAAAGCGGCGCAGGGAGGCTTCGAGTCCGCCGATCAGAATTGGTATATCGCCATAGATTTCACGTATTTTTTTGCAGTAGACGATCACAGCACGATCGGGACGTTTTCCGGCTTTATTTCCAGCGGAATATGCATCATCCGAGCGTTTTTTCTTTGCTGCGGTATAATGTGCCACCATACTGTCGATATTTCCGGCAGTGACGAGGAAACCGAGCTTAGGCTTTCCGAACCGCATAAAATCGGTATCGGAATGCCAGTCGGGCTGGGGAAGAATCGCAACCGTGTAGCCATTTGCGGCAAGCACACGGGAAATAATTGCGACACCGAAGCTTGGATGATCGACATAAGCGTCACCTGTGATATAGACAAAATCGGGCTGATGGATACCGATTGCCTCCAGTTCTGCCATACTGACGGGTAAGAATTCGCTCATATGCTTCACATCCTTTCTGAATCAGATTGCCATGATATAGATCTGGCAGGGGTTCGCTTCATCCCAGAGTGTCGGCAGGACTTCAAATTCCTGAAATCCGAGGGAGAGGTAGAAGCGGTTGGTCGCGTCATAATCGGGATACATTCCCATTTGTACTGTTTTGACCTGGATGAATGAAAATCCGAGTGCACGCGCTTTCGCTTTGGCGGCTTCAAAGAGTTTTCTGCCGATTCCAAGGCGATGAAACGGTTGCAGAACGCCCATGACAGCAAGCTCTGCGGTTACATTTCCGGTTTGCTTGAGACAGAGAAATCCGACGCATTGCTGTGCGCTGTAAGCACCGAAGCAGATTTGACCGGCGGATTCTCTGATATAGGCTTCTCTGCCTTCTTCGATGGCAAACCAGTCGGGGAGTGCTTCGAGCACCTGTCGGACGACACTCTGTTTTTCCGAAGCCTCCGAAAGATTACGGATTGTAAATGTCATTTCGTATTATTCCTCAAATTTTGCGCCCTTCGAGGCGATACGGAGCTTCCATTCGGTCAGCTCCTGCGGAGAAATCAGCACTTTGCGCGGTTTCGAGCCTTCGGCAGGACTGATCACACCGCGTTCTTCGAGTGCGTCCATAATTCTTGCCGCCCTGGCGTATCCGAGGCGCAGTCTGCGCTGGAGCAAGGTTGTGGCGAGCTGACCCGCGTCTACCGCATATTCCGCGGCACGGATCATCAGTTCTTCATCGCCGTTTAATTCGGCGTTGTCTTCCGCACCCATCGGCTTGTCCGATTTTGCGGTTGGAATATTCTGTTCGACAGCTTCGATAATATCGTGGTCATATTCAGAGCTTCCGTTATTTTTGAGGAAGCTTGTGACAGCCTCCACCTCCGAGTCGGAGCAGAAGCAGCCCTGTACACGCTTCGGTTCGCGCCATCCGTTCGGGTAGAACAGCAGATCGCCGTTTCCGAGGAGTGTTTCCGCACCCGAACAGTCGAGGATGATTCTGGAATCCTGCGCGGACTTTACGGACATACCGATACGGCTCGGCACATTTGCCTTAATGAGACCGGTAATGACATCGACCGTCGGACGCTGGGTCGCGATAATGAGGTGGATACCTGCGGCACGCGCCTTTTGTGCGATACGGATGACAGCAGTTTCGACTTCCTTGGATGCGGACATCATCAGGTCAGCGAACTCGTCGATGATGATAAGGATCTGGGGGAGTTTTTTGAGTTCCGGATTCCGTTCCGCGAGGGCATTATAGCCCTTGAGGTCACGTACACCGTATTGTGCACAGAGTCCGTATCTGCGTTCCATTTCGATGACAGCCCAGTTAAGTGCACCGGTTGCCTTCTGGGGGTTGGTGACGACAGGAATCAGCAGGTGGGGGATACCGTCGTAGGGTGCGAATTCGACAACCTTCGGGTCGATGAGCACCATACGCACCTCATCGGGGGAGGCGTGGTAGAGAACGCTCATGATAATCGAGTTGGTACAGACGGATTTACCGGATCCGGTGGTGCCGGCAATAATCATATGGGGCATTTTTGCGATATCGCCGAGAATGACATTGCCGTCGATATCCTTTCCGACCGCAAACGTCAGCTTGCTCTTGGATTCCTGGAATTCGGGGGATTCGAGGATATCGCGGATGGGAACCATGTCTTTCGTATTGTTGGCGACCTCAACGCCGACCGCAGGTTTTCCGGGGATGGGTGCTTCGATACGCACCTTTTCGCCGCCGAGGTTCATGCCGATATCGTCAGCCAGTGCAGTAATCCGGGAGATTTTGACGCCGGCAGCAGGCTGGATTTCATATCGAGTAACGGAAGGTCCGCGCCGCATACCGACGATACGGACTTCGACACCGAAGCTTGCAAGCGTTTCCTTGAGGAGGGTACTCTTTTCACGAAGCTCCGCGGATTTTTCGGCACTGTTCGAGTTATTGTCGATATGAGAAAGGAGGGAAAGCGGCGGTGCGATATAGGGTGCGGCTTCCGCTTCATCATAGAGACTTTCATCCACAGCATCGAGATCGGGATCTTCTGCCCAGGGGAGAAGATTGCTGCTGAGGGAGTGATGTTCGGGGGATTTTCCCTCTGCATTGTCGATCATGCGCTGTAATTCCGCCTCCTCGTCCTCCGACATTCTGAGATCAAATGCAGCATCGGTACGCGCATCCTGGGAGAGACGGTTGGTATGTTCCGCCGGAAGCGTCGGATCGGTATCGAGAATCGGGATATCTACGTCAATATTATCGAACATATCCGACATCAGTTCGAGCTGATTGCCATCGGGGAGGATTTCCGGCTGTTTTTGTTTTTTGAGTGATTTTTGGATGAGCGGACGGGTTCTGCGGGGGAGTGCGGGGAAGAAATGGAGATCCTCCTCGTCTTCCTCATCGTCCCATTCTTCGTCATATTCGGGTTCGTCTTCGATATCCGCATCATATACAGCATCGCTGTCTTCATCGTAGAAGAATACGCCATGGGTTGCGATTTTCGCGATACATCTCCAGATCCAGCGAAATGGTGCAGTAAGAATTGCGAAGAGTTCTGCGACACCGAGATTGGTAAGGAGCATGATAAAGACAAAGATCGCAAGGATGATTACGATTTTCGCGCCGATTTCCGCGAACAGTGCAATCAGCGGCCAGGCAACGATGCCCGAAAGCAGTCCGCCGCCGCGGAATGATTTTCCTTCTTCATAGAGATATTTGATGGTCATGGCAAAGCCATCGGACCAGACAGTTTTTCCGAAGAAAATCTGGATAAAGCCGCTGCAGAATACCGTCAGAAGCACACCCCAGAGTGCTCGTCGGGAGGCTTGTTTGCTTTTATCCTGACCGACAAGGGATGCGGTGTAGATAAAGACCGCAGGAACGAGCAGTATACTGATGCCGAACAATCCGAGCAGTAAATTATGGAGCGCACCCCAGGCCTTTGTGCCGGGGATTACGGCGATGAGAAGCACCAGAATGCCGGTTGCGAAGAGGAGTACAGACCAGAGCTGGTTATTCTGTGCCGCGACCGAGGTCAGCTGTTGCTGCTGCTGTTGTTTGGCACGTTCGGCTGCTGAAGATTTTGCCGGCTGGGACTTTGACTGTGCAGAAGTTTTTTTGGGGGCTGGGGATGATTTTCGTGCAGCAGAAGAAGGTGCAGTTCGTTTGGCAGTTGTTTTCTGACGCGAGCTGCCGGATGCGGCAGTCGATTTTCTTTTTGCCGAACCGGAGTGACCGGTACTGCGTGATTGAGCCATAATGGAATCCTTCCTTGTGTTCTGATAAATCTTTGTTTATGTATTGGAAAAGGGGGGGATCAGCGTAATGTAAACGAAAGCACGAAGGTAACAACGCTGACGATGAGGGTATAGATCGAGAAAACATGGAAATTATCGGAGCGGATGAGCCATTTCACGAGCTTGATTGCGAGGACACCGACAATTGCAGCGACAATAAAGCCGATGACAGTAGCCGCGATATTGACTTCAATACCGCCGCTGAGTGCGCTTCCGAGCTCGGAAAGACAGCCGCCTAAGATTGCGGGGATACCGAGGATAAAGGAGTAGCGGACAGCAGTTTCCTTTTCGAGTCCGGAGAAAAGACCGCCGCTGATGGTAGAGCCGGAGCGGGAGACGCCGGGGAAGAGTGCGACACATTGGAACAGACCGATGACGATGGCGTCCTTCACGGTAATTTCTCCGGCGGTTTTCTTGTTGTTTTTCACACGGTTTGCAAGGAACAGGATAACAGATGTATAAAGGAAGCAGAATGCCATCACAAACAGTGAGACGTTCTCGAAGATGTCCTTAATGAGGTAGAACGGCACGAGGAGTGCGAGTGAAATGACGAGCATAATAATCATTCTTCGTTCGCTGTTCATAGCAGACCATTTGAATTTACCGGTAAACAGATCCTTGAGGAGGAAGAAAAATTCTTTGAGGAGGGCCTTGATCGTGTCCCAGAAAGCAATAAATACCGCGACAAGCGTACCGAGGTGAAGGATGACGAGGAGAAACGTACCTTCTTCAACGGACTGACCGGTCCATGCCTGATAGAGTCTGAGGTGGCCGGAGCTGGAAACAGGGAGAAATTCTGTCAATCCCTGAATAATAGCCTGAATTATCGCGTGCAGTATTTCCATCTTAAAAACCTCCGAAAGATACTATATAAATTGTGTATGGAATATACGGTGTAACTTCACATACCGATACTTATTTATCATACCATATTTTCATCCGGCTGTCAAGAAATAGTTTCCCTGGAATAAAAGATGAATAAAATATGGCATGAGTGCTAAAAAGTGGTAGCGTCTTTTCCGTAATGCACAAAAAAGTAGACAAATTTCATTTTATCTTCAAGAAAGTGTTGATTTTTTGGAAACATTGGTGTATAATAGAGATTATGGAAAATTATATGCATACCGGAGGTATTACCCTATGCGTGTTGACTTAATATCCGCTACAAAATCCCGCACCAAAGAGGTGCACGCTTCGACCAACGGCAAAATGACAGCGTGTCGAATCAACCTGACGAAGCCGGAGAATATCGGTCAGTATACAACCATTGGCGAAATGAAAGATGTTGTAGAAATTACCTGTGATAAGTGTAAGAACGCAATCGCAAAGCAGCTCATTCGGGAAGCCAATCGTGAAATGAAGCAAATGCTGAAAGCCGAACAGAAGCAGATGAAGATGGAAGATGCTGAAATGCGAAAGAACGGTACGATGCCGCAGCGTAATGCATCGCCGGTTCAGCCGCCCTCTTCGCTGACATCTTCTTCCGGTCTGAATAATGATTATACACCGCCCTCTATGCGCAGACAGCAGGAGACACAGCCGATTGTTGCGCCGACACCGCCTGTGTCCGCACCGACTCCGAGTCCTGTGGTCAATTCCGGAAACGATGTCCTGTCGCAGTTTGCGATTCCGGCTGTACCGACTGCACCGCAGACACCTGTCACACCGGCAGCACCGGCCATGCCGCAGCCGTCCCAGCCTATACTGAATC
>JAFXIC010000038.1 GCA_017533485.1 Oscillospiraceae bacterium
CTGCGCGGATATCGTTGAGCTTGATATAATGTTTCTTTTCTTCATCGCTGTCTGTTTTCACACGGCGGATCACAGTCGAAAGGAGTCCGTCCGGATAGCGCGTGCCGTTGATTGCCGCGAGCATCAGCGCGGTCATCAGCGATGGTGGAACTGATTTTTTATTACTTTCCTTTTTCTTTCCTTTTTCAGGTGGTAATAATTGCTTAGCAATTTGTGAAAAAGATATCTGCTTTGTATTATTACCGATTCTCAGATCTTCTTGGTGTTGTATCAGGTTTCCAATCATTCTGCCAAATTGACTATGAACAATAAATTTTTGAGCGATTCGGGCTTTATTACATAAAGTGAAACCTGCGATATAGAATTCTACTTTATCGTCGAACCCGTATTTTGCTAGATTATTTGTTTTTCCGGAGGAACTAAGTTTGAACAATTCATCCAATTCGTAGTTTTCTTGCTCTGCATTCTGATTGGTTGATTCTAAAAATCCGCTAAATAAACTGCATTCTTCTTCATCGTCTTCTTTTAATGCAAAATATATAATAACCAGCTCTCCAAGAATCTTGTGATGCTTTTGAGATTTCAGCAGGTCGTTGAATGCATAAGTGTATTCTTTCATGGCTTTTTCAGAAATACTGCAATTCAATCCTTGTTTAAATCCATACGATTCAGATGACTGTTCGTTGACACTTACAAATGCACATCCACCAAAATTTGTTCCGGGAAATACGATAGGATCATGAATTTCTTTTCGGGGCAGTTTTTCCCCAAGAATACTGCAAAAGGACATATTTGCTGTTTCATCAGCATCCTGTCTATTCGTCCGAAAGGCATGATATTTCTGTCGAAACTGTTCATCATCTTCCAAATTTGACATACCAATTCCTAATGAAAATCCAAACGAAGAATTTGAATACTCTTTCGCAATTCGTATGAGCGCAGGATGATTCATCATTTGCAGTGGATCCCAATTTTTAAGAAAGTTGCAGTAAGCACGACATATATCAGAATCTAAATCAGAGAAAAAAGACAATTCATGTTCCACGAGAACAGGATGTTTTTTAGGGTCGTCTCGCTTGGCATTTGCAATCATAAGGCAATCATTTTGCTTGTCATAATCCAAACCGAATATATAAATTGGTCTATCATCCATATAGTATGCTGACACCCCAGTTTTTCTTTGCCGAAACGGCAGCAGAATCGTTTTCGGCGTCAGCTTTGTTTTTCCGCCCTTTGCGGGATCCTCGACCCTTCCGCGCACATCCACAATATCCTTGATCTCGCCCTCCGGCGTCAGCAGTATGCGATAATGAATGCCGTGCTCCTGCCAACCCTCCGGAATACCGGTATCCGCCTGTTTTTCCGCATAGTCACAGAGCGCCTTGATTAACATAGCATCCCCTCCCTGTACTTTCCGATGTCGATCACGCCGTCAATCATATGCGGACGATAGTAGACTGCATCCGCACGATCCGAGAACTTCGGATGCTCCCAGTCTCCGTTCACAGGCTTACCGCCGTCCAGAAAACGCATCCCGTAAAGCATATACCCAAGATCAATTTCTCCGTGCAGTTCCTCCGCGACCTGTGAAAGGTCAAACGTATCGACAAGCGAAATGCGGCGCACGCTGAATTCTCTGCATCCGAGGCAGGGCTGACGGAAGCACTGTCCTTTTTTCAGCCGCCGAAGCATGATATTATAATGCTTTTCGGCATTCTCGTCATCACGCTCGGATTTCTCGCCCGTCATCTCAAAGTGAAACTCGATTCCGTATTTCACATCCTTTAGTACCATAGAGGCACGCTGACTGCGTTCCACCGAGGCATACAGTGCGGCACGGTCCTCGCCGCTGCCCATCTGTGCACGCACATTCTGCATTGAAACCTTGCTCTTGATTTCATTGCGCCGGATATTGGCGAAACGAATCGGATTGAATACAACCAGCCGGTCGATCACAATCCGGATGGCAGGCTTCCAGTAGATGCATTTGATCAGACCTTCCAATGCGGAAACAGTCGGAACATCATAGGACACACGTTCCACTTTCATTTCCGGTCTTGTGAACAGCGCATAGTCGCCTTCCACGATGATTCTGAATCCGTAAGCCATATAAGAGCCACTCCTTTCCGGATTCTGTTATGATTTCCAAATGATTCTTCCAAAACATTGCTTTCCAAAGGATTATCCGAACATACAATCCTGTGCATTGCGCTGATGCAGTCCGGTTTCGCTGTCGTAGCATTCCGTATCGTTCAGCACAAGAATTCCGGTATGCGCATATTCCGCCACGACTTCCGGCATATATTGCTCCAGCTCACCATATTTCCGCAGAGAAACCGAATACTGCCGGAGCTTACGCAGAACCGAACGGTCGCCCTCCCGCAGCCGTGTCAAAAGCGCCGCCGTCTCATCACAATTGTCAATCACCACCGGTACCGTTTCCCCTTCGATCATCTGAAACTCTTTTGCATAGCTGCGGAATTCGATATTGACAAAGCCTGTCTTTTTGTCGATGACCGGAACACCGTTTGCGATAGAATTTGCCGTGATCTGTGCATCGTGATGGCTGTATAATCGGTCGTAATATGTTCGGATACAGTCCGGAGAAGTGATATCATCATACTCTGCCATCAGCTCAGCGGTCAGTACGGCACGAATCTGCAAATCACGCTGAGGCTTTTGTTCGGTGCGGAAAATATAGACATCGCCGTGATCCCGTTTTCCCTCACGATTGCATCTGCCGCCGGATTGCAGAATATTATCGAGTCCCGCAAGCTCGCGGAACACAGTTTCAAAATCCAGATCCACACCTGCTTCAATCAACGAGGTCGAAACGACAGTGACCTGCTCCCCGTCACCAAGGGCCTGACGAATCTTCCGCACAGTCTCAGAACGATCATGCGGCGTCATATAAGTAGAAAGGTGGAACTTCTTTCCTTGAAGCATCTGATAAATCGCTCTGGCATCTGCACGCCGGTTCACAACAATCAGACTGCTCCGGCTTTCAGCCGCCTTTTCCGCAATCGTTTCAAAATCCGTTTCTCCGAGGTCATGATAACAACACTTGGCAAAATCCTGAAACGCCGTCCGGTCGGTAATCAGCTCATGCACCGGACAATCCGGCACAAAACGCCTGAACTGTGCCGCAAGATCCGGCATCGTTGCCGAAAGCAGCAAAATCTCACTATGCAGCATCTCCGAGATATAACCCAGCGCACACAGACAAGGCCGCAGCTGTCCGATCGGGAGCATATGAATCTCATCCAGTACAATCACAGCATCCGCCAGATTATGCAGCTTTCGGAGATGGGAGCTTTTATAATGATACAGCGATTCAAAGAACTGTACGGCTGTTGTCACAATCACGGGCGCGTCCCAGTTTTCAGCCGCAAGCCGGAGTTTTTTTGCGGTATCTCCATCCGGTACATCTTCGTAGCTGAAATTGGAGTGATGCTGTAAAACAGTCAGATCCGCGCCGATCAGTGCTTCAAATTCTGCCGCTGTCTGCTCGATGATGCTCGTAAACGGAATGACATAGATCATCCGTTTCAGTTTTCCCTCCGACGCCCGAAGCTTCTGCATCGCAATCTGTAAGCTGCAAAGCGTTTTTCCGCTTCCGGTCGGCATATTCAGAATACTGATGCCGGAGGAGTGTTCTGCCGCCGCAAACGCCTGAGCCTGTAAAAGCGCGCGTGCTTTTTGCAGCGTTGTCTCCGCCTGAAAACCGGAAAGTCTGCGGGATACCGCATCCGCTGCACGTACAAAATCCTGTTTGCTGCTGCGGTCGGTTTCCGGCGCATAGTATTGCTCGGTATCGAGAAAATCTGCGTCAGTCAGACAGGAATACAGATACCGCGTCAAAAAGGCATATCTCTCGGCATATTCTTCTTTCGTTATCATCTTTCCGCCTGTAATCAGCTTTTGGAATTCTGACGGATCCATTTCCGGGATTTTTACCGCATCAGAATATGCACTGTAATCCCAGTCGCCGACATAACGTGATTTCCGGTTGAGAGCCGCCCAAAGCGAAATGGAATCCGGATCGTCATATTTTGAGCCGCCATCCGGAAGTCCGGTATGATGACCGGCGATACAGTACGCAAGCATACAGGCGAGCGGCCGCTGTATTTTGTCAATACGTTCCATGAGTTCGATGGCACCCGGTGCTGCGTGCGGATACTGATTATGTCTGCCGTTGAGCTTGTCCTGAAAAGCAGCCGCATATTTACCGATATCATGCCATAGACCCGCAAATCCGGCGATTTCAGCCAGCTCGGGAATTGCAGAATCAACAGCTCTCTTTGCGGTTCCGGTCAAATGATCCATAAGCGTCTGCTTGTCGGTATCGGATATTTTGTGCGCATAATATTCCATAAGCACTCCCTCATCGTCTGAATTTGTCGGATCGTGAAATCATCCGTGTGATGGACAATCATTTTACATATAATATATTCTATCGTAGCATATTGCATATAAAATGTCAATAGCGCGAAGATTCGGTGTGCAGAATTCTGCACACCATCACACCATTCTCCACTTTCCATCAATCCCTCTATGATATATATGTCGAAAAAAGGGCTGGTTCTTACATCGCTTCCAGAATTTTGTATGGATATACAAACCCGCGGGCGTTCCTTTGTACAGTATGCCGAAGCACGGAAAAGCGGCCGATACAAGATGTACCGACCGCTTTCCATATTAGGCATAGCGAAAATCTTTTAGAATGTGCGGTTCAGCCGCCCATTTCATCAAAGACTTCATTTGAAATTCCATCTTTCCTCATATCCCTGGAAATATAATCCGCTCTCGAAAAATTCCGTGACAGTCATCTGTTTGCCGCCCATTATCGTATACAGATAGTAGCAGCGAATGACATCCGAATCGTCTGCATTCAACAGATTATCGGGATATACGTTGGCAAGCGCGAATTCTTCTTCGGTGAATTCGGGTTCTTCTTCCAATACGCCTACGCGCAGATATTCATAGAGAACTTTATTCGCATCGTCCGCATCCACTACGCCGTCTTTGTTGACATCACCTGCCAGATTGAATCCCTTGACCGAATAGCCGTAATCGCCAGCGTTGCACATCATATCCTCCAGATATACCGGAACGATCCATGCGTATGCAATATCATCCCGCGCTTCGAGCTTTTCA
>JAFXIC010000039.1 GCA_017533485.1 Oscillospiraceae bacterium
CCTGCGCATACGATATGCGCCTGTTTGCTATCGGCAAACGTGCTCTACTACAACTGAGCCATACTAGCATATGAAATTTTGCAAGGCTTAGCAGCCCGTCTGTGATGTCGCTTTACCGACAACCAAAGGGGTATGTATGCATATATGAAAAGAAACCCTTGAAAATAACGCGTTTTCAAGGATTTCGGAATGAAGCTAGTAGTCGGACTCGAACCGACGACCTGCGCATTACGAATGCGCTGCTCTACCAACTGAGCCATACTAGCATATGAAATTTTGCAAGGCTTAGCAGTGTTCAATGTGGTATCTATTATAGCATATTCTATGAAAAAAGTCAAGAGGTATGGCACGAAAAAATTTTTTGCGTAAAAATACCAAAAACAATTGTAATTTTCCAAAAAGTGTGCTATACTATATAAGGATAATTTTGGACAAGGGCTTCTTTGCCCAATATGTCAAGGAAAGGAGTACGGTTTTCTGCGAAAGCAGAACCGGATACCACATGGAAAAATCAAAGAAAACGAAGAAAAACAGAAAAGGTGCGTCTTGTCTTGGCGTGCTGTTGATCTTCATTATGCTGCTGTTTGCGGGAAGTACGGTCGGCGTGAACCTTTTGTTCCGCGGCGATACAACCCCCAAGATTCTGAACCGCTACTGCTTCTATAACGATACCGAGGATATGGTATCGGTTCTCCCGACGGGTTCGCTGGTCTTCGCAGTCGAACCTACCACCATCAAATCCAATGATATCGTGCTCTATCGTTCAACTGCCGGAATGGATCGCCTCGCCAGAGTCAGCCTTGTCCTCGCATCCCAGTACAGTGATGTTGTCGAGGATCCGGTCTTCTACCTGACAAGCGAACGTGAAATGAATGCGATTACGGTCAGAAAATCCGATATCATCGGTACTTGTAAGCAGGTAAGCTTAGAGCTTGGACTGATGGTGAAATTTATGCGCAGTAAAACAGGACTTCTTTTCCTGCTGATTCTGCCGTGTCTGATCATCCTGCTCTATATCATGGCGCTGATGTCCGCATCCAAAGAGGCTGCGGATGACGACGATGACGACGATACCGATCTCGCATTCGTGAAATCCATTCAGGAAAAGAAAAAACTCCAGCAGACTGCGGAGCTTCCGAAAATTCCGAGCGAAGAAAAGGCTGCGGCAGCTTCCCCGAAACAGACTGCAGCGAAAAAGCGTCTGACGGATGAAGAACTGGCGGCAATGGAAGAAAAGGAAGCGGCAGAGCGTGCGGAGCGTATCGCGGCAATCCGTACCCGTATGGAAAACCGCCAGCAGACAGAGATGCCGGATAACGTACCGCTCTTTACAACCGAATTTATCGCAAAAACACATACCATGTCGATTCCGAAGAATGTGACAGCGGAAGCCGCGGCTAAGGCTGCACAGCAGAATAAAACCGCACAGAGTGCAAAGCCGGAAGAAAAGGCAAAGACCGTGACTTCCGGACAGCCGGAAAAGACTGCACCGAAGACCGAGGAGAAGCCTTTGAAGAAGGCGGAACAGCCGGAAGTCAAACAGGAAGCACCGAAGGCGGAAGCAGAGAAGCCGGTTGAAACAAAAGCAAAGGCTGCTGAGTCGGCAGAACAGCCTGAAACCAGAAAGAAGAAAAAGGCAGCAGAGCTGCGGAATCTGGTGGCATCGGCAAGCTACGAGGATCTGATGGCATTCCTGAATGCGGAAGAAAGCAAGCTCGATAAATAAGAATATGTATAAAAAGCAGGAGAATCTCATATCTGAGGTTCTCCTGCTTTTTTGTGGTTTTTCTGTGTTTATATGTTTATCTTCTGTGAATGATTTGTCGTGCTGAAAAAAGCGAAAGGGGCAAACCAAGGGCAAGGGGGAGGATTGTTCGTGGAATGGTTTCACGGTTTTCAGTATTCTTTTGTTTATCTTCTGTGAATTATTTATCGTGCCGGGATAAAACGAAAGGGGCAAACCAAGGGCAAGGGGGAGTGTTCGAGCGCGGCTCTCACGTCTCCCCCTTGACCCTATGGTTTTCCCCTTTCAAACCCCTTTCCGTTACCCATCCCCCTCTATTCGCGATAAAGTCCGCCATTCTATCATTTTCTGAAAATGGGATTCCAAAGGGATAGTATCCCTTTGGCGGGGTATGGGGCAGCGCCCCATAGATCAATCCACAGGCGTTTTCATGCAGCGCCCCATAGATCAATCCACCGGTGATACATATTATATAGTATGGGAAATAGCGGATGATTCTGCCGCTGGTTCCGCAGCATCAAAATCCCCTGCTTCCGGCATATTTTCCTTGTATGCCCAGATTGTTTTCCACCGCTTTGAAATTTCACCGCGCTTGGATTTCCGGATATAAATCAAACCGATGACTGCGAGGACTGCGGCAACGCTGAGCGAAATCAAAAATTCAAGATCAAATGCAATATCGTTCATAATACCATCCGACTGGACAGCTTCTTCGTTCAGCATCGCGATAAAATCCTGTGTGAAATGGCTGATGATACACCAGATGATATTTCCGGAACGGATATAAACCGCGCCGAACAGAATCCCGATTGCGATACAGTAGATTACCTGATAGACCGAAACGGCGAACGATGCGCCGGCGAACATATTGGTCATATGGAACAGGCCGAAAAATGCACCGGTGGTGATGACAACCAGCGGTATTTTCTTTTCCTCGAACTTGTACGCACGCATCATATAGGCAATCGGAAGCGCACGGAACATCACTTCTTCTGCAACGCCGGCATTCAGAGAAAGGAGCGTGGATTGGAGCGTAGGGGCGGTTGTGATCACGGGAATTCCGGTCATCGCATAGAGCAGTCCGGGGATAATCAGAAGCGCACCGAGCCGGAAGCTGCCGCAGGTCGCAAAATTCTGCAGCTTTTCGCTCCGATAAATCATATAAAAGAAAAAGAGCGAGTAAACACCGCCGAATGCACCAAGGCCATATACCCAGAGCATCTGGCGTGCTTCGTTTTCCGGTTCTATGATCAATGCGCCCATCGCACAGAAATTAACCAGCAGGTAGGCGATCAGAAACCAGCCCAGTGCACCGAGAATCGGATGGCGGAACTTACGATTGGCAAGATTGGTGTTTGGCATAAAAAACTCCTTTTTATGAGAATGAAATGGATGGGCGGTATTTGCAGGTTTATTATACAGAAAAACGGCTGTTTTGTCAAGGATTCGGCATATGGTAAGCGTGTCGGACAGATGCCATTGCCTAAAATATCTATTTCGGGAATGGCACTATACGAAATTTACAGCATCCTGCACAAATCGCCCCCCTTATGCTTGACTTTTTGCAGAAATTGCTGTATAATTGGTGCTTGCAGGGCATATTGTGCGTATTTGAATATGCATCGCCCGAAAATTCGTAATCCGGCTGTGCTGCAAGCCGCAGCCAGCTTTATACAAAAGAAAAGGAGTGACTTTGCAATGAAGAGAACATATCAGCCGAAAAAGCTGCACCGCAAGAAGGAGCATGGCTTTATGAAGCGTATGGCAACCGCCAATGGCCGTAAGGTTCTGGCTCGCCGCCGTGCAAAGGGCAGAGCAAGACTGACCTATTGATTCATGCAAGATGAGGGCAACAATGCGGTTTGTTGCCCTTTTCTAATAGCATGAAAGGAGTGAAACCGCGTGGTCTTTACAACAATGCTCAACCGGAATCCGGATTTCCTGCGTCTTTATCAGCGCGGGGCGTTCTGTTCCCTCGGCTCCGCCCTGCTCTATGCGATGCCGAATGGGAAAAGCTGTAACCGACTGGGCATTACCGCGGGAAAAAAGGTTGGATGTGCCGTAAAGCGCAACCGCGCAAAACGAATCATCCGTGCCGCATATACGGCTTGTGAAATGGAGATGCCGATCGGGCTGGATATCGTGATTGTCGCAAGACATACACTGCCGGAGGAAAATTCGGCGGTGCTGACGGAAGCCCTCAGAACACGCGGCCTCAGACATCTCATCGGTGTCAGCGACGGCAGCATCCGTCCCGAACCCAATAAACGCAGTACCGGCGGAAAACCAAAAGCCAGACAGAAAACTGCGGCAGCAGAAAAACAGTAAGCCTATGCGATATCTGATTGTCGCGCTGATACGGGTGTATCAGCGATGGATTTCACCGCTCTTTCCGGCAGTATGCCGATACCGGCCGTCCTGTTCCCATTATACCCTTCAGGCGGTCAGAAAATATGGCAGCATCCGCGGATGCTGGCTCGGTGTACTCCGTATCCTGCGCTGCAATCCGTTTTCGGAGGGCGGATGGGATCCCGTACCTGAGCAATATGACATATTCGGACGGCATCATGGCAAAAAGCCGCCCGACCCGTATTATGAGGGCGCGAAAGGTGCCGCAAGACGGATCGGAATGCTGCTTTGCGCAAGAACCGACTGGAAAAGCGGAAAACGTCTTTCGTCCGCGAAATGCCGCCCGGAAACAGTGACAAATCTCCCAACCCAGAACGGAGGAACCTTAGATTGTTCGAACTGATAGCAATTCCGCTTGGATGGATCATGCGATTGATTTATAACATCGTCGGCAGCTATGGTATGTCGATTCTGATCTTTACGCTGCTCGTAAAGGCCTGCACCATCCCAAGCACCTATAAGCAGCAGGTCAATACCGCGCGCAGAGGACTCCTCAGTCCGAAGCTCGAAAAAATCCGGAAATCCTATGCAAATAACCCTACGAAAATGCAGGAGGAACAGAATAAGCTCTTTACAGAAGAAGGTATCAATATCAGCGCAGGCTGTCTCAGCGGTATTGTAACCTGTATCGTGCTGATGGGCGTCTATCAGGTCGTTGTCCGTCCGATGAGCTTTATCCTCAATATGAAAAATGATGTCGCGCCTGCTACCGATCTGCTGAAGGCGTGGCTCGAATCCAACCAGATTACCGAAAAATATCTCCAGGCTCGTCCGGAGCTGATTATTTTAAAATATGCCGAGTCCCACCCCGAAATTTTTGCCTCGATTTCCGGCTTTAACGAGAAAATCGCAGGCTTCGAAAATACCTTCTTCGGGCTCGATCTCGGCGGCCAGCCCTCCCTTCATCCCGAAAATGGCTGGACCTTCTCTGCGCTCGTCCTCGCAGCACTCCCCGTTCTCTGTTTCCTCGCGCAGATCCTCCTTACCTTCATCAGCCAGCGGCATATGAAAAAACAGGATCCCGAATCTGCGAAAACAATGGGCAGCATGAACCTCATGCTCTATATGATGCCCGTGATGACGCTCTGGATGGGTTATAGCTTCCCCGCAGGTCTCAACTTCTACTGGCTGATTAACTCGATCAGCTCCGTTGTACTGACGCTCGGTATCTACCGCTACCTCACCCCCGAACGCGTGCTCGTCATCAATGAAAAGGAAAAACAAAAGCAGCTCGCAAAAGGCCCCGGCTGGATGCAGCGTATGATGGATATGTCCGCACAGATGCAGCAGGAACAGATGAATGCCGCACAGGGCGGAAACCGTACCCGCTATGCCGATGGTGATGACGGAATGTCCCGGAAGGAACGTGCCGAATATGACCGGAAGCTGATCGAAGCTGCACGCCGCCGCGCTGCCGAGAAATATGGCGAGGAATATCCGGACGATGGCTTTGAACCGGATGAACTCGATTGAATTTGAAACCTGAAACTTACGTAATATCACGTTTTTTTGAATCTGCTTGAAAGGAGAAGAATGCGAGCCTCGCATTCGAAAACGAAAGATTATGATGCAGGAATTTTCTGCCGCAACCCTCGAAGCGGCAAAGCAGATGGCAGCCGAATCGTTCGGTGTGCCGATTTCCGAATTGAAAGTAACTGTGCTCGAAGAACCGAAAGCAGGACTGTTCGGACTGTTCGGAAAAAAGAGCGGCGAATATAAAATCTCCGCGGAGTATTCCGCTGACACCGCAGAAACCCTTTCGGAAGATCTTGTCGAGAAAATCAGCAGCCCTTCTGTTTCCCGTGAAATCCTCGCAGCTGCGAACGAAATTACTGAGGATGAGACAGTTCCCGAAATGGACGCGGACGAATCCTCCGATTCCGCAATCGACCCTGTGATGGGACTCGAAAAAATGCAGATCGGTGCTGAATATCTGGAAAAAGTTTTAGCAAAAATGTATCCCGATATTCAGGTGGAGGCGCAGCTCGGTGAGAATGGCGTTGAAATCAACCTCGTCGGTGAGGATGCCGGAAAGCTCATCGGCAGACGCGGCGAGACCCTCGATGCACTCCAATACCTGACTTCTATGGTCGCCAACCGCGGCGACAGAGATTATCTCCGTATCGCAATCGACACCTGCGGCTACCGCGAAAAACGCCAGAAAGCCCTTCAGGAGCTTGCACAACGCATCTGTAAGAGCGTACTGCGCACCGGAAGAAGTGTGTCGCTGGAACCGATGAACCCCTACGAGCGGAGAATTATTCACTCGACTGTTACGGCGATTGAGGGCGTCAGCTCCCATTCCTCCGGCGAAGAACCGAACCGTAAGGTCATTATTACATCCGATAACCCCCAGCCTGCACGCGGCGACCGTCGCGGCAGAGGCGGAAATCGTGAGCGCGGCGACCGCAATGATCGCGGAAATCGCGGCGGAAGAAATGACCGCGAGCGCAGACCCAGCGGCGAAGGCCCGAGAAAGCTTGACCTTTCGACCAGCTTCGAGAAGGATTATAAGCGTCCGAAGCCGGAAGATTCGCTGAATGCCGGCGTTTATGGCAAAATTGAAATTGACTGATGGAATGAAAGGGCGGCAGGTTTGTCGCCCTTTTTCATGAATGGAGGAAAAATGGCGGAAACGGTTGCAGCAATTTCGACCCCGAATGCTGCGGGCGGAATCGGAATGATCCGGATTTCGGGCGAGGATGCGACGATGCTTGCCGAGCAGATTTTTTATTCGGTGAGCGGTCGGAAAGTGACGGAAATGCGCGGATATACCTGTGCATACGGGACAATCGCAGACGGGGACGAGGTGCTTGACGATGTGGTGCTGACGGTGTTTCGCGCACCCCATAGCTACACGGGTGAGGATGTCGTAGAGATTACCTGTCATGGCGGTGTGTACCTTTGTCGGAGAATTCTCGCGCTGCTTTATCGTGTCGGCGCGCTTCCGGCAGGCGCAGGCGAATTCACAAAACGCGCGTATCTGAACGGAAAAATATCCCTGTCACAAGCAGAAGCTGTCATGGATGTCATCGCGGCGGATGGCGAAATCGCGCTCAAACAGGCGAACTATGCGCGGAGCGGACGGCTTTCTCAGCGGATGCGGTCGTGCTCGGAAAAGATTACCGCGCTTCTCTCGGCATTCGCCTACTGGATGGATGATCCGGAGGAGTTTCCGCCCGAATTGCAAGAAGATACGCTGATTTCGGAGTTGGGCGATATTTGCGGCGAGTTGCAGAAAATGCAGGAAACCTATCGAAACGGAAAGGTCTTCCGCGAAGGAATCCGCGCAGTTCTGCTCGGACTGCCGAATGCCGGAAAATCCTCGGTTATGAACTGGCTTTCCGGCACACGGCGGAGTATTGTCACTGATATTGCGGGCACGACGCGCGATGTGGTGACCGAACAGGTTCGTTTTGGCGAATATACGCTGCTTTTGGCGGATACCGCAGGCATCCGCGAAGCTTCCAATCCGATTGAGACAATTGGAATCGAAGCGGCATTTTCCGAAGTCCAGCAGTCTGATCTTATTCTCTATGTGGTGGATGCTGCGGTTGGTCTGACAGCAGAGGACGAAGCGATTTTGCACCGTTTTGCTGACAAAAAACAGATTCTCCTCTGGAACAAAAATGATCTCGCCGGCGTTTCCGAGCCGCCGGAGGGCTATCCGACTGCTGTTTGTGCGGCGAAAACAGGAGATGGCGAGGAGAATTTACTTCGCGCATTGACCATGGTCTATCCGGTGCCGGATTCGAGCGCGGATATGACGATACTGAACGAGCGGCAGAGTGCACTGATTGCCGAAGCAAGCGCGTCACTGAATGCGGCAATTTCAGATTTGCTCGGCGGCCAGCCGCTGGATATGGTTTATCAGGATTTAGAATCTGCCGCAAATGCGCTCTTTTCACTCGATGGAGAAAACGTGTCGGAGGATGTTGTGAACGGAGTGTTCTCGAAATTCTGTGTCGGAAAATAGCGAAATGTTCCACGTGGAACATTCTATCGTCGGATTTTGTTCCACGTGGAACAATTCAGAAAGGAAGTGTTTGAGTGGGAATGCTCGAAAGCTTTGATGTCGCCGTGATCGGCGCAGGTCACGCGGGAATTGAAGCGGCTGTCGCTTCGGCAAAACGTGGGTGTAAGACTGCACTGTTCACGATTTCTCTCGACCAGATCGGAAATATGCCCTGTAATCCGTCGATCGGCGGCAGCGCGAAAGGACATCTGGTGCGTGAAATTGACGCGCTCGGCGGCGTTATGGGCAAGGCGGCGGACGCGTGTTGTATCCAGATGCGGATGCTTAACCAGAGTAAGGGCGCATCGGTGCATAGTCCGCGCGCACAAACCGATCGCCGTGCTTATCATGCGAAAACAAAGCAGATATGTGAAAACACCGAGAATCTGCATATTATACAAACAGAAATCGCGGATATCCTGCTCGATGAAAATCGGTGCGTGACGGGCGTGGTCAATGCGTTCGGCGGCGTGTATCCGTGCAAAGCGGTTGTGATATGCGCCGGTACTTTCCTCGGCGGCAGAATTTATATCGGCAAAACGTCTATGGAAAGCGGCCCGGACGCCTGTCTTCCGGCACGATTTTTATCGCAAAAGCTGGTCGAGCTTGGCATCTCACTCCGCCGGTTCAAGACCGGTACGCCTTGCCGCGTCCATCGAAGAAGTATCGATTATTCTGTGCTCCAGCGACAGACAGGTGATCCGAATCCGAGGGCCTTTTCTTTTGCGGTAGATGCTGCGGTGTGGCGAAACGATATTCCGTGCTGGATTGCGAATACGAACGAAAATACGCATCAAATCATACGCGACAATCTATCCGAATCTCCCCTCTACGGCGGCTTGATTCATGGTGTCGGGCCGAGATATTGTCCGTCAATCGAGGACAAGGTCGTGCGGTTTTCAACGCGCGAACGCCATCAGATTTTTGTCGAACCGACGGGAATTGATTGTGACGAGATGTATTTACAGGGCTTCAGCACCTCACTTCCGGAGTTTGTCCAGCTTGCGATGTACCGCTCGGTGAAGGGCTTCGAGCATATCGAAATCATGCGGTCGGCGTATGCGATTGAGTATGACTGTATTGACCCGAAATCACTCTTTTCCACGCTTGCTTTTCGGGATTTCCACGGCCTTTATTCGGCGGGTCAGTTCAATGGCACATCGGGATACGAGGAAGCTGCGGCACAGGGTTTGGTTGCCGGAATTAACGCATCTGCTTATGTTCTTGGCGAGGAGGAACTGACGTTGCCGCGCGCAAGCTCCTATATCGGCACGCTGATTGATGATCTTGTGACGAAGGGCTGCGAGGATCCGTACCGTATGATGACGGCGCGGAGCGAGCATCGTCTTTCCCTCCGTCATTCGACTGCTGACGCGAGACTGACGCCGATCGGGCGAAAGTATCGGTTGGTCGGTGATAGCGATTATGACGCGTTCACGAAGAAAATGGCGCATATCTCGGACGCTGTTGAAGCGATTTCCAAACAGACGGTTCATGTCAGCGCCGCGGTCAACGAGTATCTCTCAGCCGCCGGAACATCGGAAATTTCGGTCGGCTGCCGCATGGACGCGCTTCTTCGCCGCCCACAGGTCACGCTCAGCGGACTTTCGAATGCACTTGGGCTGTCCTTTGCGCTCACACCAGACGAAGCGGAAGAAGTCGAACTGAAGATAAAATATGAGCAGTATATCGAGCGGCAAAACAAGCAGAATCGTCATTTTTCCAATCTCGAATGCATCCGTTTGCCGAAGCCGACGGATTATACCGGAATCCACGGCTTATCGTCCGAGGCGAGGGAAAAGCTTGGAAAGCAGCAGCCCGAAAATCTCGCACAGGCATCCAGAATTTCCGGCGTATCGCCTGCCGATATCGCGATTCTGATGACTTGGCTGAAAGCAGGTGGCGGACGTGGCTGAACAATATCGTGCACTATTTTCTAAGTATCAGCTTGATATTTCGGATACAAAGCTTGAATTATTGTCGCGTTATGCGAAGCTTCTTCACGACGAAGCACCGATCCAGAATGTCACGGCGGTTTCCGAAATTTCCGATATCTGGGTACGGCATTTCCTGGATTCCGCGTACCTTTTGAAGCATCTCGGTGGTGCACGGCGCATCATCGACATCGGAACCGGCGGCGGCATCCCAGGCATTCCGCTTGCGATTCTGGACGAAAATCTGCAGATCACGCTTCTTGACAGTGAGCTTCGGAAGATTGAATTCTGCACGATGGCAATCGAAGAGCTTGGGCTTCGCGACCGTGTCACACCCATTTGCGGGAGGGCGGAGGAGCTTGCGAAAACAGCGGATTATCGTCAAAAATATGACGCGGTGGTATCGCGTGCCATGGCAAACGGTTCGATGCTGACAGAGCTTTCCCTTCCGTTTCTTAAAATCGGCGGCAGACTGCTTGCAATGAAAGGGCGCGGTTATGACCCGGCGGTTGAGCGTTTTTCCGAGGCGGCAGGTTTTGTCGGCGGAGCGTCGGAGGAACCGATTTCCTATATGCTCGAATCCGAACAGAAATACCTGATCTGTGTCAGAAAAACCAGTGAAACACCGCCCCAGTATCCGCGCCGCTTCGCAAAAATCAAGCGTTCTCCGCTTTGAATTCCCAAAATGTTCCACGTGGAACATTTCAGAGCCCGACTGCATGGAACACAGTCGGGCTTTTTGCAGAAAATGATGCGCGAATTGTCAGATTGTGTGGGAAATCATCGGATTATCCATTGACTTTGGCGCGATAGAATGCTATACTGATATACTGAATGAGGCGAAAATATCCAAATACGCCGATATGAGGAGTGTATATGAGAAAGAAAATTGCAGTGCTGGCAGCAGCGGCAGTCGGTTTTTGCGGACTGTCGGGCTGCCGCGAGGAATATCCCGAAACGGAAATTCCTGATTTTACGATTCCTGAACAGATTCTTGACCATGCACAGGCAGAAATTCCGGAGATTGATGTGGATGGCTATGCCGTTCCCGATACGGAAGCGCTGAATTTTGTACAGGATCTGAAGCTTGGATGGAATCTCGGAAATACCTTTGACGCATTCGATTGTAATCTGACGGACGAAATGGCATACGAAAAGGCTTGGTGCGGTGCATATACAACGATCGAAGATATTGCCGCGGTGAAGGCTGCCGGATTTCGCACAGTCCGGATTCCGGTTTCGTGGCATAATCACGTAGACGAGAATTTTCAGGTCAGCAAGGCTTGGATGCAGCGGATTAAGGAAGTCGTGGATTGGTGCATCGCCTGTGACCTCTATGTCATCGTGAATACCCATCATGACAACGCGGAGGCATATTATTATCCGGATTCCGCGCATCTCGAATCGTCCAAAGCATTTCTCTCCGCAATCTGGACACAGATGGGCGAGGTATTCCGCGATTATGACGAACGGGTAATTCTTGAATCTATGAATGAACCGCGGCTTGTCGGGACAAATTATGAGTGGGTGCTCGACGAATCCGCACCGGAGTGTCAGGACGCGATGGAATGTATCAACCGATTGAATCAGCTTTTTGTCGATACAATCCGCGGCATCGGCGGCGGAAACGAAACGAGATATCTGCTCTGTCCGGGCTATGCGGCATCGGTGGACGGTGCGGCGGCAGAAGAATTCCGGATTCCGGATGATCCGGCGGATCGTGTGATTGTTTCCGTTCATGCCTATACGCCCTATGATTTTGCATTAAACCGAGCCGGAACCGATTCCTTTGACAGCAGCAATCCTGTTGATCGGAACGCCGTGCTGAATTTTATGGATATCCTGTATGGAAAATTCGTGATGAACGGAACACCCGTGCTGCTCGGCGAATTTGGTGCACTTAATAAGGATAATTTAGAGGACAGAATTGATTTTTCCGCATATTATGTAGCGGCGGCGCGCGGCAGAGGCATGACCTGCTGCTGGTGGGATAATAACGCGTTTATGGGCAGCGGCGAGAATTTCGGGCTGTTATTCCGGAAGACCGCAACCTATACCTATCCGGATATTGTGAAAGCGATGCTTGCATACTGTGAAACGGGAGAGGCATCCTGATATGAGATACCGGTTCGAAACAGATTGCCGTATCCGGATGTTATCCTGTGTGATGGGCGGACTGATGCTGACGGGATGCATGGTGGAGGATATCCCGACAGGGGAGCACGCTTCGGAGATTCTGACGACGCCGACCGTCACAACGATTCCTCTGACACAGACCACGACTGCGGAAACCACTACGACCGCATGGCAGGAGACATTATTTTCCGAGATGACAGAAATCTGGGCGGAATATCCTGCACTGACCGCGAAAATTGCGGATATGTCAATCGAAGAAAAGGCGGCGCAGATGCTGCTTGTGAGCTGTCATACGGTCACACCCGAAGAAGCGGCACAAGGCGGTGCAGGCGGCGTGTGTCTTTATACGAACGCATTCGAGAAAAAAACAAAAGCGGAAGTCTGTGCGATGACCGCGGAATATCAGTCCCGTTCGAAAATCCCGATGCTCATTGCAGTAGACGAGGAGGGCGGCGGTGTTACGCGTGTCAGCGGCAATCCGAATCTTCGTGACACAAGGTTTCTGCGACCCGGAAAGCTCTACGAACTTGGCGGCTGGGAACGAATTGAAGCGGATACCGCGGAAAAATCCGAGCTTCTCCGCTCGCTCGGCATCAATGTCAATCTCGCACCGGTTGCCGATGTCCCGCAAAGCAGGAGTGACTATATATACTGGCGGTGTTTCAGCGATGACGCGAAGGAAACCGCAGAATATACGCGCCGTGTGGTTGCAGTGATGGAAGAAAACGGAATCGGAAGTACATTAAAGCATTTCCCCGGGTATGGCGGAAGTACCGATACCCATAAGGGTATGGGGTATGACGGGCGTGAATATACCGCATTCACCGAGTCGGATTTTCTTCCGTTTTTATCGGGAATTGCGGCGGGTGCAGACTCGGTGATGGTGAGCCATAATATCGTATCCTGCATGGACGCGGAAAATCCGGCATCTCTTTCGCCTGCTGTCCATCGGATTCTCAGGGAGGAAATCGGATTTTCGGGTGTCGTGATAACGGATGATCTGGATATGAACGCGATCCGGGATTTCTGCGGCACAGAAGAAGCTGCCGTGCTGGCAGTCGAAGCAGGAAACGATCTGATCTGTACGCCGAGCTTTTCCGCGGCAAAATCAGCGATTGCAGAAGCCATCCGAAGCGGAAGAATCCCCGAAACAAGCGTCAATGATTCCATCCTTCGGATTTTGATCTGGAAAGAGAATCTGTCGCTGATAAAATAATGTCGGAATCCATCGAAAAAAGCCGGAAAAAATAAAAAAAGGGCTTGCAAAACCATCCGTTTTCCGCTATAATATATGTATACATCATTCCCCGAAAGAAAGGATACAATGCACTATGCCAAATACAACCAAACCCAAACGCAGCCGGCAGTCCGAACCGGTGCACGCACCGAAAAAACGCCGTCGCCGCGGGCCGTTGATCCGCTTCCGCTTCGGCGCAATCCTGATGATCTGGATTTTATGTGTTGTTTTCGGATTCGGCGCATATATGATTCGCCGGAACGTAAATCCGGAGATTGCTGCGGCAGAACTCGCAGAAAAGCTGGAGAAAGAGAAGGGAACGGAACATGAGGATGGCTATGACGAGGAGCCGTATTATCCGGAAGAAGAGCTGACGCCGGACGAGGATTCTTCTGCGACCGCGCCCTCTGAGCCCACACAGTCCGATGCGGACTCGACTTCCACTTCTGCTTCCTCACAGGCTGTGATCCAGACGAAAATCAATCCTGTTCCCGAAGGTGCCCCCCAGCCGAATGACTACCTGAACCGCTGTGCATTCTTAGGCGATTCGAATGTATACTATTTCGGCAAGCATGGACTGCTGCAAACGATGAGTGTGTATTCGGATGAGGTGCTGAACCTCGAAAACTACGAAACACATTATTTCGATCTCGATGGCACACAGATTAAGATGCTGAGTGCGATTCGCGCAGCAAGCTGTCCGATATACCTGATGTTTGGTGTCAAGAGCCTGATCCAGATGACGCCTGAAAAGGCGGCGGATCTGTATCTGGAGATGCTGAATAAGGTTCAGGCTGCTGCACCGGAATCGACGATTTATGTACTTTCGATTCCGCCCGTTACCTCTGCGGCAGAAAAATCTGACCTCAAGCTCCTCAACAGCAAGATTGACCAGTATAATTCCCTGCTGCTGGAGATTGCGAATAACGCGGATGTATATTATGTCGATACGAATACCGCTCTGAAAAATAATCAGGGCAGACTGGATGCGGATAAGGCAATGGAAGACGGCGTACACCTGACCGCAGATGGCGGACGGATGCTGCTGGACTATGTCCTCTGTCACGTACCGGTCACCTGAACCGTAAATCCGACAGACTACTATAATATATATTAAGATAACAGCAAACAGCGCATCGTTCCGGGGTGAAAGAACGATGCGCTGTTTGCTTTTTTGGGGTTGTAGGAATGTATCATGAAGCCGGGGTGGTGCTTCATAATCAAAGAAAAAAGAGAGGGTTGAAGTTGTCAGAAAATGCAATTTGGCGTACATTCGGGGGTGGGGCGATATTTGCTGCGTTCCGCACAGTCCGATTGGAAGCTGTGCCATCGAACCCTACGCCCCGTGTACAAGTATAGTTTACCGAGGCGGTGTGAACTTCCTGTGAAAGGGAATTGAAAGAAGCCTGAAAGCTCTGTGGCGAAATTCACGTAAATAGGTGGATTTGCGGTGAAAGAGAATGGGATTGGCGAAAAATACGGAGAAAACGTCCTTTTTGACATCTCCCCCCCGGAATACAGCGGCGTGTTTTGTGCAAATGGCGAAAATTCAAAGAAAAAAGTGTGTTTAACGGTCTTTTTCAGATTTCATCATATGATTGTCACAAAACTGCGTATAATAAGAATTGTAAAGCGAATTTCCCGAACCAAAAGAAAGAGGTGCAGCATTATGAGATTTGATGATGGATACCATCCCACCGAACCCAATATTCCCGACAATCCGAATGTCCAGCCGCCGACTTTTTCCGGCAGCCCCCAGCAGTCCGGCAGCTACTATTCCCCCCGCAGCGGTGAATCTTCCTCGGACTACCCCGGCTATGGCGGCACGAGAAGCCCCTATTCCGGCGGAAGACCCAATGGTCCGAATCCTCCGGGCGGCGGAAATTATTATGACTCCGATCTGGACGGCGAACCGAAAAAGCCGCGTTCGCGTAAGTTCCTGAAAGCCATCGCAGTCTTTGCCTGTGTCGCGCTCATCGGCTATACCTCGATTCAGTGCTACCAGTTCGCCACCGAACATGAATCCATGCAGAAATTCTTCGGCGGAAAGGATGCATCCAAAATCTCCGAGGAACAGGCGGATTCGGACGGCAGCAAACAGACAAATGGAAATCAGACCTCGAAAACTGCACAGAGCAACAGCTCGGTTGTTCCGCAGGACTGGATTCAGCTTGCAGCACGCGAGGGTGCAATGAATATTCCCGATATCGTCGATAAGGTCATGCCGTCGAGCGTCGGTGTTTCGGCAACCTTCGTCGCACAGACACAGAGCTTCCCGATGTGGGGATTTGGTGAGCCGCAGGTTTATGAAAAGGAAATGACCGGTACCGGTACCGGCGTTATCATGAGCAAGGACGGCTATATTATTACCAACGCACACGTTATCTTTGACCACGAGAGCCAGTATAAATGCGGCCTCGCAAAGGAAATTCAGGTTGTGCTGAACGAGGAATGCTACGAGGGCGAAACCCAGTTCGAAGCAGAAGTTGTCGGTTATGACTCAGAGGAAGATCTCGCGGTGCTGAAAATCAATACCGATCAGGAGCTTGTGCCGGCAGAATTCGGAAGCAGTGATGAGCTGCGGGTCGGCGAGCTGGTGATTGCGATCGGCAACCCGCTTGGATTTGACCTGTTCGGATCGGTATCGACCGGTATTGTGTCCGCGCTGAACCGTGAAATGACCATCAACGAGGTGACGATGCGCCTGATCCAGACCGATACCGCAATCAATGCCGGAAATTCGGGCGGCCCGCTGATTAACAGCTTCGGTCAGGTTGTCGGCATCAATTCCGCGAAGCTCAGCAGCAGCTATTATGGCGAAGCAAGCGTCGAGGGTCTGTGCTTTGCGATTCCGATGACCCACGCAAAATCTGTGATTGACGACCTGATTACATTCGGTTTTGTACGCGGAAAGCCGCTGATTGGTATCGGCGGTCAGGACGTTACCGAATCGGTTTCCCAGGCATATGGACTGCCGATGGGAATTTACGTTCGTGAAGTCAACGAGGGTGGTGCCGCAGATCTCGCCGGAATTGAAGTCGGTGATATTATCATCGCGGTCAACGGTGAAACCGTCACAACCTATGAGGAACTCAACGCGATGAAGAGCCAGTTTAAGGCAGGCGATACGATTACGCTCACGGTTACGAGAAACCAGCAGGATATTGATTTCTCGGTCGTCCTTCAGGAAAAACAGCCGGTCGAGGAGGATGCACAGGCACAGGGCTGATGTCTGCGGATCCCAGATCCCACCCCTCTTTGAGATTTTCAATCAAAAACCCCGTTTCGATGAGAAGAATCATCGGAACGGGGCTTTTCATGTGAAAAAGAGAAGATAGCATTATCCGGCTTCTTCCGTCATTTCCTGTGGTGTTTTGAGATGGCGGCACCAGACATTCGCCCGATAAAAGGCATAGGAGAGTGCGGTACCGAGCATCCAGCTGACCGGCCATGCCAGCCAGATTCCGGTTGCGTCAAAGGATTTCCTCAGGATCGAAGCGAGGAATACGCGAAGAATCAGGTCAGCAAAGGTTGCGATCATAAAGTATTGCATACTGCCGCTTCCGCGAAGGATGCCGTCGGAGATTGTCTTAATACAGATAATCGCATAGAACGGGGATACAATCCGAAGAAAGGTCATACCGGTATCGAGTGCAAGACGGCTGCTGTCGGCATTCATAAAGAGACGGAGGAGGCTTGTGCCGCAGAGGAGGTAGAGGGCGGTGAAAACGAGTCCCGTACCGCAGGCGAGAATGACATCGGCACGGAAGCCTTCGCGGACACGTTCGGGCTTTGCGGCACTCAGATTCTGACCGGTGAAGCTGGAGATTCCGCTTCCCATATTCGTAAAGCAGCTCACAACAAAGGTATTGAGTTTAATTGCCGCCGAATATCCGGCGATAACAGAAGAACCGAATGCGCTGACATACCGCTGGATCACAAGATTGCCGATAGAGATAAAGCTCTGCTGGAGGATGCTTGGGATAGCGATCGCGGCGATATCCCGGAAATCACGCCATGTAAAACGGGAGATTGTACCCATCGGTTTCGGAATCGCACGAAGTCTGCGCCGCAGCATAATGAGCGCGAGGATACAAGCCGCCCCCTGTGCGATGAGGGTTGCGGCCGCACAGCCGGCAACGCCTTTTCCGAGCACCGGTACGAACAGGAAATCCAGTGCGATATTTCCGAGGGAGGAGAAGATCAGCAGGTAAAGCGGAGTTTTGCTGTCGCCGAGGCTGCTGAAAAGCCCCGTGATGACATTATAGAGATGGACGAAAACGAAGCCTGCGGTATAGATTTTCAGGTAGATTGTGCCGTCTGTAAAGATATTCTGCGGCGTGCTGACGAGCCGCATCAGCGGTTCTGCGGCAATCACGCCCAAAACGGACAGGAAAACGGAAAGGATGAGACCGCTGATGAGGGCGGTGGAGATACAGGAATGTACGCGCGGATAGGCTTTTGCACCATAAAGGCGAGCGAGAACGACACCGCAGCCGATTTGTGAGCCGATCGCAATCGCCATAAACAGCATTGTAATCGGATAACTCGCACCAATCGCGGCGAGTGCATCTTCTCCGATATACGTACCTGCGATTGCACTGTCCGCGATATTATAGAGCTGCTGGAAGAAGACGCTGAGGAAGAGCGGCATCGTAAAGCGAATCAGTACACGTCCTGCTGACCCTTGGGTCAGGTCTTTTGGGGTAGCCATTGATTTTCTGCTCCTTTATGGCAATACCATACAAAGCCGTCAGGCGGGATTTGTGCGGTGCTGCCTGATATATGTCATAAAGAAAACGGGTGGGAAACCGTAAGTTCTGTACGGGAGGATGCGGGGGCGGGCGTGTCAGGGAGTGGAATGGGGCTTTGGGATACCGGAAGATTCCTCTCGGATGGTCGGGATAAATGCTGCGGCAATCGCATTATTTCCGCGCCGCTTGACATAAAACCAGCCCGGTACAGAAAAAACTGCCGCACCGATAAAGTTTACGAAAAGATCCTTGATGGTATCGGTCAGCCCGATATCGAGATAGCCGTCTATTACGAACGAGCTTCCGTCCGCAGTATATAATATGGATTGCGTGATATTGGTTACGGCAATCGGAAGATTTCCGTTTTTGCCATTGAGCGCGACGGAGCGGAACTGATATATAATAGTATCCTTTTGCATATCCAGCGCAAAGAGATGGTCCATTCCGAATTCAAAAAATTCCCAGAGCGTCCCGATTGTCATCGAAAAACAGAATGCGGTAAAGGTAAGGAATGCAGGAGAAAGGCGGAATTTCATGCGTTTATTCTGACAGAGGAGATCCACCAGCGAGAAGCCGAATGCAGAAAAGACAAAGCCGTTGACCGTATGCAGCATCGTATCCCAGAAGCTGTATTTCATATAGTAGCATTCGATTTCACCGAGGATTTCCGCTGCGAAGATAAAGAGGAAGATTGTGATTTCAAGCCCCGTCGGCAAGGTAATCCGGAATTTTTTCTCGATGAAGCTTGGCGCGAGAAAGAGGATGAATGCGAGGATACAGACAAAAAAACTTTCCCAGAGCTTCTGGGATGCGGTTCGGATTGCAACAGTAATGACGGCGAGCTGAAGCACGCTTCGGATGATGAGTGCCGTGGGTATGGATTTCTTTGGGCGGCGGTTCATATGCACAGTCTCCCCTTCTTCCGGTCGGATCAAAATGTATCAGTCGGATGATAACATTGTATGCCGAAAGCGGAGAATTATGCCGAAAGCGGCGGACGGCGGAAGCGGCGTCAGAACAGAAAAAAAGCAGGGTACAAAACCCTGCTGCCAGAAAAAAGAAAACAAATCATAGTGTGTAGAACAAAAGAAAGGAGACAACAAAACGAGTGAAAATAACATAACATTATTTATCACCAAGCTTATTATACATCAACTTGCCCGAATCGTCAACCATTTTTTTCGATTTTCAAAACCAAAACCTGTATTTTCGTCAAATTGCACAACCAAACCGGCGAAATATGGCAGGGGTTTCGGTTGGAATTGGCATACGCCCGCCGCAAGACAAAAACTTCCGCGTAAAATTCGCGTAAAAAACGTATAAATCACTTTACAAGCGTGTCGTTTTGTGTTATAATAGATTTGCGAAATTCTGCGCGGAGGGTGCTTGGTGCGCCTGCACGCGGATTCCCATATCATTTACTTCAAGGAGGAACATTCCTATGGCAATCGTTCGTAAGAAGAAGACGATGGACGGAAACAATGCTGCTGCATATGTGTCCTACGCCTTCACGGAAGTCGCGGGCATCTACCCGATTACGCCTTCCAGCCCGATGGCTGACTACGTTGACCAGTGGTCCGCTCAGGGTCAGAAAAATATCTTCGGCACAACCGTTAAGGTCGAAGAAATGCAGTCCGAAGCCGGTGCTGCCGGTACCGTACACGGCTCTCTGAATGCCGGTGCGCTTACCACAACCTATACCGCTTCTCAGGGTCTGCTCCTGATGATTCCGAATATGTATAAAATCGCCGGCGAGCTTCTCCCGACTGTATTCCATGTCTCTGCTCGCTGCGTTGCTTCCCACGCACTGAATATCTTCGGTGACCACTCCGACGTCTATGCCTGCCGTCAGACCGGTTTCGCAATGCTCGCAGAAACCAACCCGCAGGAAGTTATGGACCTCGCTGCTGTCGCACACCTCGCTTCCATTAAGAGCCGTGTACCGTTCATCAACTTCTTCGACGGCTTCCGCACCTCCCATGAGCTTCAGAAGATCCAGATCTGGGACTATGAAGATCTGAAGGAAATGTGCGATATGGACGCTGTAAAGGCATTCCGTCAGCGTGCACTCAATCCGGAGAATCCGACCATGCGCGGCTCCCACGAAAACGGAGATATCTTCTTCCAGCATCGTGAAGCCTGCAACTCCTACTACAATGCTGTACCGGCAATCGTCGAGGAGTACATGGATAAGGTCAACGCAAAGCTTGGCACAAACTATAAGCTCTTCAACTACTACGGCGCAGAGGATGCTGACCGCGTGATCATCGCAATGGGCTCTATCTGTGACGTTGCAGAAGAAGTCATCGACTACATGAACGCAAACGGCGAAAAGGTTGGTCTCGTAAAGGTCCGTCTGTATCGTCCGTTCTCTGCCGAGAAGCTCATCGAGGCAATCCCTGCATCTGCAAAGAAGATTGCTGTTCTCGACAGAACAAAGGAACCCGGCGCACTCGGCGAACCGCTGTTCCTCGACGTTGTTGCCGCACTCGCTGCACAGGGCAAGTCTGATATTAAGGTTGTCGGCGGCCGCTATGGTCTCGGCTCCAAGGATACTCCCCCCGCAAGCGTATTCGCAGTCTTTGATGAGCTCGCAAAGGATGCTCCGAAGGCTCAGTTCACCATCGGTATCAATGATGATGTAACCTGTCTCTCGCTCGAGGAGAAGGAAGCTCCGAATACTGCCGCAGAAGGCACGATCGAGTGCAAGTTCTGGGGTCTCGGCGGCGACGGCACCGTTGGCGCAAACAAGGACTCCATCAAGATTATCGGCGACCATACCGATAAGTTCGTTCAGGCTTACTTCCAGTATGACTCGAAGAAGACCGGCGGTATCACCATCTCCCACCTCCGTTTCGGTGATAAGCCCATCAAGAGCCCGTACTACATCAATAAGGCTGACTTTGTTGCCTGCCATAACCCGTCTTACATCCTCAAGGGTTATAAGATGGTCAACGACGTAAAGCCGGGCGGCGTCTTCCTCATCAACTGCCAGTGGTCTGCGGATGAAATCGGCAACTACCTGAATGCTGAGACAAAGCGCTATATCGCAAAGAACAATGTCCAGCTCTACCTCGTAAACGCAATCGACCTTGCTGCAAAGATCGGTCTCGGTAAGCGTACCAACACCGTTTTGCAGTCTGCATTCTTCTCGCTCTCCAAGGTGCTTCCTGAGGCTGAGGCAATCGGCTACATGAAGGAAAAGGCACAGAAGTTCATGAAGAAGGGTATCGAAATCGTTCAGATGAACGAGGCTGCAATTGATGCAGGTGCAACCGCATATGTGAAGGTTGACGTACCCGCTGACTGGGCAAATGCACAGGACGAGGCTTGCGAATGCAGCACCAAGGGTGCAGAAAAGCTCGTAAAGATGGTAAACGGTATCATGAATCCTGTCGGCAAGATGGACGGCGATTCTCTGCCGGTATCCGCTTTCGTTGACCATGCTGACGGTACCTTCGAGCAGGGTGCTTCCGCATACGAAAAGCGCGGCGTCGCAGTTCTCGTTCCGGAATGGAATGCAGAATCCTGTGCAAAGTGTAACCGCTGTGCATTCGTCTGTCCGCACGCTACCATCCGTCCGTTCGCACTCACCGAGGCTGAAGCAGCTGCTGCTCCGGAAGCAACCAAGATTGCACCGAAGCCGATCGTTAAGACCGAGTATAAGTACACCCTCGCTGTTTCCGCAATGGACTGCATGGGCTGCGGCGTCTGTGTCGGCGTATGTCCGACCAACTCCCTGAAGATGGTTTCCAGAGAGTCCCAGGAAGCTCAGCAGGCTGTATTCGATTACTGTGTCGAAAAGGTTACCGAGAAGGCAGATGTCGCTACCGACGCTACCGTTATCAGCAGCCAGTATAAGAAGCCGCTGCTCGAGTTCTCCGGTTCCTGCGCAGGCTGTGCAGAAACCTCCTACGCTCGTCTCATCACGCAGCTCTTCGGCTCCAGAATGTATATCTCCAATGCAACCGGTTGTTCCTCTATCTGGGGCGGCCCGGCAGCTACTTCCCCCTATACCACCGATGCCAACGGCAGAGGTCCGGCATGGGCAAACTCCCTGTTCGAGGATAACGCTGAGCACGGTCTGGGTATGTACCTCGGCCAGAAGGCAATCCGCGACAGACTCATCGAAAAGGTTCAGAATATCGCAAACTGTGAAGACGCATCCGCTGAGATGAAGGCTGCTGCACAGGCTTACCTCGATACTGTCAATGACGGTGCGAAGAATGGTGCCGCAACAGACGCTCTGGTTGCAGAAATCGCAAAGATTGCTGATAAGTGCGACGATTGCAGCGATATCTACGAGAACCGCAACTTCCTCTCCAAGAAGTCCGTATGGATCTTCGGCGGCGACGGTTGGGCATATGATATCGGCTTCGGCGGTCTGGATCATGTTCTGGCTTCCGGCGAAGATGTCAATATCATGGTATTTGATACCGAGGTTTACTCCAACACCGGCGGACAGGCTTCCAAGTCCTCCAACATCGGTCAGGTTGCACAGTTTGCAGCTGCTGGTAAGGCAATTGCAAAGAAGCGTCTGGCTGACATCGCAATGAGCTATGGTTATATCTATGTTGCACAGATCGCTATGGGTGCAGATATGAACCAGACCCTCAAGGCAATCAAGGAAGCAGAAGCATACAATGGCCCGTCCCTCATCATCGGTTATGCACCGTGCGAGATGCACAGCATCAAGGGCGGTATGCAGAACTGCCAGGCTGAGATGAAGAAGGCAGTAGACTGCGGTTACTGGAACAACTTCCGTTATGATCCGCGTCTGGCTGAGGCTGGAAAGAATCCGTTCCAGCTGGATTCCAAGGCTCCGACCGAGTCTTATCAGGACTTCATCATGGGTGAGGCACGTTATTCTGCACTGACACGTTCCTTCCCTGAGCGTGCAAAAGAGCTGTTCGCACAGGCAGAGGCTACTGCTGAGAAGCGTTATGCATATCTGGCTGAGCTTGCAAAATAATTCTTTTTAGCTCTCATAAAAATCCCGTCCGCTTTCTGGTGGACGGGATTTTTTATTCCGGTAAAAAGGATGAAAGGGGCAAACCAAGGGCAAGGGGGAGTGTTCGAACACCGCTCTCACGTCTCCCCCTTAACCCTATGGTTTTCCCCTTTCAAACCCCTTTCCGTTACCCATCCCCCTCTAGAGGCGTGCTCTTACGATAAAAATGGTTGGAAAAATATGCGTGCTGATGATTTGTATGCTGTATTGGGTGCGGTGATTGTAAGTAAGTGCGTTCTGATAAGGTGTAGCATAAGAGAGGAGGGGATGAGGTGGAAGGGGGTACAAGGGGGAAACCCTGAAGGGGAGGAGAGAATGCGCGGGAGCGCTCTTTCCTCCCCTATGGGTGTCCCCCTTGGTTATTTTCACGAATCTAAAAAGAGGAGGACGAAAGAAAGAGGAATGTTCGAGCAATGCTCTCACGTCTCCCCACATAACCACGGGCAATCAATTGCCTACTGTTTTTCCCCCTTGGTTGTTTTCACGAATCTAAAAAGAGGAGAACGAAAGAAAGAGGAATGTTCGAGCACCGCTCTCATATCTCCCCCTTGTCATTTACCTGCAAAACAGATAATATATGATACCGTATAGTACCGAAGCTGTTGTCCCGTAAAGAATCACCGGCCCTGCGATCGTGAATATTTTCGCTCCGACACCAAGAATATATCCTTCGGTTCTGGATTCCACTGCCGCCGATGCGACCGCATTCGCAAATCCTGTGATCGGTACAAGCGTTCCTGCGCCCCCATGCTTTGCGAGCTTTTCATAGAGTCCGAGTCCGGTAAAGACTGCGGAACAAAAGACCAGTATCACCGAAGTCCATGCCGCCGCCGCATCCGGTTCCACCTCAAAATAGAGAAGAAGCTGACGAATCCCCTCCCCCAGCATACAGATTGCACCGCCGATGAGAAATGACTTTATGCGTGTAGCACTCCCGTCTGTCCGATTCGATTCCTTGCTGACAAGCGACTGATATTCGTTCGGGGTAATTTTCCGGCTCATATCAAAAACCGCTCCTTTCCGTAAGATAACAATAGTATCTGCGGAAAAAAGCGGTTTTATGCATTCAGGGTGCAGGGTTGATGGTGTATTTTGGGGTATCCGGCTGAATGAGGTGATATTTTCCGTCCAGCTCCTCGACAAAGGATACGGTATCGGCTTCGAGAATCCAGATGCGCCGTACACAGTCACCGATTTCCGACTGATACGGGGAGAAGCTCCAGAGGTTTGAGGAGAAAGTATACGTCGGCTCATAGTCCTTGATAAAGCCTTTGATATTATGATGTTTCTGGAGATAAGCCTGGACATCATCAAGTGTAGCTTTTTCGGCATGGAGATTTTCGGAGAAGCCATAATCAAACGGTTCGGATTCCAGCTTTTCCGAAATTGCCTTTGTATATTCTTCTGTCTGCGCCTCTGCGGTATGTGTAAATACAAATTCACGTGTACCGGGGTCTTCCGCGCCGGTACGGTATCCGACATTCACAAGTGTCAGACGATACTTTGTATTGACCGTAAAGGTTCCGGGTGTAAAGCCGGAGAGGAGAAGAGACTGGGTTGAATTGGGGGGGAGTTTCAGACCGGATTTTTCGAGGGAGAGGGGCTGATCGCTGATCGGCGCAGTAGAATTTTCGAATGTCACAGAGCATCCGCGCGAAACAGAGATTTCAGAATCCGTGCCATTCGCGAGGAGAATCGTAACAGAAGAATCGGAATTGACATAGACATCATAAATCACAACATCCTGACACTGGCGGAGTTTTTCTTCTACCGCCTGTATTGGTTCGAGGGATGCACGATATTCCGCGGCTGCCTTATTCAGATATGCGGTGGAGTTGTCGAGTATCGCCTGCGTGTTTTGGTTCGGCGGGTTCATGGACAGCGTCAGCGGTTCGATGAGGTTGCAGCGGATATTGGTGGCGAGCGTCATGCAATTGGCTCTGGCTTTCTGATAGGCATGGAGGAGGGCGGTGATTTCGTCATGATTTTTGGTGACATCGGAAGCAGCCCCCACCTGACTCGTGGTTACGATATCCGAGGAATCGGGTGTGGAACTGGGAGCATCCGGTTTTGTGGCAGAGGCTTTCCGGTAGAGAAAGAGGCCCATGCCGCCGATGAGGGCGAGGGAAGCGGCAATGCTGGCGAGGGAGCGGATTTTTTGCCGGATGGAAGATCTGCGGTGAGATTTCGGAGCCGTGGGCAAATTGGTGACGGTAAAATCATCGGTGTCCGGCGTTTCTTCGAAGCGATGGGCTGCGGCACGCTGGGTTTCGGGATGCATTGCAGCCTGATAGCGGATTTTCCGGAGTGTTTCCGCACGAAACCGCTGGGACGCACGAATTTTCTTTGCGGACTCGGCATATTCCGAGAGCAGATCATGGGTTGTATAATCCTCGTTCATATGGCAGCGTCCTCCTTTCTGAAATGATGTTCGGTACAAAGCGCTTTGATTTTGATCCGTGCACGGCGAATCCGGGAAGCGATGGTTGCGCGCGGCGTATGCAGCATTTCGGCGGTTTCATCAATGGAATAGCCCTCGACGAAATGGAGACACATCGGCACACGGACTTCTTTTGGAAGGCTCATGATGATACTCAGGACGGATTCCTCACGGCTGGTAAATTCGGTATAGCCGAGGGAAATCTGATCGGATTCGAGGGAGACT
This sequence comes from Oscillospiraceae bacterium, assembly GCA_017533485.1. Taxonomy (GTDB): domain Bacteria; phylum Bacillota; class Clostridia; order Oscillospirales; family Ruminococcaceae; genus Firm-04. The sequence goes on from JAFXIC010000039.1 coordinate 25,906, forward strand.
GTGCGGGTATGCTCCGCAGATTTTCTATAATCCTTGGCGAGATTGACCGCCGTCCGGATGAGCCACGGAAGAATATGCGCATCGGTCATATGGTCGGGTGCGGAAAGGAGCCGGAGGAATGCTTCCTGGGTACAGTCCTCTGCTTCCTGCATCCTGCCCGTCATATGCCATGCGGCACGCAGCACGATATCAGCATAATCAGAAAATGCCTGTTCTACGCGGCTTTTCTGCATTCGCCCTTCACCTCCGTTATGTACAAGTTAGGATGTCTCTACTTTATATACGATTGAGGGACGCAAAAATGTGCACCTCTTAAAAATATTTTTTATTTCGCAAGAAAAAGAACAGCCATCGCTTGCAATGACTGTCCTTTATCTGGATTGATATTCCTTAATAGTATTTAATTTCCTCGGTAAGAATTTCCTCGTATGCAGGGAGATTTTCGAGGATTTTGCCGGTACCCTCCGCGACACAGTCGAGCGGATATTCCGCAACATAAACCGGCATACCGGTGACGCGGTTAATGAGCTTATCTATACCGCGCAGAAGTGCACCGCCGCCTGTGAGCGTAATACCCTGTTCGATGACATCGGCAGAAAGTTCGGGCGGTGTATTGCGGAGCGTTTCGCGGATTGCGTCGAGCACAACATTCAGCGGCTCGGACATTGCTTCTCTGACTTCCGCGGAAGTAATCGTGACATTTTCGGGCAGTCCGTTCAAGAGATTTCTTCCGCGCAGTTCCATGGTACTTTCATGTTCTTCGGGGAAGGCGGAACCAATTTCGAGCTTTACGGTTTCTGCGGTACGGTCACCGATTAAGAGGTTATATTTTTTCCGGACATAGTTGACGATTGCAAGATCGAAGGCGTCGCCTGCGGTACGGACAGACTTCGACGAAACGATGCCGCCCATCGAGATGACAGCGACCTCGCTGGTACCGCCGCCGATATCGACGACCATGGTTCCGGTCGGTTCGAGGATATTGAGACCCGCGCCGAGTGCGGCAGCAATCGGTTCCTGCACAAGCTGTACCGGGCGAGCGCCGGCTTTATCGGCAGCTTCCTTAACGGCTCTCCGTTCGACAGCTGTAACGCCCGACGGAATACAGATCAGCACACGCGCTTTTGTAAAGAGGGTTTTGCGGAGTGCTTTCTTGATAAATTCCTGAAGAAGGGTTGCCGCGACATCGAAATCCGCAATCACGCCGTCCTTGAGGGGGCGGACAGCGACAATCGAGCCGGGGGTTCTTCCGATAATTTCCTTTGCTTCCTTACCGACCGAGCAGGCCTGATCGGTGCGTGTATTCACCGCGACAATGGAGGGTTCCCGCAGGATAATTCCTTTTCCGCGCACAAATACGAGTGTATTCGCGGTTCCCAAATCAATGCCGATATATCTGGTAAACATGAGTGCGCTCCTTACATTTTTGTTCTACAAATTGATAGAAAAAGCCCTGTCCTCTGACGTGACAATATGGCAATAGAATTCTCTTACATCTTTATTGTATCACAAATCGACTCTGTGGACAATCCTTTTTTTCGCGTCTGCTCATTTTCAGCGTTTTCAACAAATCGAAAGGAAATAATCCTGCGGCATTTCAGCATCTTTTTCAATTCCAGTAGAGCTGGAGTACATCACCGGAAACGGTAATGCGGCGGATGAGGCATTGCGCGACAGATTTTTTCACCGCGTCCTCACAGCTTGGAAACGGCGGAAAATCGTAGCTTTCGGCTGCGGCGTCAGCACGCCTGACCGCGGCTTCGAGCTGTTCACAGCGTTTCGAAAGACGGGTGATTGCGGCGGCAACCGCCGGTATATCCACATCCGCCAGATCGGTAAGACTTTGTTCGAGCTTTGCACGCTGTATATTTGCGGAATTGAGCGCGAGCAGTACCGCAGGATCCTGTGTGTTCGGGATACGGCGTCTGGAAAGTGCGGCAAGCCGATGGGTGAGGGCTTCGTCGAGGAGCTGCTCTGCGTCAGCCCGATGCCAGACCGAACCGATGCCGATGCATTTCCCTCTCTTTTTTCCGCCGCAGATCAGATATTCCGTGCTGCGTCCCGAAACGATCGTTGCCGCTGCACCGCATTGCGCACAGAAGATCAGTCCGCTGTAGAGGAAACGGCGTGAAGAACCGAGGGTACGGCGGTTCCGGCAGCGGTTTAATTTTTCCTGACAGGCAAGCCAGACTTCTGACGGGACGATACCGAGATGCGGCGCACAAATCGCGTATACACCGTGCAGATTATTTTGTTTGGAGGGATTCTCGCGGCGGTCGGCATAGAGATAGACGCCGTGGTGTTCGGGCAGCGGTTCGGGAATACAAAGGCACGCACCCTGACGGGAAAGATAGGAATATACGCCGCTGTCCGCCCTGACATAGACCGGATTCCTGAGTACACGCCGCACGCTTTCCGGCTGCCAGATACTGCCGCGAGCGGTCGGGATTCCCCGTTCGTTCCAGTCTTTGGCGAGGATGGAAAGCGAGCCGTCCGCAAGCAGATACTGTCGGAAGCCATCGGTCACGACCGGTGCATTTTCATCCGCTTCCAGCATCTGCGTATGTTTTCCGCAAAGCGTCGTCGGGATTTTCCGGAATCCGAAGGGTGGTGTACCGCCGGTATCAAACCCAAGCTTTGCGCGTGCGAATGCAGCATCTCTGACGCGGCTGCTGATCGTTTCCCGTTCGAGCTGTGCGAAAACCATCAGCAGACTCTGCATCGCCTGTCCCATGGGTGTTTCGGTTTCGAAGCGTTCGGTATGGGAGGAGAAGCTGACATGATGGGCGCGGAATATTTCGAGCAGACGCGTGAAATCCGCAAGATTACGGCTGATACGGTCGAGCTTATAGACAATCACGCTGCTGACGATATCGGCCTCGATATCGGAAAGCAGTTTTCGGAGTGCGGGGCGGTCGGTATTCTTTCCCGAAAATCCACGGTCCGCATATACCAGAACCTCGGCATGATCGGGGAGATCTGTGCGGCAGAGCGCCTCCTGTGTCTCCAGACTGACGCTGTCGGCACGTTCGAGCGACTGACGGACATAAATCGCATGGTGCATCGGATATTGCCTCCCCTTTCTTTCATCCGATTTGTCCGAAGAAACCGGACGGATGTTTTTTGAAAATAGTCAACTCTACTGTCATATTCCATGAATCCTATGCATTGTTTGTGCAGGATGTACAGGAATCACCGGAAAAGTTGTGTAAAAAAAGACTTGAAATTACATAATTTCTATGTTATAATTGATTATACTCGCGTGCAGACTGTACATAGAATACGTCTGCTGCGAATGATGTCAAGACTACACAAAAAAAGGAGCGTAATTTTTCATGAAGAAATTCGGTTACTTCGATGACGCGAACAAAGAATATGTCATTCAATCGCCCCAGACTCCGTATCCTTGGATCAACTACCTCGGTACACAGGCTTTCTTTTCTCTGATTTCCAATACCGCGGGCGGCTATCATTTCTATAAGGACGCACGTCTGCGCCGTATTACCCGCTATCGCTATAATAATGTCCCGATTGATATGGGCGGCAGATATTTCTATATTTCCGACAACGGCACCATCTGGAACCCCGGCTGGTCTCCGGTCAAGACTGCGCTCGATTTCTATGAGTGCCGCCACGGTATGGGCTATACCGTAATTACCGGTAAGAAGAACGGACTGAAGGCGGAAGCAACCTTCTTCGTTCCGCAGAATTATGACGGCGAAGTCCAGCAGCTCGTTCTGACCAACGAAAGTGATGCGCCCAAAACATTCAAGCTCTTCTCCTTCGCGGAATGGTGCCTCTGGGATGCACAGGACGACTGCACCAACTTCCAGAGAAACTTCTCGACCGGACGCGTGGAAGTCGAAGGCTCTACGATTTACCATAAGACCGAATACAGAGACAGACGTGACCATTACGCTTTCTATACCGTGAACGACGCGATCGACGGATATGATACCGACCGCGATTCCTTCATCGGTCTCTATAACGGCTTCGGCGATCCGCAGGCTGTTACGAACGGTAAGGCTGCCAATTCCTTCGCAGACGGCTGGTCTCCGATCGCTTCCCACTATAAGGAAATTACACTTGCAGCCGGCGAAACAAAGACGCTGGTCTTTATCCTCGGTTATGTCGAAATGCCCGCAGACAAGAAGTTCGAGGCGGACGGCGTTACCATCAATAAGGAAAAGGCTTATCAAATGATCGAGCAGTACAATACCCCTGAAAAGGTTGCTGCCGGTCTGGCTGAGCTGCGTGCGGCATGGGATAAGCTCCTCGGCATCTTCAATGTCAACACCTCGGATGACAAGGTCAACCGTATGGTCAATATCTGGAACCAGTATCAGTGCATGGTTACCTTTAATCTCTCCCGTTCCGCATCCTACTTCGAGAGCGGTATCGGCAGAGGCATGGGCTTCCGTGATTCCAACCAGGATATCCTCGGCTTCGTCCACCAGATTCCGGACAGAGCAAGAGATCGACTGATCGACCTGGCTTCCACCCAGCTTGAGGACGGCGGCTGCTATCACCAGTATCAGCCCCTCACCAAGAAGGGCAACTCTGATATCGGCGGCGACTTCTCCGATGATCCGCTGTGGATGATCCTCTCCGTCGGCGCATATATCAAGGAATCCGGAGACTGGGGCATTCTCGACCAGCCCGTTCCGTATGATAATGACGAGTCGAAGGCAAAGCCGATGCTCGACCACCTCACGGTTTCCTTCTACCATATCGTCAATAACCTCGGCCCGCATGGTCTGCCGCTTGCAATGCGTGCGGACTGGAATGACTGCATCAACCTCTCCTGCTTCTCCGATAAGCCGGGCGAGAGCTTCCAGACCTATACCAACCCGAAGTTCAAGGAAGAAGGCGGCTATTCCAAGGTTGCGGAATCCGTTATGGTTGCAACACTGTTCACCTATGTCGGCCCGACCTATGTCGGTATCCTCAAGCACCTCGGCAAGGATGAAGAAGCTGCAAAGGCACAGGCTGAAATCGACAAGATGAAGAAGAATGTGATGGAATCCGCATTCGACGGCGAGTGGTTCCTGCGTGCATACGACGCTTCCGGCGCAAAGATGGGCTCGAAGGAGTGCGAGGAAGGTAAGATCTTTATCGAACCGCAGGGCTTTGCTGTCATGTCCGAGATCGGTAAGGATCAGGGCGCGGATATCAAGACCCTCGATTCGATCGACAAGTATCTCAATACGAAGTATGGTCTGGTGCTGAACAATCCGGCATTCTCCAAGTATTATATCCAGTACGGCGAAATTTCGACCTATCCGGGCGGATATAAGGAAAATGCAGGTATCTTCACACATAACAATGCTTGGATCATCTGTGCGGAGGCATATGCCGGAAGAGGCGATAAGGCATTCGAATATTACAGCAAGATTGCGCCGGCATTCAACGAGGATATTTCCGACCTGCATAAGACCGAACCGTATGTCTATGGTCAGATGATCGCAGGTAAGGATGCTTCCCGCTTCGGCGAAGGAAAGAACTCCTGGCTGACCGGTACCGCGGCATGGAACTTTGTAGCGGTTTCTCAGTATATTCTCGGTATTGCACCGGATTGGGATGGACTGAAAGTAGATCCGTCGATTCCGAAGGAGTGGGACGGCTTTACCGCAACCCGTCAGTTCCGTGGTGCAACCTATAATATCAAGGTTGAGAACCCCAACCATGTTTCGAAAGGCGTTGTTTCGATGCTGGTAGACGGCAAGCAGGTTGACGGCTGTATCGTACCGGCTTGTGACGGCGGCATCCACGAGGTTGTCGTAACCCTCGGCTGATAATGCAAAAATGACGAAAAACGGTGTGGGCTTCGGTCCATGCCGTTTTCCGCTTTGAAACGAGACTCAGAAGGAGGATGCATATATGGATTTTTTAGATAGACTCAGCTCCGGACTGGACCGGCTTGCAGATAAGCTGGATACGCTCGCAGGAAGCTCCCCCTCCCCGTCCCTTTCCGACAGCACCTATGGAATACTCGATAAAGAATATTGCTGGGAGGACTTGGACTATGCCGGAAAATATACGCTCCAGCGTCATGTCGTCGATAAGAGCTGTCGGATTATCGACCAGTATGGAAGTGTTTTGGAGCGCGGCACACAGGCAAACCTCGAACAGTCGATGGTCAGACGCGCCGCACAGCAGGCTGCGATTTCTGCGGCAGCTCCAAAATCTCCTTCCCCGACCATGGTGATGCCGGCGAATTCCGAAATCTCACAGGGCTTCCCCGTTCAGGCACAATATGGTGATATCATCGGTGTCGTCCGGAAAAATGGCGCATATACACACTATGGAATCTATGTCAGCGATACCTGTGTGATTCATTACGCGGTGCCGGCGAGTATGTCGGTCGGTCATGCGACCATCCATCCGACAAGCCTCAAGCTCTTTTTACGGGATGCGACGGAATATTTCATCCTCGATTTCCCGAAACCCTATCAGCCGCCTGTGGTGCTCGGAAATCATACGAACCATAACGAAACAATCAGCGAACAGGTTGCGCGGAATTTACAGCAGCGGTACGGCTATCACCTCTATTCTCCGATTGAAACGGTCAATCGTGCGAAATCGCGGATCGGTGAAACACATTATAACCTGCTGACGAATAATTGTGAGCATTTCGCAATCTGGTGTAAGACGGGCGTAAACGAATCGCTCCAGGTCTCGGAAATGCTGAATACACTCGTGAACGCGACCGGATTCCAGTTCCACCGTCCGTTCAGCTGGAGGTAAGGGCATGGAAAAGCGGCGTGTATTTGCCATTGTACTCGATAGCTGCGGCTGCGGTGCGCTTCCCGACGCAGATCAGTTTGGCGACTGCGGAAGTCATACGCTGAAAGCCGTCTTTGACAGCGGAAAGCTGGATATACCGAATCTTCGGAAGCTGGGACTGTTTGACATTGACGGAATCGGCTGCGGAATACCCTGCGGCGAGCCGCTGGCAGCATATTGTAAATGTGCGGAGGAATCGGCGGGAAAGGATACGACCACCGGACACTGGGAGCTGGCAGGACTGATTTCGACACGGCCGATGCCGACATTCCCGAATGGGTTTCCCGATGAAGTGATTGAAAAAATCGAAGCCTGTACGGGAAGACGGGTGCTTTGCAACCTGCCGTATTCGGGGACGGCTGTGATCCGCGACTACGGAAAAGAACATCTCGAAACCGGTGCACTGATTGTCTATACGTCCGCCGACAGCGTCCTCCAGATTGCCGCGCACGAAGAAGTCATACCGCCGGAGCAGCTCTGGAAAATCTGTGAAGATACGAGAAAAATCATGTGCGGAGAATATAACGTCGGGCGGATTATCGCAAGACCCTTTGTCGGTGAATATCCCGATTTCACCCGTACCGCGAACCGACATGACTATTCGGTTGCGCCCTTTGCCCCGACAATGCTGGACGTGCTGAAAGATACGGGACATGATGTCATCGCGGTCGGTAAGATTTCGGATATTTTTGCAGGCCGGGGCTTGACCGAAGCCTTACGCACGGTGTCGAATGAGGATGGGATGGCGAAAACGCTGGAAATTGCGAAAACAAGGGATTTCAATGGTCTCTGTTTTGTGAATCTGGTGGAGTTTGACAGCGCGTTCGGCCATCGCAATGATGTGATAGGATATGCGAATGCGCTGAATGCGTTCGACCGACAGCTCGGTGAATTGCTGGCGAATCTGCGGGAAACGGATGTACTGATTCTGACCGCCGACCATGGCTGTGATCCGTCCACGGAGAGTACCGACCATTCGAGAGAATATATCCCGATGCTGATTACGGGAAAACAGGTAATGCCGCAAAATCTCGGTGTCCGCTCCTCTTTTGCCGATTTCGCACAAACCGTATGTGATATCTTCGGCGTGGATGCCGCACAGCTCGCCGGCACAAGTTTTTGGAATGAGATCGGAGTGAAGTAAGATGGGGAAGGTGTTCTGGAACGGCGGCGCACTTCTTGCGCCCGTACCGCCGGCACTCGTGACCTGTGGGACGCTCGAATCGCCGAATATCCTTACAATCGGCTGGACAGGAATCTGTTCAACCCATCCGCCGATGACCTATATTTCGGTGCGCCCGACCCGCCATTCCTATGCGATGATAGAAAAAAGCGGTGAGTTTGTGATAAATCTTCCGACGACCGCCATGTGTCGGGAAGTAGATTTTTGTGGTGTGCGTTCGGGAAAGGATGTGGATAAGATCGCGAAATGCGGCTTCCACCTCGAACCCTCCGACAAGGTTTCTGCGCCGCTTTTATCGGAATCACCGGTCAGCCTTTCCTGTCGTGTGACGCAGAAAATCGCGCTTGGTTCCCATGATATGTTCCTCGCGGAGATTTTAAGCGTTGCGGTAGACGAGCGATATCTCGACAGCAAGGGCAAGCTGAACTTACAGCAGAGCGGATTGCTGGCGTATGCCCACGGCGAATATTTTTCGCTCGGAAGAAAGCTCGGTGCATTCGGCTATTCTGTGAAGAAGAAAAAGCATCCGCCGCGTAAGGCGAAAGGATAATGGGCGCTGCCTGAAAAACGCCTATGGATTGTTTTATGGGGCGCTGCCCCAAACCCCGTTTATATGTATCTCCGATGGAGTTATTATGGGGCGCTGCCCCAAACCCCGCCCAAGGGATACTATCCCTTGGGAATCCCATTTCAGGAAAATGATAGAATGGTAAATTTTATCTTCCTTGCACGCGAATAGAGGGGGATAGGTAACGGAAAGGGGATTGAAAGAGGAAAACCATAGGGTTAAGGGGGAGACGTGAGAGCCGCGCTCGAACACTCTCCTTTCTTTTTATATTCGTGAAAATAACCAAGGGGGACACCCATAGGGGAGGAAAGAGCGCTCCC
>JAFXIC010000040.1 GCA_017533485.1 Oscillospiraceae bacterium
CAACAACAACAACAACAACGCCGGAGCCGATCTCAAAAATTTCGTATTCGGATGGGGAAGATGGCATTACCATAGATGCCTACCGCTGGACAGATGAAATGACGGTCACAATCCCCGACCAGATTAACGGACGTCCGGTCACGAAAATTGCGCCTGAGGCCTTTCGCTACTGCTATGCAGACGAGGTTTTGCTCCCCGATACCATCACGGAAATCGGTGCGGATGCATTCAAGGGCTGTCGGTATCTCAAAAAGATCGTGATCCCAAAAGGTTGTCTGCTGATCGGGCGCGGTGCGTTTCAGGACTGTACACAGCTCGATACGGTGGAATTTCCGGAAACTGCACCCGAAATCGAACCCTCTGCCTTTGACCGTACCGCATATATCACACGGCTGACCGATACGCTGGTCATCATCGGAAACGGACTCCTTTATGCCTACCACGGGACTGCCGCAGAGGTCACACTCCCTGATACCGTCAAGCAGATCAATGCCAATGCTTTTGCGAATCATACGGAGCTGACCGCGATTACAATTCCCGAATCGGTCACACGGATTGATACGAATGCATTTCTCGGCTGTACCGGCCTTTCTTCGATTACACTCCTCGGTACGCCCGAACGGATTGCAAAGGATGCTTTTACCGATACCGCGTGGGCGCGTGACAGCAAGGAAGATCTCCTCGTGCTCGGTGCGACAGTCCTCTCTTACCGCGGCAATCAGACAGTGCCGGAAATTCCCGATGGTGTCACGGCAATCGCCAGCGGTGCAGCTCCGATCATCCTGGGGTTACAACCATCAAGCTTCCGGATTCTGTCCGCAAAATTCAGCCCGACGCATTCCGCGGCTGCACCTCGCTTCAGGTTGTGACAATGGGCGATCAGATGGAAGAAATCGGGGATCGGGCATTCTACGGCTGTACAACACTTTCCTACCTCCGCCTCGGCCATGCGCTGCATACGGTTGGTACAGAAGCCTTTACCGGCTGTAACGCGCTGACAGAAATCTATCTTCCGGATACGCTGATGACAATCGGCGCTGACGCAGTCGGCTGGAAGCTGGAGCCGGAAACGAATCAGCGTGTGAAAAATGACGCACTGACGATGTACTGCAATTCTAAGCCGGCAATGTCCTATGCGGAAACGCTCGGCATCCGCCGGAAAGCACTTCCGGACGCGGAAAATACAAAGCCTGCGCCCGAAGTAACCGAACAGCCAAAGCATAAATCCGGAAGCTTTCTGTTCTCAGATCCTGCCTATCGCGCGGGACTGATCGGAACGGGGCTATCCTCCCTCCTCGTACTTTCCGCCCTCATCTTCCGAAAAAAACGCAAAGGATAAGAAATCCCAAAAAAGAATCCGACAAAAAAACCATTCCGACCGTACACATCTCGGTACAATCGGAATGGTTTTGTCTTTTTGTATGCGCAGTTGGAATCGGGCTGATTAACGGTAAGACGCAATGATTTCTTCTTTCTGCGTACCGACTCTCCCGTTACAGTCATATTCTTCATAGAACAGGCGCGTCGGGGTATTCATCGAAACCGTATGTCTGCCGCCTGCCTGTGTATAATTGGTGATACGGAAGCTGATACTTTCGCCGCTCACCGCGTCCAGTATGATAGACATTTCATCGGAAGTCTGTTCCGTACCGATGAGCCGCGGTGCAGCACAAAACTGGAAAATCCGCGGAAGGCTGTAAGAGGTGGTGTGCATAATCGTCAGCACCGGCTTTCTCTTTTCCGCAATCTCCTCCTGATACGGGGTATCCTGAAATGCGTCGATGGCGATCATATCCGGAAATACCGGCATTTCGAGTGTTTTCAGCCGCGCACAGCCGGCAAAAGCACCACTATGGATCGCAGTAATCGTCTTCGGCAGTATCACGTGCTCCAGCGCCGCACAGTTATGAAACATATGCGCCGGAATCACCGAAATGCCATTCGGTATCGTAATTTCCCTCAGCAGTCCGCAGCCCTCAAAACATCCGATGCCAAGCGAACCGGCAGAACCATCCGGATATCGCATCTCTCCCGGCATCAGAATGTTTTCCAGCGCGTCACAGTCCCGGAATGCATATGCCCCCAGTTCGCAGAGTGTATTGGAGAGTGTTGCCTGATGGAGCTTCCGACATTCACGGAATCCGCTCTCTCCGATAATCCGCATGGTATCCGGCATTACAAGGTCTGCGATCTCATGTCCGCGGAATTCTCCGCGTTCGACCATTTCCTTATTGCGGTACTTCAGCCTGTCACCGCTTTTTCTTGAGAAAATGCCCATACTGTTCCCCTCATTTCATCTATTCTGATTTTGTATCATCAGCCGACGTGGTAGGTATAAACAATCGAAGATACTGTGCCATCCTCTAAGAAAAATTGTAAATCCACGCCCTCGCCGTTGTATACCAGGAATGCATCCGACTCGACATCCGCAGCACCGCAAGCCGCTGTCACATCTGCTACGGATGCGCCAACAGCAACTCCCTCTTTTGTTTTGGCAGCGGCATCGGTCAGGGTGACTGCATATACACGGTTCACGCCCTGATCCGGATAGGTTTCGACGGTAAATCCGTCATAGGTATAGGTATAGCTTGTGCCCTCGAATGCACAGGACGGTGCTTCAAAGGTCTGGGACGGTTCGCCGAGCTGTGCGACGAGCGGATCACATTCCGCGTTGATTACCAGCTCGATGCCGCCTGTGGTGGTATAGGAAAAGCTTGGTGCGCCGCTCTGATTTTCTGTTGCAGCACCGTTTTGGTCTGAAGCGGCGGTATCGTCCGCAGATGTTGGTGTTGTAGCAACAGGTGATGTCTGTGCGGTATCAGCGCCGCCCGGGACTTCTTCACAGCCTGCCAGTACGGTCATAGCTGCAAGGGATACGGCAGCGGCGATCATCAGTTTCTTAAAGTTCATGGTGTTATACTTCCTTTCTCAGTCATTCTTTCGGGGTTCCGTTTTCTTCTTCTTTTTCAGGTATACCCTTTACATTTCCATATATACGGAGGTTTTCTTTTTGCTTTTCGAATTCGGTATGGTATCGTACACAGATATCGAGCCAATATGCGGCAAGTTCCGGTTCTTTTCTTCTGTCCTCCAGCGAAAATTCTTCGCTGAGATATTCTCCGAGCCAGACCGATAATTTTTCTGCGCCATATACATTCATATGCAGACCGCCGTCATAGGTATCGGTTGTAAAATCAATCCCGACTTCCGCAATGCGCTTCTCGTCCAGAAAATTGAGGTAGGGAAGGTTATGCGCCGCGGCATATTCGGTAATTTGTGCGTCCCATTCGTCATACCAGTACGGATAGAGTGACGGTGCTTTGATCAGCAGGAGTTTGACATCATTCTCCTCACACAGCACCCGCATCTTCTCCAGATATTCCCAGCAGGTTTCTCCGAAGCTGTAATCGGTCAGCGGCCGTCCTTCCGGTACATTTTCTGCGGCTTTGATATCGGCACGCAGATAATATCCGCTGAAGAAATTGGGCTTCGCACCAAAATAGTATCGGAAATCTTCTGCCGTCAGCTCATTCCATCTGGAATGGTAGCGCAGAATCGGGAATACATAGGACAGGAAGCTTTCTTCTTCTGTCATAGACGCGCGGATACAGTCAGCTTTTGATTTTGACCAGCGCATTCCTTCGATAGACATCCGGTTATAGGCTTCATTCTGTGGGGTATCATATTTCATCGACAGCACATTAAAGACTGCGACATCGGGCTTTTCATACCGCAGGGTATCCTCCAGCAGATAATAGGACTGCCAGATGAGCTGCTGTGCCGAACCACGAATCGCAGAGGAGATGCCATTTTTCTCCCAGAGTGTCACAGGCGAGAAATTCTCGTAGCATTCACAGTCTCCGACAAATACCACATCATGGTCAAAGCCGCTCTTATAATAATCTGCGATGAGGTTTCCCTCGACCACATCCGCCATATATTTCGGCTGTACGAGGCGTTGGGCTGCTGCGGTCAGCACCGCTGCGGAAACTGCCATCGCAACGCCCGATTGGACAACTTTTTTCTTTGTCATGAATCATTGGCTCCTAGAACATGGAGATTCGAAATCGGGAGTCAGCACATTGCTTTGCGCTGTACTCAGAACTGGTTATAGATAAACTGGCTCGAATCATAGCCGATTCCGTATGCGCCGAAGATCAGCACTGCCAAAAACATTGCCACCGTCAGCACACAGCTCAGCACCGGCGAACGGTCAAGCACCATTTTCCGCACACTGCCTCTCCGTCCGAGCAGACTCGCCGTCAGCAGTATGCCGGTTCCGATCAGCAGTATCATATAATCCCAGCCCGTCAGCGAAAGCTTCATCAGACTTCCGTCCCACAGGACATGGAAATTAAACGATGTAAACATCGAGCTGAACATTTTAAATGTCATCGGTACATCCCGATAACAGTCGAACATTCTCAGACAGCCCATCAGCAGGGTTGTGCGGACAGCCTGGAATCCATCGTATGCACGGGTATTGCTCCACTTGTACTTCGCATGGAATTTCTCATACAGCGGTGTCATACGTTCTGAGATGAGGATAACGACAGCGTTCATCAGACCCCAGACGATAAAGTTCCATGCCGCGCCGTGCCAGAGACCGGTTAAGAACCAGACTGCGATGGTTGCGACATAGACCGGCACATATTTTCCGATGGTTTTTCCGAGCTTTTCCCTGCTCCATTTCGACAGGTTCAGCATCGGCTTACAGACGCTCAGCGGATAGAACAGGTAATCCTTGAACCATGTATTGAGGGTGATATGCCATCTCCGCCAGTATTCGGTGATATTCTTCGAGAAGAACGGCCGCTCAAAGTTTTCTGCGAGCGGAATTCCGAGCACCTGACCGATACCGATGGTGATGTCGATACCGCCGGTGAAGTCCGCATACAGCTGGAGCATATAGTAGAGGATGCCGAGGAAGGCATAGACGCCGTAATACTGTTCCGGATCGGAGATCAGCACGGTGACAGCCGGCAGAATCCGGTCGGCAAGAATCATTTTCTTGCAGTAGCCCCAGAGAATCCGCTGGGTTCCGAACAGCACACGCCGCGGCTGGAATCCGTTTCCGGCATACAGCGGCTCCGAGAGTTCATCATAACGGCTGATCGGGCCCTGAATGAGCTGCGGGAAGAACGAGACGAAAAGACCGAGTTTTGCGATATTTTTCTCATGCGGATATTTCTCGCGGTAGACATCAATCGCATAGCCCATGGTCTGGAACGTATAGAACGAGATTCCCATCGGGAGCAAAAACTGGGGGATCGGGAACGCATTGTCATTCCCGAACAGCCCTGCCAGCGCATTCATATTCCGCATCGCAAACGCACCGTACTTAATGACAGCGAGGATGCCGAAGTTCAGCACCAGCAGCCCCACCAGCAATCGGAACCGCCGTTTGTTTGCAGCTTCCTTATATGCCTTTTTCTCCTCACGCTTCATCTCGGATTTATGTGCGGCAAGATATTCTTTTCTCGCACCGGCCATCGCGTCCAGCTTACGGGTCACAAAATAGGTGCTGACGGTTGTCGCGGCGATATAGAGCAGGTTGCTGAGCCCCGAATATGCATAAAACAGCACACTCGCCGCCAGCAGCAGCATCCAGCGGAATTTTTTCGGAATCAGAAAATAGGTGACACAAAGCACCACCAGACCGATAATAAACGCGGAATCGGTAAACAGCATCAGTCTTCCTCAAGCGATTCGATGAGGGCAGCCAGTGCTTTCGCGGAATTGAAGTTTTCGGGGATAATCTTATCCGCAGGAATCGCAACATCAAATTCATTGCTGATTTCGGTGATGACGGTAATGATATCGAACGAATCGAGAATCTTGTCGTCGATCAGTGTTTCACAGGTCTCAAAGTCCACATCCTCATGCAGATCCTTCAAGATTCCAACTAAGGTTTCATAGGTTTCGCTCATCATTGTTTCCTCCATAACATAATTTCTGTATTTATGCGTGATCATAGATCTCCTTTAACGCCTTTCTGTCAAGCTTTCCGTTTGGTGTATGCGGCATCTCGTCGAGTTTTCGGATGAGATTGGGCTGCATATACCGCGGCAAGCGCTGTTTGAGATAGGCTGCGAGTGCGGGCTTTTCGACATCTCCCGTATAGAACAGTACGATCTTGCTTTTTGCCTTATCGTAGATACAGCCGACTGCTTCCACACCGTCATACAGACCGCAGTTGATTTCGATTTCACCGAGCTCGATGCGGTGACCCATATGTTTAATCTGATAATCCTTACGGGATACGAAAACCAGGTCTCCGTCCGCATTATAATGGGCAATATCACCGGTACGGTAAATCAGCTCCGGGAATCGGGTCTGGAGCGGGTTTTCGGTAAAGACCTCTGCGGTTTTATCGGGCTGGCCGAAATATCCCATCGTCAGACAGGTTCCGCGGATGCAGATCTCACCCGGCTCACCGAATTTCGCCTCATGGTTTTCCTCGTCCAGCAGCAGAATTCCGGTATTGCGGAAGGGTTTTCCGATCGGGATTGCTTCCGTTTCCCCGAATTCACGCTCCACATGATAATAACAGCTCATACCGGTTGCTTCGGTCGGGCCATAGAGATTGGTAAACTTCGCGTCCGGAAGCACCTCTCTCCACATCCGGAACTGTTTGACCGGAAATACCTCGCTGCCGAATGCAATCGTATGGAGTGTTTCGGGGCGGACGGTTTTGAAGGTACCGGTTGCGGAGATCATGGTCAATGCGGATACGACCCAGCAGATGGTATTGATTTTATGGGTATTGAGATATTCAACGAGTGTAATCGGGAACGAGAAGCACTGTTTCGGGATCAGGTAGGTTGTCGCACCGAATTTCAGTGTCGGATAGAGCTCTTTCAGACAGGCGTCAAAATAAAGCGGTGTCTGGTTTCCGAAGACAGTATCCTCTCCGAAGCCGAGTGTTTCGGAAAGATTCTCGATATAGTCGATGACGGATCTGTGACAGGCGAGAATTCCCTTCGGCACACCGGTCGAACCGGATGTAAACACAATATAAATCGGGTCAATATCGAGCTGCTTTGCACGGATTCTGCTGAGTGCTTCGGCATCCTCCGCCGTTTCAATCATTTCATCGAACAGATAGCTTTTTGCGGTACAGCCAAACTGTGAGAGCAGCGGTTTCGTTGTCGCGTCACAAATGACCGCACGGGGCTTGAGCTGTTCGAGAATCATCTCAATCCGGAATGCCGGCATCTCCACATCCAGCGGTACATAATAACAGCCGCCGTACAGCACACCGAAGAACGCATTGATTGCGGCAGGGGATTTCTCCATAAATACCACAACCGGTTCTCCGTACAGCCCATCTTCTGCGAGTGCCGAGCCGATGGCGCGTGCATTCTTCGAAAGCTCGGAAAACGTAAGGCTTGTATGGTCGTCAGCGAATGCGGTCTTATCCGGCACACGCTGCACGGTTTGTTCTAAGTATTCCAACACATTGGTCTGCATTTTTATTTGTCTCCTTTTGCCGGCCGCGGCATCCGTTCTTCCCGGACGCGATAGCCGCAGGCTTCGAGTGCGGAGGCGGCGAGCACCTCCATCATATCTAAATATCCGCCGCTAAGGGGCTGCATCTGTTTTACGACAGAAAGCTCGGTGCATCCGAGCAGGGTGATTTCCGCACCGGATTCCGCGAGATGTGCCCGTACAGCTTCAAAGGTTCCGAGATCAGCGGGTCTGCCGCATTTGACCTGACGGTAGATGATCTCCATCACCATTGCCTGATGTGCTTCATCGGGAAGGATCGGCCGGATGCCGTTCGATCTGAGCGCATTCACAAAAATCCCAGACTGTAAGCTTCCGTCCGTCGCCATAATACCGGCGGCACGCACATCATATTTTTTTAACAGCTCCGCAGTTTTGAGAATCGGATGAATGAGCTTGGCTTGAAACGCGTCCGCCAGCGCGTCATAAAATCCATACGCAGTCATACAGGGAATCGCAAGCACCTGTGCGCCGAGGCGTTCGAGTTTTTTTCCGGAATCTATGAGATCCGGAAGCGGATTCTCGGTACTGTTCCGGAGCAGGAATGCAGTCCGGTCCGGGGTCTGGGGTTTGCTGTAAAGAATCGTTTCGATATGGTCCTGATCGGCTGCGGCATCCGTCATTGCAGTCAGCAGTTCTAAAAACTGTGCGGATGCCATCGGCCCTAAGCCGCCGATAATTCCGAGTATTTTTCTTTGTTCCATGTCTGTTGTCCCCTTATCCGGTTCAGGCGGTCGGGGTTGCGGGGTACAGGCTCTTATCGCGCTTAAAGCAGTTTCCGTTTTTCGCGGAATAATTATCCATCCATGCGTCGGTTTTCATAAAGAAGTTCGAGATTCCGACACGCGGCGTCGGGTCGGCGTGCCACCACTCGCCGTCAATTTTAATCATATTCCACCAATGTCTGTCGGCATTCGCCGTATTCGCGGGGTGGAATACCATCAGGTTCTCGATTCCCGCACAGGTATAGAGCAGTCTTGCAAAGCCATAGTAATTCCGGCAGTCGCCATATTTCTGACGGATTGCAAGCGCAGCAGGATACATCCACTGCGTATCCAGATCTTCATATTCATTCTTATTATCCACGAAATACATATGATCCTGCACATAGCGGTAGCACTTATAGGCACGGTCTTTTTCGCTCATATCGGGATCTGCGTCACGGAACAGCTCGTCCGTAATGGCATATCCCATCAGCATATACATTTCCTGGTCGATTTTCGTGAGGTCGGTATCCTTCGGGAGTACCGTCAGCTTTACAGTCTTTGTACCGGTATTTCCGGAAGAATCGGTTGCGGAATAGGTGATCTCATATTCACCCGGCGTTTTGATATTCAGACCGTTCGATTCGGTTGCAGTCACCGCAACCTCGCCGTCCACATCATCAATCGCCTTGGCATTATGCGTATAGGATATCGCAACACCCTCGATGGTTGTCAGGTCCACACAGCCCTCGAATACCGGTGCAACGCCATCGCCCGTCACCTCATATGCGGCATCCAGCGTGGTCGCATTTCCGGCGGCGTCAGTGATAATCAGCCGCGCCATTTTCACGCCGGTCACAGTCGTATCCGGTTCATTCTCAAACATCACGGCAACCTCGGATGCATCCGTACAGGATTCCACAAAATCGTCCGGTGTGAGCATCTGATTGACGCTGAACGAAAGGGGCTGTCTGAGCTGTACAACGGGCTTGATCGTATCCTGAACCAGCAGCGTAAAGGGGAATGTTCCGCTTGGAAGCGTCACATTCACGGAAAATGTTCCGGTTTCGGCAAAATCAGACGGCTTTGCCGCAAGCTGTGCATCTGCATAGGCTTCACCGAGGAGCGCGGAAGCTGAAAAATCCGTACCTTTTTCCCAGCTGAGGACAGCTTCCTTGACGTCGAACACCACATTCTCGGTGCGGACGGTACCATCGGAAAGACGAAGCATCACGGCAACGGTCTGTCTTCCGAGCGTTTCGGCAGGCTCCACCGCATATTTTACTTCGCGCACGGAATCTGCTTTTTCGGGATTCAGAAGCTCCTGTGCAGTAGGTGTCGGCTCAATACTCCAGAGTATTTTTTCCGCCACAACATAACCTGTGGAGGCGGCGGCAGTGCCGGAGGAATTTTCATCCTTCCGCGACACAAGCCATGTAAACAGGAGGATTAACATTGTAATGACCAGCAGCCCCGAAAGGCTGTAGGAAAGTGTAAGCAAAACCTGACTTCTGGATTGTTTTTTCTGATTCATAAATACATACCCTCTATCGAAAATCTTTTTGGGATATGGATGCGATAAGCATTCATGCACTCCTTTATATTATATCGCTTTTGGCAGGCTCTGTCAAGAAAAAAAAGATGTTCTGAACGCATTCCCGAGAATTGCACGATTCCGGCAGGATTTTTTGTGCACTTCGCTTTCCTGCGCAAAAAACTGCGGACAAGACAGGGTTTCCTGCTTCTCCACAGTTTCTTTTTTCCGATATATTCCCATCTTATTTGGAGCGGCGTTCGAGTGCTTTAATCCGCTGGTTCATCTTCGCGAGTTCCTGTGCAACAGGGTCCGGAATATGGATCTGGTCGAGGTCGGGAACGCGCACACCGTTCATCTTCACGACTCTTGCCGGAACACCGACTGCCGTTGCATTCGCCGGTACCTCCTTCAGCACAACCGCGCCTGCCGCAATCTTTGCATTATCCCCGACAGTAAACGGGCCGAGAACCTTTGCGCCCGCACCGACCGTCACACGATTGCCGAGCGTGGGGTGACGTTTTCCGCGGTCTTTTCCGGTACCGCCGAGCGTAACGCCCTGATAGAGCGTACAGTTCTCTCCGATGACGGTTGTTTCTCCGATGACAACACCCATACCGTGGTCAATAAAGAGACCTTTTCCGATTGTCGCGCCGGGATGAATTTCAATCCCGGTAAAGAATTTCGCGAGCTGTGAAACAATTCTCGCGAGCGTCGGAAATCCCGATTGCAAGAGCTTATGGGAAATCCGGTATGCCGCAACCGCGTGCAGTCCCGAATAGGTCAGGATAATTTCCAGCGTGCTGCGTGCCGCAGGGTCGCGGTCCCGTATCAGCGCAATCTCCTCGCGCAGTTCTTTGAGCATAAAATCCCTCCTGTAAATTGGGCGGATTACCGGTTCGGATTGATATCCTTCCGATAGGCGATCAGGTATGTCACACCCGAATAAACCGTCAGTCCTGCTGCAATCCAGAACAGTCCCGACAAAATATATTCCGTCACTGTCCAGACCATATCCGGAACCGCAAGCCCGAACGCATTGAAGTCCACGCGGAACGAGAGATATACCATTTCCGCGATAATCGCAGCCATCGTAAAGGCAGTTTTGAGTTTTCCGGCGAAACCTGCGGGAACAACCGTCCCCTTTCCTGCGACAACCAGCCGCAGTGCATCGACCATGAATTCGCGTGCGATAATCAGCAGGAATACCACAACATTCAGATAATGCTGATGCAGGAGACAGGAGAGCGCGGCAATGACCAGCACCTTATCCGCAAGCGGATCGAGAAATTTTCCGAAATCGGTAATGAGGTTATATTTCCGTGCCAGCTTTCCGTCTACGGCGTCCGTAATTGACGCGATCACAAATACCAGCATTGCCGCGAAATAATGGCCCGGAAACATCAGGTAGAACATCAGCACATACAGCGGTACCATCAGCACGCGTGCAATCGTCAGCTTATTCGGCGTATTCATCGGATACTACCTCTCCCACTAAATCATAATCGAGCATATCGGTAATCTTCACCGGAACATACTGTCCGATCCGGTAGCCGTCTTCGGGTCTGCCCATGATAAAGAGCTTTCCGTCGATATCCGGCGCATCTGCCGCAGTTCTTCCGAACCAGCATTCGCCCCATTTATCATATCCCTCAATCACGGCTTCTGTGACAGTTCCGAGGCGGCTTTCCTCATACTGTGCCGCAAAGCTCATCTGCTGTTCCATCAGGATATCGGCACGCTGGCGGCGGATTTCCTCGTCCACCTGCGGCGACATTTTCGCTGCCGGCGTATTCTCCTCCTCGGAGTATGCAAAGCAGCCCATCCGTTCAAATTTCAGTTCCGCCGCAAATTCCGCAAGCTCCGTAAATGCATCTTCGGTTTCTGTGGGAAAACCAGTCATCAGGGTTGTACGCAGGGTAATTCCCAGAATCCGTTCTCTGAGCTTCCGGAAGAGTGTCCGCAGACTTTCCGCGTCACCTTCCCGATGCATGGATTTCAGTACCGCGCCGTTGCAGTGCTGAATCGGGATATCGAGATATTTTACAATCTTTTCTTCCTCGGCGATGACCGAAATCAGTTCATCCGAAATCCGCTCCGGATAACAGTAGAGAATCCGGATCCAATGGAACCCGTCGATCGCACAAAGCTTCCGGAGCAATTCGGGCAGCAAAGATACACCGTCATTCAGATCTTCGCCATAGCGTGTGGTATCCTGTGCGACGACGACAAGCTCTGTCACACCGTTATCTGCAAGCCACTGTGCTTCCTTCAGCACCTCGTCCATCGGCACCGAAACATATTTTCCGCGGATCTGCGGAATCGCACAGTACGTACAGCCGTTGGAACAGCCCTCTGCGATTTTGAGGTATGCAAAGAAGGGGAGTGTGGAAATAATTCGTCCGCCGGTAAGCGGAAGATTGCATTGGGGTGCGAAACGGACAACACGGCTGCCCTCCGTAATGCGGTCGAGCACCTCGCAGATTTCTGCTTCATTGCCGATTCCGATGACCGCGTCCACCTCCGGAAACAGTTCTGCTGCTTCCTCCTGATACCGCTGTGCAAGACAGCCCGTTACGATAATATGCTGAATCGCGCCTTCCGCCTTGAGCTGACAAAGCTCCAGAATTGTTTCAATGGCTTCTTCCTTTGCCGCCTGAATAAAGCCGCAGGTATTGACGATCACGATATCCGCATCGCCCGGCTCTACGGTCAGCTCATAGCCTTTTTTGCGAAGCAGGTAGAGCATACGCTCTGAATCCACCAGATTCTTTGCACAGCCCAAAGATACCATACTGACGACCATGGGTATTCGATTCCTCCAAACTCTTATGTGCTCTGAGCGGCATCCTGCTGCCGCTCACGTTTCTTCTTCCGAAAAATAATCCTCCAGCGCAAACCGGATATCCCGATAGGAAAATCCGCGCCGCACAAGCGATGCCGTTACTTTCGCAATCGCCCGGCGGTCATCTGCATCACAAAGATATCTTGCATACTTTTTCCGGAGCAGTTCGGAAAGCTGCTCCGCGATCCGCCCGTCATCCGCATAGGGTGCGAGCGCGTCTGCAATATCCTCCTGAGAAAGCCCCTTTTGCAGCATCTCATATGCCGCACGTTTCGCACCGTAATGCCGCTGTTCGATATAGGTTCTCGCGAGCGACTGTGCATACCGCTGATCATCCAGAAGCCCCAGCCGCATCAGCTTTTCGAGTGTTTCCAGCACAGCCGTCTCCTCGACCGGATGCTTCACCGACATCAGCTTCCGGTACAGCTCCCGATAGGAATATGCCCGCCGTTCGAGACAGTAAAGTGCATATTCATAGCTGCGGTGGCGTGCGGCGGCACAGGCAATTTCCTCGCGTTTTTCCGGAGAAATGACTGTCCCCGCCGTCAGGTGCTCCGACAAAAGCAGATCCGTATGCACAAACAGCTCCTCGCCGTTTTCGAGCACAATCCGGTTGAGCTTTCCTTTTTCGGGTGTAATCTCTATGATTTTCAGCATCCTGCTGTCCAATCAGGGTTCCTCCGGTGTAAATTCCTCGAAGCTTTCGTCTTCGCTGCCGACTGCCGCTGCCGCACTGATTGCCGCTGCTGCCTGTACTGCGGATTCTGCCTTTTCCTTTGCCGCCGTCACAGCAGCCGCTTTCTTATTCTTCTTGGACGCGAGCACAAGGCTTTCCTTCTGGACATGGATTTTCTCCTCGATTTCTGCCGCAAGCTCCGGTTCGCGTTCCAGTAAATCCTTGACGGCATCTCTGCCCTGACCGAGTTTCCGTTCGCCGTAGCTGAACCAGGAACCGCTCTTATGGACGATATCGAGTTCTGTTGCAAGATCGAGAATCTCACCGATTTTGGAGATGCCCTTTCCGTACATCATATCAAATTCACACTCACGAAACGGCGGTGCAACCTTATTCTTCACAATCTTGACGCGTGTACGGTTGCCGATGACCTCCGCACCGCTCTTGAGTGCTTCACCCTTCCGGACTTCCATACGCACAGACGCATAGAATTTGAGGGCTCTGCCGCCGGTGGTGGTTTCGGGGTTTCCGTACATGACGCCGATCTTCTCACGCACCTGATTGATAAAAATCGCGACACAGTTCGATTTCGAAATGACCGAAGTGAGCTTCCGCATCGCCTGTGACATCAGTCTTGCCAGCATACCGACATGGGAATCGCCCATCTCGCCTTCGATTTCCGCACGTGTGGTCATTGCGGCAACCGAGTCGATGACGATGACGTCGATCGCACCCGAACGCACCAGTGCTTCGGCGATTTCGAGTGCCTGTTCCCCACTATCGGGCTGTGATACGAGGAGATTGTCAATATTGACGCCGAGTGCTTCGGCATATACCGGATCCAGCGCGTGTTCGACGTCAATGAATGCAGCTTCGCCGCCTTTTTTCTGTGCCTCCGCGATGACATGGAGTGCGACAGTTGTTTTACCGGAGCTTTCCGGTCCATAGATCTCAACAATTCTGCCGCGCGGTACACCGCCGATGCCGAGTGCGAGATCGAGCGTCAGCGAGCCGGTAGAAATCGACTGGACGCTCAGCGTTGTATTCTGACCCAGCCGCATGACCGCGCCCGCACCATACTGTTTTTCGATTTGTGCGATGGCATTTTCGAGTGCTTTCTTACGGTCATCCGCGGAATTCGGGACTGTCATACCGGATTTTTTCTTGAGTTCTGCTTTTGCCATGTTCCATAATCCTTTCTTGCATCTGCATCGAGATATCCCAGCACCACGCGCACAATTCCGCTCAGGTCGGGGATTTGTTCAATTTTCGTAAAGCCATGTGCGGAGAGAATTCCGGCAACCGGCTCCGCCTGATGGATTCCAACCTCGTATGCCAGCATTCCGCCGCTTCGGAGGGATGATTTCCAGCGTGCTGTAATTTCGCGGTAGAAACGGAGTCCGTCTTCTCCGCCGTCGAGTGCCATTTCAGGCTCATAGGTTACTTCCGTCTGAAGCGCCGCCATGTCCTTTGCGGTGAGGTAGGGGGGATTGCTCACAATCACATCCAGATTCCGGAACTGCTTTGCTGTCGCGCTGTCGAGAACATCCGCACCATAAAACGGAACCGAAAGGCCGTTGGTCTTTGCATTCCGAACCGCATATTCTCTTGCCTTCGCGCTCAGCTCCACGCCGAATATTTTCGTACGGGGAAGTCTGCTTGCGAGCGCGAGCGCGATACAGCCGCTTCCGGCACATAAATCTGCGATCCTGCCGCCGGGGTATTCCCGATACCGTTCCAGTACGGCATCCACCAGTGTTTCGGTATCCGCTCTCGGAATCAGCACTCCTTCTCCGACCGCAAACTGCATCCCATAGAATTCCCATGTACCAAGCAGGTATTGCAAAGGGAAATGTTCTGCACGTTTTCCAGCGATTTCGCGTGCTTGTCCGTCATCCGGAACATCTTCGGCAATCCATTTTGCCTCCAGTTCCGCATCTTCAATTCCGCCGGCACGGAGAATTTCGGTGAGTGCGCGGATGCGCGAGGGGGTTACCACGCGTCATCCTCCAGTGATTCCGGAATACAGGGCGTAATTGCTGTAATCGCACACTGAATCTGTTCATCATCGGGTTCTTTTGTTGTAATCCGCTGGACCCAGAGTCCGGGGGCGGAAAGAATTCTCGTAAAGGTATTGTCCGAGCGGCCCGCAATCCGGATCAGCTCATAGGAGATCCCCATCACCAGCGGCAGGAGCAGGGTACTGAACGCGACTCTCTGCCATGTCACATCAAACGGATTGAAGCAGCCGACAAAGATGCTGATAATCAGCACGAGGAAGATAAAGCTGGTACCGCAGCGCGGATGGAAGCGGCTCTGTTTTCTGACATTCTCCACCGTCAGCGGCAGACCTGCTTCATGACACGCGATGGTTTTATGCTCTGCGCCGTGGAATTCATAGGTTCTCCGGATACTTTTCATCAGTCCCGTCAGTGCCATATAGCCGATAAAGAGTGCCATCTTCACAACACCCTCTGCACAGGAACGGATGATTCTGCTTTCGGTCAGCGGCCGGATCCACGACACCACCCATCTCGGCAGGTAAAGAAACAGCCCGAAGCAGAGTGCAATACTGAGTACCATCACCAGCACCATCAGGATATTGAAAATCTCATCCCCGAGCTTTTCGTCCAGCCATTGTCCGAATTTTGACGGCTCCTCGACCTCATAATGTTCGGAAGCCTTTTCGAGATAGGCATATCTGCGTGCTGCCGCTTCGTCATCCGGTTTTTCATAGGGTGCAAGGGGTTCTTTGGAATCCTTTTGTTTTTTCTGATACTGCTTTTCGTCGTATGCGAAAAACCATTCGGTGAATTTTTCTTTCTTTTCCTCCTCGGAGAGCTTGTCGATTTTCTCCTTCTTCTTCCAGAGACAGTAATCGTCCAGTTCTTCATCCATCTGTTTTTCCGCCGATTTCATCATACAGCGGTATGCGTCAATCATCGACGTCACGAAATTCACACAGCCGCGCACAAGCGGTGTTTTCCGATACCACGGCTGTACAGGCTTTGGTTTTCCTGTTTTCGGGTCGGTCACAAATTTCGTGGGGATATCCCATGTTTCGAGGTCAATTTCTCCGTTCGGCAGTCGGCACGCCATTGCGCCGCGGAATGCGCCTTTCATCATAATTCCTTCTACGAGCGCCTGTCCGCCGATTTTGGATTTATGGGCATATTCTGCTTTTGCGGCAGCTTCTGCTGACTTTTTCTGTGCTTCCGGCATGATATTCCCCTTTCGGTTTTATTTAAAGTTTCGCCTGCTCCGCAGGGAGTGTAATCGTAACAGTCGTACCGACCTGCTCCTCGGATTCGATTTCGAGTGTTCCGCCGTGCATCGCGATAATTTCGTCTGCGACGGCGAGTCCGATTCCGGAGCCGCGGCGCGTATGATTCGGTTTATAGAATTTTGTTTTAATTTTCGGGAGATCGGACGCCCGGATGCCGCAGCCATGGTCTTTCACGACAATGCGTACTGTCATAGAATCGGGTGCATCGGCGGTAATTTCCACAAGTCCGCCCTTTTCCGAATACTTAATGGCATTGTCGATGATATTGATAAAGACCTGACGGATACGGTTCTTATCGCCGTATACAAACGGCAGCATCTCCGGCTCGTCATATGTCACAGTAATTCCGTCCTTTGCGGCACGCTCCATATAAATCAGCACCGCGTCCCCAAGCTCTGCGAGAATATCCATCGTTGCCTGACGGAGGGTAAAATGGCCGCTCTGCATCCGGGAAAAGTCCAGCAGCTCCTCGACCATTTGTGAAAGACGTTCGGTTTCGCCGATAATGACGCGCAGACCTTTCTGTGCGGTCATCGCGTCCACGCCGCCCGTATCGTTGAGTGTTTCCGCCCAGCCCTTGATGGCAGTCAGCGGCGTCCGGAGCTCATGGGATACGGAGCTGATAAACTCGTTCTTCATTTCCTCCATATTCGACAGCTCATCCGCCATATGGTTGATACTGACACAAAGCTCTGCGATTTCGTCCTCGCCTCTTGGATTGATCCGCGCAGAAAAATCACCCTTTGCGAATTTCTCCGTGCTCGCGTTAATTTCACGGATCGGGCGGATAATCGAACGCATGAAATAAAGACCCATGGTTCCCAGAAGCAGCAGAATCGCAACTGCGATGCCGCTGATAATCAGCATAAATCCGCGCACGGTATCGTCGATTGCCTCCAGCGAGGTTACAACACGAATCGCACTGTACTCGCTGCTGATTTTAGAAATCGGGTAGGTAACCGCCATGATATGCTCATGATTTTCCGTATACATCACGCTGTATCCATAGGAATTGCTGCTGCTCATCGCGCTGTCATAGTCCGGCATACTGATGAGCTTTTCGGTGGAGAATCCCGAGGATGTCATCACAATCCGCCCCTCATAGTCAATCGCCATCAGCTCCATCCGTTCTTTTTCGGAAAAGCCCTCCAGCGTTGCACGAAGCTCGGTATTGACATCCGTTCCCGCATCCTCTGCATACCGTGTCAGAAGACCGTTTACGGCATTCAGCTTAGAAACGAGATATTGCTGTGCATAGCTGTAATAATAGCTCTGCACCGACGTTACCATTGTCACCGACACCACAAACAGAATCAGGAAGATGATTCCGAGATTATTCGTCAGCCAACGGCGTGTAATGCTTTTTTTCGCCATCTCGCTCAGCCGTTTTCATTCCACTTATAGCCATAGCCCCAGATTGTAATAATATATCTCGGATTCGATGGCTCATCCTCAATCTTCATGCGGATACGCCGGATATTGACGTCCACAATCTTATCGTCGCCATAATAGCTTTCGCCCCAGATATGCGTTAAGATGCTCGCACGATCCAGCGCGGTATTTTTGTTGTTGAGGAAGTATTCAAGAATCTGATACTCGACCTGTGTGAGGTCAATCAGCTCGCCGTTCTTTGTGATGGTACGGCTCTTCAGGTTCAGCACAAACGGCCCTGATTCGAGCACTGTTGTCTTTTCATTCTTCATGAAGCTCATACAGACTCTGCGGTAGATGGCGTCCACGCGTGCCGTCAGCTCCGAGGGTGCAAACGGTTTTGTGATATAGTCGTCCGCACCGATCATCAGTCCGTTGACCTTATCCATTTCCTGTGATTTGGCTGTGAGCATGATGATACCGAGCGTCGAGGATTTTTCTCTCAGCCGCTTGCAGACTGTAAATCCGTCGATACCGGGCATCATGATATCCAGCAGTACAATATCGAAATTTCCGCGTTCCTTCTCGAACATCTGGAGACAATCCTCTCCGCAGCATACGTCCACGACCTCATAGCCTGCACGCTTTAAGTTAATCACCACAAAATCGCGGATAACTTCTTCGTCTTCACATACCAGAACTCGTTTCATTCTCATGCACCGTCCTTTCTCTGTCGGTTTTCGGTTTTTAAAAATATCGCATTCCCAATAAAAGATCGCTGCGGGTCAGGGAAAGGGGCGTATCCGCCGTCTCGATTTTCCCGTAATAGCGCAGGTCGCCCTTTTGTCTGAGCAGCAGATAGCCTTCGGATTCTTTGAGCTCGGCGTCTGCCGCATCGCCGGTCACGGAAAGCCGGAGCAGCGGCTCTCCGACCGAGAGTTCGCCTTCCTCCGCAGTTTTTTCTGCATCCAGCGTATAAAATACAATCATATCGTCTTCGGAAATCACGGTCACCTTTTTCTCCCACCGCTGCGGCAGCAGAAATACATAACCATTTTTCCCGGAATAATACGATGCCTTCTTCCGCATCAGCGAGCCGCCTCTGCACACATACCAGCTTGTCATCGGCATCTGTTCGGATTCTTCCGCATCCGTATAGCCATAAAAGACGGTCTGGATCGGGATTTCGATTTCGCCGTCCCCGTCAATGTCCATACTCATACAGCCGGCGGTACGATTGGTCGCGGGATAATTTTCGGGGCTGTCCGCATAGAGAAGCTTCAGCTTCCGGTCAAAATAGCGGATGACCTCCGTCTGCATGGTTGTCGCACCGGTCATCCCATCGAGATAGACGGCAACACCGTTTTCTTCTTCGGATGGCAGATCGGACGGATAGGTTCCGTAGAGCAGCCGGCTGATATCCGTAAAGGCATCGGGGAGTGCCAGTTCGGACTGATAATAGCTGCCGGACGCATCGAGATGATAAACCCTGATACACGCAGCCTCGGATGCTGACGCGGCGGAAACCAGCAGCAGTTCGTTCGTGCCGTCGCCGTCGAGATCCCGTACATCCATCACCGTATATTTTTCCGAAAGTGAGTTCTGGAGGCTGCCGTCAGCATAATGGAGAACCTGTACCGCATGAGCGGCGCCGTCCACTGTGCTGTAACAGAGAAGCAGGTTGTTCCGGTCATGTGCGCCGAGTTTCCGGACGCTGACGCTTTCGATTTCCGCGCCCAGCGTTGTATAGTCCTTGACCGCTGTCCATGCGCCCTCATACTGGTCGAGGAGACAGACACGCAGCGGATTTTCCTCTGCTGCTGTTCCGGCGATCTCATAAAACACAATCGCCTCGTCATCTCCGTCATCGTCCAGATCCGTAAATGTAAACGCAGAAAGATGCTCACCCGATTTGGGATATTTGAGGCTGATGCCGACGCCTGCCGCAGACTGGAGCTTCTGATAAATTTCTTCCTGCTGTGCGGTAAGGCGCGGCGCGGAAAGCAGCGTATCAATACCTGCCGTCATATTACAGCCGTCCAGCATCGGCAGCACAGTCATCATACAGACCGCACACCGCAGTCCGATTTTGATATGCAGCATCGGAATCATCCTTCACGTTCGGCAAGCGGCTGATAAGCAGTTGCTTTTGCGATCGACTTATATGCGGGGCGAATAATCCGTCCGCCCGTCAGCATCTCCTCAATTCTGTGTGCAGACCAGCCGGCGATTCTCGATACCGCGAACATCGGGGTAAACAGATCCTCCGGAATTCCGAGCATCCGATATACCAGTCCCGAATACATATCTACATTGGCACACACACTTTTTGCTGCCGCACGCGCAGATTTCTCCGCGAGCAGCTGCGGTGTCAGCCGTTCGATTGTTTCCAGCAGCCGGAAATCTGCTTCGATTTCCTTTCCTTTGGCGAGTTCAAACGCCTTTTCCTTGAGCAGCACTGCTCTCGGATCCGAGAGTGTATAGACGGCGTGACCCATTCCGTAAACGAGGCCTGCGCGGTCATTTGCTTCGCGTCTGAGCACCTTGCGGATCATATCGGCGACCTGACCTTCATCTTCGGTATTCTTGATATTCGCCTTGAAATATTCGAGCTGATTAATGACCTTCTGGTTTGCGCCGCCATGCCGGTAGCCCTTGAGTGCGCCGACAGCCGCGGCATATGCCGCATAGGGATCGGTGCCCGACGAGGTCAGCACACGACAAGCGAATGCGGAATTATTACCGCCGCCGTGCTCGGCGTGGAGCATCATACAGATATCGAGCAGATGGGCTTCTTCAGGCGTATACTGTCTGTCGAGCCGCAGCAGTGAGAGGATGGTCTGCGCATTGGACTCCTCCGGACGAAGCGGATGCATCACAAGGCTTTCTCCATCAAAATGCTGTCGTTTCACCTGATAGGCGGAGGTCATGATAACAGGAAGGCGCGCGATCATCGAAATTGCAATCCGCAATTCATTTTCAAGCGTCTGGGATTCGCATTCCGGATCATAGGAATAGAGTGCGAGCACCGAACGCGCCATCTTATTCATGATATTATTTGACGGTGCTTTTGCGATCATGTCGATCACAAAGCCGTCGGGCAATTCCCGATATTCCGCGAGCAGACTGCGGAATTCGGAAAGTTCTGTTTCCGTCGGGAGCTTTCCGAACAGCAGCAGATAGGCGGATTCCTCATAGCCGAAGCGTTTTTCCTGTTCGACAGCGCGTACAAGATCCGTAATCTGGTAGCCGCGGTAAATCAGCTCGCCCGGAATCGGTTCCAGCTCGCCTTCGTTGAGCACATAGCCATGTACGTTACAGACCTTTGTGAGGCCGGCAACGACACCTGTACCATCCGAGCGGCGCAGGCCCCGATTGACCTGAAATTTTTCATACAGCTGCGGATCAATTCTGGAATAATCCCGCAGTCCTTCACATAAAGATTGAATCAGAGCATTGGATTCTGTTTCGTTCATACGCAAACGTCCTTTCAAGATGATGAAATCGGATACATCGTCAACAATGTACACTTATTATTATTATACCTCGTTTTTCACCCTCTGTCAAGAGGGAGAACACCGCCTGCGTCATGATTTCCGGAGACAGGGAGGAGAATTCTGGATGAAGCAAAGCCTTGGATTTTATTTCTTTACAGCTGCGGCGATGCTGCTGCTGCCGGCGGCGTCACTGATGCCGCAGGACACGCTGTCGTTTTCGGGGGATACGGACCTGCTGCGCCGGTCGTTTTTCTCCCCCCAGCCGGACAGTTCCGATGACGGGGAATCCGGCGCGGCAGCATCGGCTCCGGAATCGGAAGCATCGGCAGAATCCTATCGTGTACTCGATATTTCAACCGGAGAGGTGCTGGAGGTGCCGCTGAAAACCTATCTGATCGGGGCGGTCTGCGCGGAGATGCCGGCAACCTTCGAGCCGGAAGCCCTGAAAGCACAGGCTGTCGCGGTTCACACCTATGCAGAGCGCATCCGCCGCCGGAATCAGCATTCACCCGATCCATCCCTTCTTGGCGCGGACTTTTCCAATGACGCCGGAAAGTATCAGGCATATTATACCGAAAGCCAGCTCCGGACTGCCTACGGGGATGCATATGAAACCTGTTATGCGAAGGCTGCCGCAGCCGTCGAAGCCGTTGCATCCGAGCTGATTTATCACGAGGGGGAGCCGATTATTGCCGCGTTTCACGCCATCTCCGGCGGAAAAACAGAATCCTCCGAAGCAATCTGGGGCGAACCGCTTTCCTATCTCGTATCCGTTGATTCCGCCGCAGATACAGCTGCACCGCGCTATCAGGAAACCGTCAGCTTCTCGCCCGATGACATCAAAGCTTCGGTGCACAAAGTCTTTCCCGATGTGCAGTTTTCCGATGACGCGGCAGCTTGGTGCAAGGTGCTGACCGTCAGCGACGCAGGGACTGTCCTGACGATGCAGTGCGGAAATACGGTATGCAGCGGCCAGCAGGTACGGGAAATGCTGGGGCTTCGTTCAGCGTGTTTTACGATAGAATTTTCTGACGGCGTTTTCCGCTTCACCACAAAAGGCTATGGCCATACAGTCGGCATGAGTCAGTACGGTGCAAACGAAATGGCAAAAAACGGCGCGTCCTATAAGGAGATTCTTGCCCACTACTATCCCGATACCACCCTCTCTGCGATCTCCGTGTCCTAGGAAAATACCGCACAGAGCTTGCTCTGCGGTGTCGCCCCAGAAGAATCCCCCGATTCCGTTTTCTCGGAATCGGGGGATTTTGCGCCATCAGCCAAGCTTCGGCAGCTTTTCCAGTGCTTTTGCAATTTCCTCGTCCGTCGGGACATAGTCCGTCAGGGTACCGCTGTTATGCTTTTCGTAAGCGACCATATCAAAATAGCCGGTTCCGGTCAGTCCGAATACAATATTCTTTGTCTCTCCGGTTTCCTTGCATTTCATCGCTTCCTTGATTGCGACACAGATCGCATGAGAGCTTTCGGGTGCAGGGAGAATGCCCTCGATGCGTGCGAAATCCACCGCAGCCTGAAATACCTCTGTCTGTTTCACCGAGACCGCTTCCATCAGCTTCTGGTCATACAGTTCGGAGAGTGTGCTGTTCATACCGTGATACCGAAGTCCGCCGGCATGGTTGGGTGCCGGGATATAATCACAGCCCAGCGTATACATCTTCGACAGCGGACAGATCATACCCGTATCACAATAATCATAGGCATACGCACCTCTGGTCAGTGACGGACAGGATGCCGGTTCTACGGCAATAAAGCGATAATCTGCTTCTCCGCGCAGCTTCTCGCCCATAAACGGTGCAATCAGTCCGCCCAGATTCGAACCGCCGCCGGCACAGCCGATGATCACATCTGCCTTGATGCCGTACTTATCGAGCGCAGCCTTCGTTTCCAGTCCGATGACCGACTGATGCAGCATGACCTGATTGAGCACCGAGCCGAGTACATAGCGATAGCCCTCGTTTGCCCCCGCACATTCCACTGCTTCGGAGACCGCGCATCCAAGACTTCCGCCCGTACCGGGATGTTCCGCAAGAATCTTTCTTCCGACTGCGGTAGATTCCGAGGGGGACGGCGTTACGGATGCACCGTATGTCCGCATCACCTCGCGGCGGAACGGCTTCTGTTCATAGCTTACTTTCACCATGAACACCTTGCAGTCGAGGTCAAAATATGAGCAGGCCATGGAAAGTGCCGTACCCCACTGGCCGGCGCCGGTTTCGGTTGTGACACCCTTCAAGCCCTGTTTCTTCGCATAGTAAGCCTGTGCGATCGCAGAATTCAGCTTATGGCTTCCGGACGTATTGTTGCCCTCGAATTTATAGTAGATATGCGCCGGTGTTCCGAGCTTTTTTTCGAGACAGTATGCACGTACCAGCGGCGCAGGACGGTACATCTTATAAAAATTCCGGATCTCCTCGGGAATCTCGATGAACGCGTCCGTCGTATTCAGCTCCTGTTCGGCAAGCTCGCGGCAAAAGACTGCCGACAGCTCGTCGAGTGTTGCAGGCTGATGGGTTTCGGGGTTCAGCATCGGCTCCGGCTTTTTCTGCATATCGGCACGCAGATTATACCAAGCCTTTGGCATCTCGTCTTCGGTCAGATAGATTTTGTAGGGGATGTTCTGGTGCTTCATGTCAATACGCTCCTTTCATATTTGCGGCAGTCAATGTGTCGGATGCTGCCGCGGCGGCGGTATCGGGGACAAAAAACGCCCGTCCCCGACAAGATTCTTTGTCAAGGACGAGCGATGCTCGCGGTGCCACCTTGATTCACGGCGTATGATAAAAAAGCCGTGCGCTTTGCGGAATACATAGCATATTCCCGACAACTGACGTATGTCCTCACGTCGCAGTTTTACCGGCATGAAGCAGCCGACTGCGCCCTCGGCGGGCCATTTGATGCGTTGTTTTCCATCCGGCTCTCAGCATTCCGGACTCTCTGTAGGAGCATCGGCATCTTTATCTCCGCGTCAACGGTTTCTGCCTGCATTATATCACACGGTTCCGGATTTGTCAAGGGGATTTTCCAAATTTTTTCTTTGGGGCACGGGGGCTGCGGAACAGGCACAGACTGCTGCGAGAACGGATGCCGCACCGCATTCCTTTAACAGCCCGATGCATTGCCGCAGGGTATTTCCCGTTGTGACAATATCATCGCAGAGCAATATGGTTTTCCCGTCCAGCCGCCGATTGGTATGTACAAAGCGGTCGGAATATTCCTGTCGCTGTGCATAGTTCAGGTGATGCTGGCGGATTTCGCCCTCGCGCTCCGACAGCAGCTTCTTTTCCACCGGAATGCCGAGGCGTTTTCCGAGCGCGTCCGCAATCAGTTCACAATGCGAATAACCCTGCCGTCTGCGGCGGCGTTTCGTCACCGGCACGAATGTGATACAGTCGATTCTGATACCGGAAAAATGCTCGGAGATGCGTGTCGAGAGACCGTCCGCCATCGCATTCAGAAAGCCTTTATGTCCGGTTTTGATGGACAGCACGCCTGTTTTCGCAAGATCGCGGTAGTAATACAGCGCAGCAAAGCCATCCCACGGAAACGGATCGGCTGTATTCTGCCGCAGCGCCCATACGTCGGGCGGTGTACATTCCAGCTTCCGGAGCTTTTCTTCGCATTCCGCACAGATCCATCGGTCAAAGCGGATCTCCTGCTTGCAGCAGTCGCAGCGGTTTGGAAAGAAAAGATCCAGAATCTGCATTCCCACCCGGTTCATGCGAGATCTCCCGTCATCCGGATCAGCATGGTTTCGAGACAGGAATCCCGTTTTGTGAGATAATGATTCTGTACCATGTCATAGACCTTTCTGGGTGCGCCGATCAGTATCAGGAGTTTTTTTGCACGCGTCACAGCCGTATATAATAAGCTTCGGTAGCTCAGCCGCTCCGTATTCTCCGGAAGCACGAGTATGACCGCTTCGAATTCACTGCCCTGACTCTTATGTACCGTGACCGCATAGGCAAGCTCCAGATGTTCGAGCTGTTCGGCGGTATACCGCACCATTCTTCCGTCAAAATCCACCTGCATCGTATGGGTGCTCTTATCCACCGCCACAACCGTTCCCATGTCGCCGTTAAAGATTCCTGCACCGCGCTCGCCGTCTCTTGTCCATTCGGTATCGTACTGATTCTGCGTCTGCATCACCTTATCGCCTTCACGGAATGTATAAATCAGGTTTTTGAGAATCGCCTTTCCATATGCAGGCGGATTGACTGTTTCCTGAAGAACCTGATTGAGATTCACCGTTCCCAATACGCCTTTTCGTGTTGGTGAGATGACCTGAATATCGGTCTGGGGATAGAAGCCATAGGCGTTCGGAAGCCGCTTTGCATACAGTCCGCGCACAAGCTCCAATGCCTCGCCGGCATCCCGACGGTCAAAGAAAAAGAAATCGCCTTGTTTTTCCTGTAAATCGGGGAGCTCGCCGCTGACAATCCGGTGTGCGCTCCGGATAATACAGCTTTCCTGTGCCTGACGGAAGATTTCCGTGAGGCGCACAATCGGGATCTTCTCACATCTCGTCAGCGTATGCAGAAGATTTCCGGCACCCACCGAAGGGAGCTGATCCTCGTCCCCGACCAGCACCACGCGGCAGGACAGCCGCAGTGCGCGCAGAAGCCCCTCGAACAGCAGGGTATCCACCATCGAAACCTCGTCCACAATCACAACATCAGCTTTCAGCGGACTCTGTTCATTGTGCTGGAAAATCAGGTGGCTGTTCTCGTCATAATCCACACCCAGCAGGCGATGGATTGTTTTCGCCTCGCGCCCCGTCAGCTCTGTCATACGCTTTGCGGCGCGTCCGGTCGGTGCCGCAAGCATCACCGTACTTCCGGCTTTCTGACAGAGATGGATCACGCCGTTGAGGGTTGTTGTTTTTCCGGTTCCCGGCCCGCCCGTCAGCACCATGATGCCGCGCGAAAACGCACACGCAATCGCCTGTTTTTGCAGCGCCGCATAGGTAATTCCGGTTTCTTCCTCCTCCCGGCGGATGGCGTCCCCGCAGTCAAAATCTTCGGGCGGTGAAAATGCCAGCATTGCCGCAATCCGTGAGGCAATAAAATCCTCCGCCCGAAAATATTCTTCGAGATAAATATATGCTTCGTCCTCCGCTTCATAGCGATAGAGCAGATTGTCCTCCAGACAGCCTTCCAGAGCGGCTTCACAGGCTTCCTGCTGTGCACCGAGCTGACAGACGGCAAGCGGCAGAAATTCCGATTGCCGCATACAGGTATGCCCCTCCAGCGCACGCGTCTGCAATATCCAGCGGAAGCCTGCGGCAAGGCGGCGCGCATCCGTATTCGGAATCCCGAATGCCTTCGCAAGCTTTTCCGCCTGTTTGAATTCCAAGTCGATGCCGGCACCGCAGAGGCGGTAGGGATTTTCCCGTATCAGTTCCCATGCGTCCACGCCCCATTTCCGATAGGCACGCATTGCACAGGATGCAGGAAGCTGATACGCGGAAAGCTTCGCAATCAGATTCCGAAGCCCGAAGATCTGTTTTGCGGACGCGGCAATTTCTTCACATTTTTTCGGGGAGATTCCCTTGATGCGGCAGAGCTTTTCGGGGGTTTCCTCCATGACCTGGAGCGTATATTCCCCGAACTCGCTGACAATCCGTTTTGCAAGCGCTCTCCCGACGCCGCGGATGATGCCGCTTGCGAGATAGCGTTCGATGTTCACACTCGTAGAGGGGAGTGCTCTGACACAGCTCTCGACCTGAAACTGCTGTCCGAAGCGCGGATGGTTGATAAAGGTGCCCGTGAATTCAAGCTCCTCTCCCGGCTCCAGTGCGCCCAGCTCCCCCACAATCGTCAGCAGCGCTTCTTCGGTTTCCACATCTGCGACAATGTAGCCGTTCGATTCGTTGTAAAACAGCACATCATCCACCGTTCCGCGCATGGTAAGCATTGGCTGCGGCATATCGGCACTCCTTTCGTTTTTTGATTCCATTTCGTTCTCAGTCCGTTTCATTATACCGCAAATCCATGGAAATTGCAAGCAGGAAAAAATTACGGGAAACGGATTGAAAAAATCAAAAAATTGTGGTATAATAATATCTGTATATGCTGCGGCGGAGCGATCCGGCGCAATCCACTGCAAACAGGAAGGAAATTATTATGGAACATTTGATGGAACTCGCAAAATCCCTCGGTAAGGAAATCCAGAAGGACGAACGCTATCTCGCCTTCCGTAAGGCTTCCGCCGACAACGACAATGATAAGGAACTCCAGAACCTCATCGGTCAGTTCAATCTCAAGCGGCTTGACCTCGGAAACGAGGAGGATAAGCCCACCCCCGATGCCGCTCGGATTGACGCGCTGAATCACGAAATGCAGGCAATCTATAAGGATATTATGGGCAATCCGAATATGCGTGCATATCAGGCGGCAAGAGCAGAATTCGAACAGATGCTCGACGCAGTCAACCGGATTATCGCAATGAGTGCGGCAGGTCAGAATCCCGATGATTACGACCCGACTGCCGAGCATTCCTGTTCCGGAAACTGTGCGTCCTGCGGCGGCGGCTGCCACTGAATCCCGATATGGACGAGAAATATACGTTCGAACAGCTCTCCCCCATGATGCGCCAATACCTCACCATCAAAGAGGCTGCCGGAGATGCCATCGTGTTCTTCCGGCTCGGTGACTTTTATGAAATGTTCTTTGATGACGCGGTACTGGTCTCGAAGCTTCTGGAACTGACGCTCACAGGACGCGAGTGCGGACTGTCATTCCGTGCACCGATGTGCGGCGTTCCGTATCATGCGGCAGAGCAGTATCTCAAACGGCTGGTTGCACACGGTCATCGTGTTGCAATCGTCGAACAGCTCGAAGATCCTGCAAACGTCAAGGGGCTTGTGGAACGCGGCGTCATCCGCGTTGTCACACCGGGCACCATCATCGAATCCACGATGCTGGACGAATCGAGCTGCAATTATCTGGGTGCGGTGCTGAAGAAAGACGGCGAGATTGTATTCTGTGCGGCGGATATCTCCACCGGCGCGGTCAACCTCCATCATGCGGAGGGAAAACAGGCAGATGACGAGCTGATTTCGCTCCTCGACCGCTATCAGCCCTCCGAACTCCTCATCACCGATGCGTTTCTGGACAATAAGCCCGTTACGGATTTCCTGAGAACCCGTACCAAGTGTATGGTAACACTGCGCGACGAAGAATGCTTCTCCCAGTCCGCGCAGCGTGAAATCCTCTTGCAGCAATGCGCAGCAGAATCTTTTTCTGCGCTCGGTCTTTCCGAAACAGGCTTGGATAGTGCCTGTGCCTGCGGACTGTTCCAGTATATTGCGGAAACCCAGCGTGCCGCCGTAAACCGCTTCACCGGTATCACCATCCACGGAAAAGACAGCGTGATGGGACTGGATTCGAATGCCAGACGCAATCTGGAGCTGACCGAAACACTCCGTTCGCATGAGAAAAAAGGCTCGCTGCTGGGTGTTCTCGACCATACCGAAACGGCAATGGGACGACGGATGCTCCGGACATGGATCGAACAGCCGCTGACCTCTCCCGCCCGCATTCTTGAACGCCTCGGCGCTGTTGATGTGCTGACGAAAAACAGCGTGGCGGCTTCGGATCTGCGGGAGCTTCTCGATCAGGTTTTTGACCTGGAGCGTCTGATGTCACGCGTTATGTTCCGGAAAGCAACACCGCGCGATATGAAAGCACTCTCCCAGACGGCACTCCGCCTCCCCGAAATCAAAACAATCCTTTCGGGCCTCCCCCAGAGTAAGCTCCTTCAGGCACTCGAATCCCAGATTTCTCCGCTGAATGAAATTTCCGACCTGATTGAGCGTGCGCTGACGGATGAGCCGCCGCTGGCAGTCAAGGACGGCGGTGTGATACGGGAC
The DNA here is from genome assembly GCA_017533485.1 of Oscillospiraceae bacterium. Taxonomy (GTDB): domain Bacteria; phylum Bacillota; class Clostridia; order Oscillospirales; family Ruminococcaceae; genus Firm-04. The sequence continues at coordinate 29,311 of JAFXIC010000040.1, forward strand.
GGCTTTGACGATGAACTGGACGCACTGCGCCACGCGATGAACCACGGCAGTTCGCTGATCGAAGAAATCGTGGAGCGCGAACGCGAACGCACCGGTATCAAGAACCTGAAAACCGGCTATAATCGTGTATTCGGCTACTACCTCGAAGTCAGCCGCTCCTATTATGAGCAGGTTCCGGAGGAATGGATCCGGAAACAGACGCTGACGAACTGTGAACGCTATCTCACACAGGAACTCAAGGACGCGGAAAATAAAATCATCGGCGCAAAAGACAAGGCACTCGCGCTGGAAGCGGAAATTTTCTCGCAGCTTCGTGATTTCCTCGCAGAAGAGCTGGCTGTCGTCCAGCAGACCGCTTCCGCTGTCGCACAGGTTGATGTCCTTTGTTCCTTCGCAAAGGTTTCCCTCGAAAATCAATACTGCAAGCCGGAAATTGCCGTAGACGGAAAAATCGAAATCCATGACGGCAGACATCCGGTTGTCGAACAGATGCTTACAGATACCGTCTTTGTTCCGAATGATGTGCTGCTCGACGGAAAATCCAATCGTCTGGCGATGATTACCGGCCCCAATATGAGCGGTAAGTCAACCTATATGCGCCAGACTGCCCTGATTGTCCTGATGGCACAGATGGGCTGTTTCGTACCGGCATCCTACGCGAAAATATCGGTCGCAGACCGTATCTTTACCCGTGTCGGCGCATCCGATGACCTGACCGCGGGCGAAAGTACCTTTATGGTCGAAATGCACGAGGTTTCAACCATTCTAAAACACGCCACGAAAGACAGCCTTGTGATCCTCGACGAGGTCGGCAGAGGTACTTCTACCTTCGACGGCATCAGTATTGCGCGTGCGGTCGCAGAACATATCGTGGAAAAAATCGGCTGTAAAACACTCTTTGCAACCCATTACCATGAGCTGACCATGCTCGCGGAGAGCTGTGACGGCATCAGAAATCTCAGCATCGCCGTGAAAAAGCACGGGGATACCATCCGTTTCCTCCGGAAAATTGTCGAGGGCGCAGCGGATGACAGCTACGGAATCGAGGTCGCAAAGCTTGCCGGACTCCCGACAAAGGTCACAAATCGTGCGAAAGCACTCCTCGCGGAGCTGGAAGCACAAAACAGAGCAGAACACCATGAAAGCGATGAAACCCGTTTGGCACAGCCGCAGGGTCAGTTCAGTTTTTCTGCTGACGCAGAGTCACAGGTCATCTCCCAGCTCTCCAAAACTCATGTCGGAGAACTGTCTGATGCAGAATGCCGTGAGCTGCTGCTTGACCTCACAAGCCTTTTACATACCTGAGCGTCCTCTTACCCTTCATGCAGAAAGGAAGTACATTTATTTTGGATAACAACAAGGAACAAATGCTGCGGAAGCTCTCGGACTGCCGGCGCGTCGTCATCAAGCTCGGCACCTCCACGCTCACCCATCCTACCGGACGCATGAACCTCCGCCGCTTCCATAATCTCGTGCGCGTCATGGCGGATCTTCACAATGCCGGAAAGGAGCTGATTCTCGTTTCCTCCGGCGCAGTCGGACTCGGTATCGGTAAGCTCGGACTGCGGGAGCGTCCGTCCTCTACCCCCGCAAAACAAGCCTGTGCTGCGGTCGGTCAGTGTGAGCTGATGTATCTGTATGACCGCCAGTTCGCCAATTACAGCGTCACCGTCGGTCAGGTTCTCCTCACGAAGGCTGTCCTCAATCCCGATGGCGGAACGAATGCAGGAAACTGTATCGAGGAGCTTCTGAAGATGGGAATTATCCCGATCGTCAACGAAAATGATACCGTTGCAATTGATGAGCTGGAGCTGGAGATCGGAGAAAATGACTCGCTCGCCGCAATCGTTGCCGGAATCAGTAAGGCGGATCTGTTGATTCTGATGTCGGATATCGACGGACTCTACTCCGCCGATCCCCATAAGGACACCTCTGCAAGCCTGATTCCGATTGTATATGAAATCGACGAATCCATCGAAAAAATCGCGGGCGGTGCCGGAACGCCCAATGCGCGCGGCGGTATGGCAACCAAGATTTCTGCCGCGAAAATCGCCAACCGTCACGGCATCGACATGGTCATCGTCAATGGTCAAAGACCGGAAGTTCTCTATGACCTGTTCGAAGATCTGTCAATCGGCACTCGTTTTGTTGCAAATACGTAAGGAGGAATATCTACTATGGAACTAACGCATATTGAACAGCTCGGCGCGAATGCAAAAGCTGTCGCACCTACCCTCGCTTCCGCTTCCCCGATGCTGAAAAACAGTGCGCTCGCTGCAATCGCGGATGCGCTCACAAACAGAGCTTCCGAAATTATGGAAGCCAATCAGACCGACCTTGCAAACGCAGTCGAAAATCATATGTCACAGGCTATGCAGGACAGACTGCTCCTGAACGAAACCCGGATCAAGGATATTGCCGACAGCGTCCGGAAGCTCATTACACTGGATGAGGTTGTCGGAAAGGTAGACGAGGGATTTGTACGCCCGAACGGACTTCAGATCCGGAAAACACGTGTGCCGCTCGGCGTCATCGGCATCATCTTCGAAAGCCGTCCGAATGTCACAGTGGACGCCGCGACACTCTGTATGAAAGCAGGAAACTGCGTCATCCTCAGAGGCGGAAAAGAAGCATTCTCCTCGAATCTCTGTCTGACAGGAATCATGCGTGATGCGGTCGCATCGGTCGGGCTTCCGGCGGATATTATCCAGCTTGTACAGGACACCTCGCGGGAATCCTCGAACCAGCTGATGAAGCTCTCCCGGTATCTGGATGTGCTGATTCCGCGCGGCGGCGCAGGCCTGATCAATGCAGTCGCGGAAAATGCCACAGTCCCCGTCATCCGTACCGGCACCGGAAACTGTCATGTGTTCGTCGATGAATCCGCAGATCTTGCAATGGCAGTCAATATCGTCAACAACGGCAAAACACAGCGGCCTTCGGTCTGTAATGCAGTCGAAAGTGTGCTGATTCACCGCGCCGTCGCACAACAGTTCCTCCCGATGATGAAAGCAAAGCTCGATGAACATCAGGTTGCGCTCCACGGAGATGACGATACACGCAGCATCCTCGGAGAATGTGTCCTTTCCGCAAATGAGGATGACTATGCCGCCGAATATCTGGATTATCAGCTGGCTGTCAAAATCGTGGATAGTATCGACGAAGCGATTGCGCATATTGCTCGCTACGGCACCAATCACAGCGAATGCATCGTCACAAAATCGCTGGAGAATGCAGAAAGATTCCAGCGTGAAGTAGACGCCGCGGCAGTTTATGTCAATGCTTCGACCCGATTTACAGACGGCGGTGAATTTGGATTCGGTGCGGAAATCGGTATTTCCACCCAGAAGCTTCATGCACGCGGTCCGATGGGGCTTGCGGAGCTGACCTCGGTAAAATATCTGATTAACGGCGACGGACAAATTCGATGATAAAAATCAAGGGGGAGACGTGAGAGCGGTGCTCGAACACTCCCCCTTGTCCTTGGTTGTCCCCTTTTCTTTTTTTATTCGTGAAAATAACCAAGGGGGACACCCATAGGGGAGGAAAGAGCGCTCCCGCGCATTCTCTCCTCCCCTTCAGGGTTTCCCCCTTGTACCCCCTTCCAACTCATCCCCTCCTCTCTTATACTA
>JAFXIC010000041.1 GCA_017533485.1 Oscillospiraceae bacterium
GAACTTTGTTCTCACGTCTCCCCCTTACCCTATGGTTTTCCCCTTTCAAACCCCTTTCCGTTACCCATCCCCCTCTATTCGCGTGCAACGCAGATAAAATAGTTTAGATGAATTTTGCGTGCAGATGATTTCTGGTCTGTATTAGGTGTTCTGATTGTAGGATACAGTAGAAAAATCATGGGTTCAGTATAAGAGAGGAGGGGATGAGTTGGAAGGGGGTACAAGGGGGAAAACCAGAAGGGGAGGAGAGAATGCGCGGGAGCGCTCTTTCCTCCCCTATGGGTGTCCCCCTTGATTCTTTTCACGAATATAAAAAGAAAGGAGAAAACCCCTTTCCGCTACCCATCCCCCACTACCCGCGTGCTCTTGCGATAAAAATGGTTATAAAAAATCCGCGTGCAGATGATTGATGTTCTGGATTGGGTGCGGTTGTTTGGGATATGACAGGAAAATTATGATTCTGGCTTTGAGAAATCGACAAAGGATAAATTGAGATCCACATCGCCTTCGATGCCCGCGACAGTCCCCTTACAGCTGTACTGCCACATATCATAATCATAAATATAAGTCGGGCCATCGCCATATTCCGCGAGCCAGAACGGGTATTCCCGAAGCCGCGGCAGGTCATATTTCAGGAGAGCAGTCCGCTTATTCTGATAAATCATCGGTTGATATCCGAATTGCTCCATATTCTGACAGAAGGTGAGCGTGCAGTTTGTGAGGGTATCGACAGAAACCTGATCGGTGCGTGCGCCGTCTTCGTCATCAAAGATAATCTCCCAGTCATAAGCGACAGGGTAATCGAGCGAAAGCCCCTCGAGCTGCTGCGCGGTAAAAATCGCTTCCTCCGCAGCTTCTTCTTCGGAGATTGCCTGTGAGAAGAAATATGCGCCGATCTTGAGCCCGGCAGCCTTTGCCGCCTTATAATTCTCGTGGAATTTCACATCTCCGCGAATTTCGCCGCCGCCATAGGTACGGTTGCCGACGCGCAGCATCACAAACTCGATGCCGTCCGCTTTGACTGCATTCCAATCGGTTACCGTGTTATGCGCAGAAATGTCGATGCCGGTGATGGCATTGTGGTTGCCGGCTTCATCGAATGAGTGCATCCGTTTCGTATCGGGATTTTCCTTGAGCCGTTCATTGGGGTGGGTTGAGAGCGGTACATCCGCCAGAACCGGAAGCCAGATCTGACCATAGGTCGGATCCTGGAGAAAAATCTTATGACCGGAAAGCTCGTAGTGGTGATCGACCTCCGCGGGGAGATATTCGCCGGAGGGTGCACGCCCCTGCGTGGTGTAGACGAGCATTTCATTGAGTTCTTTGGTGTGTCTGCGTTCGCGCAGAAGCGCAGCGGCAAGAATAGAAGTGCTGACAGCGAAGAACGCGGCGGAGCCGAGTAATGCCATCACACGAGCGGAATGGTTTGGCATATGGATTTCCTTTCTTGGGATTCGGGAAAATAATCTGAAAATATTATAACATAGCATTGTCGAAAAAGCAAGGATTTTGCAGATTTTTTCCCGATATCATAAAGGAGAAGAAAGCCGCATAGAATTGGTTAGCATAGGGGAGGGATAGGATATGCGGGCGGTGTGGAAATCAGTGCTGACGGTAGGGATAATGGGGTCGGTGGCTGGAATGGCAGGAATGGCATGGCTGTACAGTGTGATAGATTTTCCGGTATCATGGCTTCGTGTGCTGGCGGCAATTCCGCTGCTGGGCGGTACTATCAGCTCCGGAGTGGTTGCCGGAAGAACAGCGCGGCGTCATGGGCTGTACATCGGCGGGTGGTGCGGCGTGATTCTGACCGCATTCTGGTACTGTGCGGCGAGTATCCATGCAGGCAGATTGGTGCTGCCATTTTTATTTTTCGTCATGATTCCTGCCGGTATGGCAGGGGGTACGATCGGCGTCAATCTTCCGCCGTATGCGATTCGTCGTCGGCTGCATTCCCCTCAGCGGATCGGAAGGCAGACAAAGCTTTGGCTGGCGGCACTGCGGAAGCCGCCGAAATACAAAAATCAAACCCCCGATGTATAGAAACATCGGGGGTATTTTGGGTGAACTTTTCTGCTTTTCTCAGAACATATAAATCAGCATCGAAACGACCGAAATGACGGCGACACCGCTCCAGATTGCAGCAGGCTTGTTGGATGCCAAAGCAGACAATTTGTGTTTCATGCGCAATTCCCTCCATTATTCACATATCTTTTCTCTGAGCCCCAAAAAATTTTCTTTCTTTTTAGATATAGCATATAAAACACTATATCCTGATTTGTCTATAATACCATATAAGAATGAATTTGTCAAGGATGCCTTCTGTATTTTGGTAATATGAAATAAATGTGAACGGGAAAAATTGTTTCTTTGGTCAGAATGCTGGATAATATCGTGCGGAAATATCGTATTATCAGGCTTTTAGGAAAATGGGAATAAACGCCGGCACAGAGTGTGCCGGATTTTGTATGATGAAATATCGAATGTATGGCCTGCGGCGGATGGGAGAAAGCCGGAAATTCTTTGGGGAGAACCTACAAATAATGACTTGACAATTTTTGCAAACTGCTGTATAATGTTCGAGTAGAAACTGTTCGAAGGCGAACATTCGGAAAGAGGTGAAACTATGTCACAGCAGGTAGGAATTACAAAAAAAATGTGTATGCTGAGCAACGCCATCCGAAAACATCTTTCCCGTTCCCCGATCCGACAGGAAGTCGAGGAGGTTACGGGTGCAAACGGCTGGATTATCGCATATTTGTGTGACAACGAGGAACGGGAGGTATATCAGCGCGACCTCGAGCGGGAATTCGGGATCAATCGCTCTACGACCTCGAAGATGCTGGCACGGATGGAAGCCAGCGGACTCGTCAGACGCGTCAAGGTCTTTGCGGATGATCGTCTGAAACGGATTGTGCTGACGGAAAAATCGAAACAGCTCGCGGAAAAAATCCGTGCGGACAATCTGCTGACGGAACAAAAGCTGCTGCAGGGCTTCACGGCTGAGGAAATACGGCAGTTCGAGGATTATATGCAGCGGATGCTGAAAAACATTTCAGAATAAACGGGAGGAAATCTGTACTTATGATTCGAACACTTGGAAAATGTGTGCGGGAATATAAAAAGCCAGCCGTCCTGACGATCATATTTATCGTGCTCGAGGCGGTCATCGAAACCTTTATTCCCTTTATCACAGCCAATCTTGTAAACAGTATCAAGGACGGAACGGAGATGACTGCAATCATCAAAACCGGTCTGCTTCTGATTCTGATGGCAGCCATATCGCTGGGCTGCGGTGCAACAGCAGGCGTGACCTGTGCGAAAGCGTCCACAGGCTTTTCGAAAAATGTACGGCATGATGTATTCGCAAAGATCCAGACCTTTTCGTTCCGGAATATCGACAAATTCTCGACGGCATCTCTGGTGACGCGGCTGACAACAGACGTCAATAACCTCCAGATGGCATTTATGATGCTGATCCGGATTGCAGTCCGTGCGCCTCTTTTGCTGATATTTGCCTTTGTCATGGCATTTGTGATGGGCGGAAAGCTCGCGGTAACCTTTGTCATTGTCATTCCGTTCCTGACGTTCGGACTGCTGACGGTCGCACATTTTGCGATGCCGGCATTCCGCCGTGTGTTCAAGAAATATGACCGTCTGAATGAATCCATTGAAGAGAATGTCCGCGGAATGCGCGTCATCAAGGGATTCTCGCGTGAGCCGTATGAAAAGAAGAAATTTGGTGCTGCGGCGGAAAGTATCTGTCAGGACTTTACGAAAGCGGAACGCATTGTTGCACTGAACGGCCCGATTATGCAGATCTGCGTATACTTCAATATGGTATTCATCCTGTCGGTCGGCTCGAAGCTTGTGATCTCTGATCTGGGCCAGACGATTGATGTCGGTCAGATTTCTGCAATGCTGACATACGGTATGCAGATTCTGATGCAGCTGATGATGCTGTCGATGATTTATGTCATGCTGACCATGTCGGCAGAATCCATCCGCCGACTTTGCGAGGTGCTCGACGAAACACCCGCAATCGCAAATCCGGAGAATGCCGTAACAGAAGTTCGTGACGGTTCGATTGAATTTACCGATGTCAACTTCAAATATTCCGAAAAGGCAAAAAAATATGCGCTGTTTGATATTGACCTGAAAATCGAATCGGGAATGACAGTCGGTATCATCGGCGGTACCGGTTCCAGTAAATCAACGCTGGTACAGCTGATTCCGCGTCTGTATGATGTGACGGTCGGAAGCGTCAGGGTCGGCGGCGTGGATGTCAGAGAATATGACCTTGATACGCTCCGCAACAGCGTTTCGATGGTTTTACAGAAAAACGTGCTCTTTTCGGGTACCATCCGTGAGAACCTGCGCTGGGGCAATCCCGATGCAACCGATGCGGAGATGGAGGAAGCGTGTAAGCTTTCCCAGGCGCATGAATTTGTGATGGGATTTGCCGACGGGTATGACACAAAAATCGAACAGGGCGGTACGAATGTATCCGGCGGTCAGAAACAGCGGCTTTGTATTGCGCGTGCATTGCTGAAAAAGCCGAAGATTCTGATTCTGGATGATTCCACGAGTGCGGTTGATACAAAAACCGATGCGCTGATTCGTGCCGGCTTCGAGAAATATATTCCGGATACGACAAAGATTATTATTGCCCAGCGTGTTGCGTCGGTACAGAATGCCGATCTGATTCTAGTGATGGACAACGGAAAGATTTCTGCGATGGGTAAGCATGACGAGCTGCTGAAAACGAGTGAGATTTACCGCGAGGTATATGAACAGCAGACGAATGGAGGTGACGGAGATGCCGCGTAATCCGAAAGTCTACGGTGCACCCAAAAAACCGGGCGAAGCTTTGAAATCACTGAAACGGATTGTGAAAATGCTGTATGGCTTTTATCCGGTGCTGGTTCCCGTTACAATCTTCTGTATTATCTTTTCGGCAGCCGTTTCCTCTGTGCCCGCAATCTTCGTTCAGAAGGTGACGGCGGATATCGCAGAGTATTCCCAGACGGGCGACTGGGAAGCAGCAAAGGCTGTGATCTTCCCGAAAATCGGGATTCTGATCGGACTGTATGTCCTTTCGATTGCCGCGATTACGATCTATCAGCAGCTGATGGCGTATATGACGCATGGCTTCCTCAATCATATGCGCTGTGCAATGTTTGACGGGATGCAGGATCTCCCGATTTCCTATTTCGATACCCATAAGCACGGCGATATCATGAGTTATTATACGAATGATATCGACACACTCCGCCAGCTTGTATCCCAGTCGATCCCGACGCTGATTCAGGCAGGCTCGATTGTACTGTTTGTGCTTTCGATTATGCTCTATTACAGCATCTGGCTGACGCTGGTGGTGCTGGGCGGTGTATTTCTGATGATGCTGGTTTCCGGAAAAGTCGGCGGCGGCTCCGCGAAATACTTTGTCCGCCAGCAGCAGTCTGTTGGTAAACAGGAAGGCTTTGTACAGGAGATGATGAACGGTCAGAAGGTCATCAAGGTCTTTTGTCATGAGACGGAAAGCCGCGAAGCATTTGACGCACTGAACAATACGCTTTGTGAGGATAGTTACCGTGCACACGCCTATGCAAATATTCTGGGGCCTGTGATCATGAATATCGGTAATGTGCTGTATGTGATTATTGCAACAGTCGGCGGTTTGTTCCTGACCTGCGGGCTGAAGAATTTCAGCCTTTCGGGAATTGCGTTCGGCATTGATATCGTGGTACCGTTTCTGAATATGACAAAGCAGTTTACCGGTAATGTCAATCAGGTTTCACAGCAGGTCAATTCCATTATCATGGCGGTTGCAGGTGCCGAGCGTATCTTCGGACTGATGGATGAAAAGCCGGAAACGGATGATGGTTATGTGACGCTTGTGAATGCAGAAATTGACGCGGACGGAAATATCACCGAAACGACTGCGCGCACGCATCAGTGGGCGTGGAAGCATCCGCATACCGCAGATGGTACTGTGACTTATACACCGCTGCGCGGAGAGGTGACGATGAACGAGGTGGATTTTGCGTATGTAGAGGGAAAGAATGTCCTCCACGACGTTTCCGTATACGCAGAACCGGGTCAGAAAATTGCATTTGTCGGTGCGACGGGTGCGGGAAAAACAACAATCACCAACCTGATTAACCGTTTCTATGACATTGCCGACGGAAAAATCCGGTATGACGGAATCAATATCAATAAAATTAAAAAATCGGATCTGCGGCGATCCTTAGGTATCGTGCTTCAGGAAACGAATCTCTTTACGGGAAGTGTAATGGACAATATCCGTTACGGAAGACTGGACGCAACCGATGAAGAATGCCGGGAAGCCGCGCGTCTGGCGGGCGCAGATGATTTCATCTCCCGACTGCCGGAGGGATATGAAACCGAGCTGACGAATAACGGCGCGAACCTCTCACAGGGTCAGCGTCAGCTGATTGCGATTGCAAGAGCCGCTGTTGCCGATCCGCCTGTCATGATACTGGACGAAGCAACTTCCTCGATTGATACGCGTACCGAAGCGATTGTCCAGCGTGGAATGGATGCACTGATGAAGGGAAGAACCGTATTTGTCATCGCACACAGATTATCTACCGTCAAAAATTCCGATGTCATCATGGTACTCGACCACGGACGGATTATCGAACGCGGCAGCCATGAGAAGCTGATTGCCGAGAAAGGCACATATTATCAGCTCTATACCGGTGCATTCGAACTCGAATAATCCCATATCAAAAAAACACCGCTCCGAAAATCATACGGAGCGGTGTTTTGTATCTGCGGAAGGGTTCAGGTTTCGGGTTCCAATGCAGCAAAGCCATTGGCAGAAGCGAGGGTATCCGCACTGCAAAGGAGAAGTACCTGTGAATAGACATCCGCATAGACCGAATGCAGATCTTTTGGCGTGGCAGAATTGAGATTTACAAAAGTCAGCGAACGATAATGCTGGGTCAGGAACGGGACAAAATTACTGCCGTAGCCGTCACTGATGACGAGGAGACTTTTGTCGTTATGCACGCCGGTCTCGACATTGAGAATCGGTTCCTGTTCAGCAAGGAAGATGCTGTGGGGATTTTCCGCAGTCGGTTCCTGGAAGAAGGAATCATAGGAAATACCGCTGAGCGGCGCGGTAATGGACTTGATTTCGGCACCGTCCTGACAGTAGTAGAGGTCGATGATATCGGCGTCAATCCCATCATATTGCGTTTCCTGATAAAAGACGCCGCGGAAGTCATTGATCCGGTGTTCGATATCATAACGGTCGAGACCGAGGTTTGCAAGCCCAAGCTTACGGATCGCGGTTTTATATGCACAAAATGCGCCGTAGCTTGTCCAGCGCGGATCGGTTCGGTAATATGCGTAGGAATCCCGTGCCGCATACATGGTGCCGTAGAGGTCGATCCAGCTGACATTTTCTCCGACTGCCTGTGCAGTTTCGGAAAGGAGTGTCTGTTCGCTTGCCTGCGGCGCATAGCTCGAAAGCGTATCGGAATAGATGCCGACAGCGGTCGGTGCAACCATCCAGTAGAGCGTACCGGAGAGGGAATCCGCATAGCTGTTGACGAGCCCGATATTATGCTGAACGGTTTCGGGATCGTAGCCGTAATTCTGGCGGATGATACGGTTATCGGTGATAAAATAGGAACCGATACAGTCTTTTCCGAGTGCAAGTGAGAGTTTCTGATAGCTCTGCTGGAGCTTCCGATAGAGCGGAACACATTCCGGTGTGTTTTTCAGCAGACCGCCGTTGATGACCGTGCCGATGGAAAAGAATGCTGTGGAAGCACAGATCACGGCTGCCGAGAGGAATGCAGTCAGGCGTTTCAAGGATTTTCCGCCTCCTTTTGTTTTAGAAATGATGGGTATATGCTGTCCTCAATGCTGTCTGAGGCCTTTGGTATCGGTGAGATCGAGGAGTACGAGTGTATCATTGGACGCCGGTTCGGGACGGAATCCGATTTTCTGAGCGAAAGCGGCTGCTTCATCCGTATCGGGGGATTTTGCGCGGAGAAAATATGCGCCCATTTCCATCACGGCACCGGCGGCGAGTCCGACGAGCATTCTTCCGACGCCCTGTCTGCGGTATTCGGGCAGTACGAACAGTCCGCAAAGCATTCCGCCTGTTGGCAGGAGATTCGGGAGTTTTCCATCGAGTGCGGCGAGTGCAATGATCTGACCATCGAGTGTGGCAGCGAATACGATTTTATCAGCATCCGGCTGTAACGAGAGATTTGACGGGAGCATGGCGGTAATTGCCTGTGCGGACCAGTCGGTTTGTGTCATTTGATCTTTGCTGAGCTTTGCAAAGGTGAGCATAGAGATGCCTCCCTGTGATTGATATAGAATATTACCTCTATTGTATCATAAATCGCGGAGAAAGTAAAGAGAACGGGGGCGTTTGTCAATCTTTTGTTACTTTTGGCTTGCACATTTGACCGGATTGCGGTATAATATAGGAGAATGCGTGAGATTTTTTGGAGGAGAATGCAATGGGAGCACAGTACACGGTTGAGATTTTCGATACACTTCCTTCTACCAATGAATATGTCCGTCAGCTTGCGGAAGCGGGCGCACCATCCGGTACAGCAGTGCTTGCGCGGCATCAGACGGAGGGAAAGGGGCGGCTGGGGCGGAAATTCTATTCCCCGACCGGTACCGGCTTATATATGAGTCTGCTGCTGCGGACAGATTTATTGCCGGAGGATGCCCTGCTTCTGACGCCGATGGCGGCAGTCGCCGCAGCGGAAGGGATTGAAGCGGTAACGGGAAAGCATACCGAAATCAAGTGGGTGAATGACCTGATATACCGCGGAAAAAAGGTCTGCGGGATTCTGGCGCAGTCAAAACTTTCGGCGGATGGAAAAAAGCTTGCGTATGCCGTAATCGGAATCGGAATCAATCTGACAGTACCGCAGGGAGGATTTCCGGCGGAGCTTCAGGAGATTGCCGGCGCACTCTATGATACGGACGAATCGCCGGATGCACAGCTTTTTGAAAGGCTTGCGGAGGCTGTCCTTTCACGAATGATGGCGGAGAGCGGAAACCTGACCGCACGTACCTATCTTCCGTCCTATCGGGAGCGGCTATGTGTACTTGGGAAGCCGATCATCGTCGTGGAAGATGACAAATTGTATGACGCCGCCGCAATCGCATTGGATGATGATATGCGGCTGCTGGTGGAATATGCCGACGGCAGCAGAGCATGGCGTTCGACCGGTGAGATACGGATCCGCCTTTCCTGAATCAAAAAACACGGAGAATCTCTGGGGGTTCAGAGCTTCTCCGTGTTTTGTGTTTTTGGGGGGGACAGTTATGATTTTGCGCCGCGTGCGAGGATGATATCGACAAGCTCTCCGACATTCTTCATACCGGATACTTCACGCATCTGGAAACGGAGCTTGAATACGGATTCCACTTCGGAGATGAGGTTGAAATGCTCGACGCTGTCCCAGCCCTCAACATCTGCCGCAGTGGTATCCTCGGAAAGTGTGATTGCATCGTCATCAAAGACATCACAAAAGACTTCGGTCAGTTTTTCGAATACTTCGGCTCTGGTCATGGAAATGATCTCCTTTGGAATGGATTATTGTCTGCGGATACGGTCAATCTGTTTGCAGTTTCCTCCGGTTGCGCTGAATGTATTCATCGCAAAGAGCACATCGGTTGCACCGACCTCACGGAGATACTGGACTGCATTGCGTTTGAAATAGCGGATATCAATGACATAGATATGCTCGAAAGAGGAGGTGAGCCACGGAATGAGTGCATTGCCGTAGCTATCCTTAAAGACAGCAAGGGTTCTTCCGTTTTTCACTTCGGTTTCGATATGTGTGACGCGTTCATCTCCGCCGAGATAAACGAGATACCAGTTTACGGGGCTTCCGAGGCGGTCGATGTTCATGAGAAGATTACCGCTGTGGCCATTGCGGGCGGAGGTATTATAATATGTGGTTGTATACTGGGCTTTTGGCTGATAGAAGAAGAATTCTTCGGGATTTTTTTTGAGTGTGATCGCACCCGAATAGCCGTACATCGTACCGACATAGCCCTCTCTGGACACCCGTTCATATTCCGAAATCGGAGCAAAGGGAACACGAGCGGCCGCGGAAAATTCTTCTGCGGCATAGAATGCGCCGAGTGCCGACCAGTGGTGGTCGGTCCGCATATAGATATACTCATCGGAATGGGCTTCGAGCGCACCGTAAGCGTCTACGGGGATGACATCCACAAGATGTTCGTTGATATGATTGATGTTGTCGCGTTCACTGCCGATACGTTTCCGGTATTCTTCGGGGGTATAGAAGGAGCAGGGCGTCGGGATTACCATCGAATAGATGTTGACATCCTTTCCGAGCTCTGATTTGTAGCGGTTCAGGTAGGACGCATAGTTTTCCCCGACACTGAAGCTGCCGCCGTAGAGCGAGATGGCACGCTTCTGATAAATGAGGATATTGTTGCTCAGCTCACCGCCCTCATCCATCGGTTCCTCTGTGGGGGCTGCGGCCGTGGTGGAATCGGCAGGTTCGGTTTCAGAGCTGCTTGTTGTTGTGACCGAAACCGCAGGATCTGCTGTGGTGACAGCGGTCGTGGTGGTTGTTGTTTCGGGTTCGGAATCCGGGGGTGCAGCGGTTGTCTGTGCAGGCTGAGATTCCTGAAAAATGGATGCGTCGCCGTGGAAAATCAGTGTATCATCATCATTCCAGCCCATATTTCTGCGGATTGCGGCGGTCATGTTTTTAAAGAGCGAGCGCATTGGTACCGTATCATTGTAATAGGCAGCGACGCCTGCGGTATATTCACCGCTGAAATAGGCTTCCGGAGAAAATTCGGGCATGGTTGCGAGATTTCTGTTTTCGATATCGGAAACGGTGGGGCGTTCGAGTACGAGCATCCCCACGGCAATTGCGGCAACCAGTGAGAGGCTGACCGCGATATTGACGCCGCCGATGATGCGTTCGGTGCGCGGAAGTACATTTTTCGCATGGAACGCTTCGGCTTCCCGCCGCCATGCATGATCGCTGTGACGGCGGAGTTTTTTACAGGTATGCTTTGCGGCGAGGGTGGCGGTGCGGTATTCCTTTGCAGCCACCTTGAGTGCTGCGTCACGCCTTGCGATACGCTGTTTTTCGTAAAAATGGGCTTCTTCCGCCGCCCTGACGCGCTCCAGCAGATCGGATTCGGAGATGGGACGTGCAGGTTCCTCCGGTTGTTCAGGCTGCTGGGGTTGTTGGACAGGGAGCGAGAATTTTGTATTTCTGCGTTCTTCGCGGCGTTTTCCGGCTTCTTCGCGGCGTTTTGCTCTTGCACGGGCAATTCGTTCGCGATGGGATTCTGTTTTGAGGGGTTGTTCTTTGGGAAGCTCGATATCAATCTGGTTATTGTCATTGCCGAGAAGGCTGGATGCGGAGCGTACCGGTTTTGGCTTTGGCGGCTCAGGCAGACTGACATCAATCGGGTTATTATCATTCCCCAGCATACTGGAGTCGAGCATGAGATGACGCTCCTTTCCTTAGAATCTGAAATAGAGGAATGGGTTATTGGTTGCATCCACAAGGAGGATGCTGCTGGTCAGGAGCAGGAGCACATTGGCGATGACCTGACCGGAGCTGATTGCGAGTGCAAGACCGCTGTGGCGGAGCTTGAGCTTCTGGAGTCCATCGTAGATGGGGAAGCAGCAGACGACTGCGGCGAGGAGAAGCCAGCAATAATTCTGCATCGAAAGCAGTACCAGCGGATCGGAAAGTTTGTTGCCGTTACAGCCGACAAGGTTCCGGAAGAATTGCAGCAGCCGATCGAAATCCTCGAAATAGAAGATGCCGAAGCCGATAAAGATAATGATCTTACTGGAGATATGGCGTAAAACCAGCGGAATTTTCCGGATACGTTTTTTACCGACGAGCTGTTCGAAGAAGATAAAGAGACCGAAATAGAGTCCCCAGATGACATAATTCCAGCTTGCGCCGTGCCAGAGTCCGGTACAGAACCAGACGAGGAATAATCCGCCGTACTTGCGGCGTTTTCCGAAGATCGGAATATAGAGCAGGTAGTCGCGGAAGAAGGAGCCGAGGGAAATATGCCAGCGCTGCCAGAATTCCGAGATATCGCGGCAGAGGAAGGGGTGTCTGAAGTTCTCATCGAAATGAAAGCCGAACAGATAGCCCATGCCGATTGCCATATCGGAATAGCCGGAGAAATCGAAATAAATCTGCATCGCATAAACGATTACGGTATACCATGTACCGAGGACAGAAATCTGTGAAATATCGCCGCCGAAGAAGGAATCGACAATGGCAGAGAGGTGGTTTGCGAGAATCACCTTTTTCGAAAGGCCGAGAATGAGTCGGGTAATGCCGTTGCTGAAATCGGTGAGTGTGACATGGCGTTCTTGGATTTCCTGTTCGATGGCGGAATATCTCACGATCGGGCCGGCGACAAGCTGCGGGAACATGGCGATATAGAGTAAAAACCGGAACGGACTGCGCTGAACCTTCACATTCCCCCAGTAGAGGTCGATGATATAGGAGAGGATCTGGAAGGTATAGAAGCTGATTCCGATCGGGAGGGTGATTGTCGGAACAGGCAGTTCGATATATGGGATCAGATTCAGGTTCTCGACGATAAAGCCGCTGTACTTGAATACGCCCAGCAGCCCGATGTTGAAGACGAGAGACGTACCGCACCAGAAGCCTGCAAGCTTTGGGTGATTTTGCTGCTGTGCCTTACCGATTCCGAGTCCGAGGAGGTAGTTTATGAGAACGCTCCCCAGCAGCAACAGAATATAGAACGGTTCTCCCCAGGCATAAAAGACGAGGGAAAAGAGGATGAGTACCGCGTTTTTCGCGCGCAGCGATGGAAAAAGCCCGTAGCAAAGCAAGCATACGGGCAAAAACAGATATAGAAAGATCAGGCTTGAAAAAACCATTTTGTTTTGCTCCTGCTTATTATTTTTACATTGCTCCACATCATGCGTAGGCGGGAAACGGCGGATGCCGCACAGCTTCCCAGTATATATCTTTCCCCATTATACCGCATATTTCGACAAGTTTCAAGGGGGTGATGCAATTTTCTTAGATTTTCACAAAGAACAGGATGAAAAAACGTAGGTTTTTACATAAACAAAACATCCGCAGCAGGAACCGGATTCATGTCCTGCTGCGGATGGAGATAGGTGCTCAGGGGATTCTGTGGATGCTTAGTATTTGAGCTGGTTGATGACATTGATATTCTGTGCGACGCTGAAGTTATCGGCGATGGTATCGAGCGCGTCGATTTCCTTTTTATAAAGCGCCTGATATGCGGCGGCTTTATCGGCAGAATACGGGTTATCTGCAACAAAATAGCCGATTACGACCTGAGAATCCAGCTCGAAGATTTCGGTATCACCGGGTTTGCGGTCGGAAGCGAATGCCCAGTCGCGGAATTCCTCGCCGTATTCCATGGATTCCTCAGAAAAACCGATATAAAGACCGCGGGTATTGATGAGGTTGAATGCACTGGAATTATTCAGTGCGAATTCACCGAAGAGTGTTTCCGTACCGCCTGCGGCTTTCCAGTCGTCCAGAAGTGTCTGTGCTTCGGAAACGGTCAGCGATTCATCCGCAGAAGAAGCCTTGTTGAGGGTGATGACACGGACATCGACTGCATCGGACTGATTGATGGTCGGTTCCGAGGTCAGCATATAGACGACAACATTACAGTTGTCCTTATATTCGAGTACCTTCGTATCATATTGCTTGGCGTCACCTTCGAGCACCCATTCTGCGATTTCCGGATCAAAGCTGTCGCCGGTGACGTTCACATCAATCGCGTCGAGCATTTTCTTTGCGGTATCTGTTGTTTTGCTGCGTTCTTCAATCAGGAAGCGGTAGACTTCATTTTTGAAGGCTTCGGGTGTTGTACAGGCAGTCAGCTTATCGACTTCCTTCATAACATCCTTATAAGACTGCGGGACTTTCTCGTTCGTAGAACCATCTTTCCAGGCGATGCTGAAACAGAGCATATCCCAGTTTGCGTAAGCACCGGAATTCTTTTCGTAATATTCGTTGAGTTCTTCCTCTGTGATCTCGATATTCTCCGCGGCATAGATTTCATAATCGTTTGCGAGGCGTTTGAGTTTTAAGACCTCGGTGACATCTGCAACCTGGATGCCATCGGAATATTTCGAGAGATCCATGCTCTGGGCTTCCGCTTCACATTCGGCGATCTGTGCATCGGTGAGGGAATAATCCGCTTCGTAAGCTGCCTCACACATCTTGAGGGTCTGGGTCATGGAATAGGAAGAAGCCTGGACGAGGTAATCGAACCATGTCTGATCGGCACCATAGTGCTGTTTTTTTAAGGATTTTCCCTTAATCGGGCGATCGGCATTCTTATTTCCCTTTACGGAATCGAGGTAGTTCTGGTAGGTGGTGTCGATGAGGTAGCTCATCATCGCGTTATTGACTTTATAATGCGTGGATTCCATTGCGGTACCCTGGAGATGCACACCGCTGCTGCGGTAGATTTTCACGACAGCAAAGGCGACTGCACCGATGACGACGAGACCCGTACCGCAGAGTGCGGCAATGGTACGTGCGGTTTTCTGTTTTTGTTTTTTCGCAGCCCGTTGTTTTTCGAGTTTTTTCTCGATGGGCTGTGCGGATGACTGGTTACTCATATCTGTATTTCCTTTCGATTGTTGTATTGCGGCAGCACACCTGCCATACAAATCCGATATTCAGTATACCACAAAGCTTATTCTTTTGCAAGCGTTTTCGCAGACTTTTCACGTGATTTCAAGAAACTTGTAACATTTTCTCCGAAACCTGACACATTCTAATCGAAGCGGCTCGGACGGGATTGGTGACATCTTCCAAAAAGCGAAGTGCGTTCTTGTGCAGGCTGCTGAAATTTGGCGGATCGTGCACATATTGGTCGGTTTCATTCGTATATAAAGATGAAGGACAAATCCGGAAGGAGCACGATACGAGATGAAAAAGATATGGATATTGCTGTGCAGCATGGCGATTCTGACGGGCTGCGGTGTAAAAAATATTGAGAATATAGAAAACCCGGAGGAGACGGAACCTGTTTCCACGGATTCTCCGGAACCCGAAACTACCACAGCGCCATCGGAAAGCCTGCTTGCCACAGCGCAGCAGACCACAACCGTTTCGAAGGATACGACGGCAATCTGTACCGAAGCTGCCGTCTCCTTCATTCAGGCACCCGAAACCGTTCCGGTCGAAGAACGCATGGACAGCGAAAAGTATCGCTTCCTCAGCGGATGGAATTTTTCAGGCGATTATGTGACGGATGAGAACGGAGATGTCGAACCGGTATACGGCAATGCAATCCTGACGATCGGGGATGGCAATTATCTGGTCAGCTTCCCGAAAGAAGCGGATACGCGTGTAGAAATCCGGCTCTGTAATTTAGTTTCCGGTGAGCTGGCACGGATGACGGTGGATGCGCAGCCGACGCTGACGCATACGGGCTTCTGGACATTGAAGCTTGCGGCGGCGGACGAGCCTGCGGTGGAATATCAGGGCAAACGCTATTCCAAAATCCAGTTCTATTCGTATAATTTTCAGCTTGCACGGAGTCTGGATATCAGTACGCTGGAACGCGCCGATCACCTCTTTTATGATGAAACGAAGGACACGCTTTATGCCTTTACAGGAGAGGAAGAACGGTTTGTGCTGAAAAAGCGCGTCCTCTCCGCCGCAGAATTTGAAACGGCAGGAGAATGGAAGCGCACCGACACGGCGGTTTCGGAAGTCGAACAGCTTCATTATACAAGCTGGGGCTTTCTCTTTACCGGAAAGACAACTGCCGCAGACGGTGAGGGACGGGCAGCATATGGTGTGATTTCGCCGGATGTAACGATGACGATCTCCGGAATCAGCGAAACGGCGGATTCCTATGGACTGGCACCATTCTGGGAGGGCGCGTATATATATGGAGAGCAGTGTGAAACAGGAAAGGTGCTGCGGCTCTACGGCGGTGCCGAACAGACGATTACCCTTTCGCATAAGCCGTCCACCGCAGTCTTTTCCGCATCTCCGAGCGGTGCATATCTGATTGCCGGCGATGTGGTGCTGGAACAGAAAGAAAAGCGCAGAAATCCGCGCTTGAAATCCACGCTTTATCAGTACTGGCAAAAATATTACTGGCTGCTGGCGTATGATTCGGGCGGAACGCTGATCGGAAAATCCGCGTCGATTGGCGCAGGCTTTGAAAAGCTGGAGAATGCGGAAGCCTCACGTGATCTGGAGGATCTTCGGTTCCAGTTTTTCTATGACGAACAGCGCGCGGAGGTATTTTATGCGGCGGATCGGGAGGATTCCGGTTCTATGCTGCCGATTGGTGGTATGATGGAATGTATGGATATGCGGACAATTGACAAATTACCGTTTGGAGAGAAAGAATCCGAAGATGAAACATGAATAAAGGAGTATGCGATGAAAAAGATCGCGGCATTGCTGATCTGTACGGTGTTTCTGAGTGCCTGTACCGATCCTGAGCTGCCGGAGGGGGCGGAATCCCAGCAGCCGCCGGCACTCGGTACGACATCCGAAGTCTCGGAGATGACGCAGCAATCGGCTGATACCACGGCTGCGGTGCACGATGGTGCATATGCGCTGCTGAGCCAGTATTTAGAGCGAAAGCCGGAGACATCTGTGCTGAAGAACTGCCGGATGCTCGGCGGGGGCGCATATCTGCTCTGTTTCGAGCAATCAGACCATAGCTATGAAATTGAATATACCACGCTGTCGCACGGAAAACAAATCTATACGATGAGCGACGGCGCTGCACATTCTGCGGCGGATGGCTTTTGGGTACTCAGTCAGGCGAGTGAAAGTACAGCCGCCGCAATGGAATGGCAGGATATCCGCTATCAACGGCTGCGCGTTTATCAGGATTCGCTGAGTCTGGAAGCAGATGTAGACGTATCGCCGCTTGGAACGATTGACGCATTCGCTGTGGATATTGACGAGCGGGATGTGTATGCGGCAAGGCATACGGCGGAAGGATTACAGATTGAACGGCTGGGATTTTTCGCTGATACACCCGAAACAGTTTGTGTGATCGGGGCGTCCGGCGAGAATGCATACTTGCAGACAATCCGTTCGATGCATATGGGTGACGGGCTGCTGCTGGTCGTCGGAGAGGCATCTGAAAACGGAGAAACGGTGCCCTGTTTCGGGAGTATTTCTCTGCGGCGCGGCACAGTCTGGCTGCATACACGAAAAAACGGAGGTGCTTTCGAAGCGGCACCCTATGACGGCGGCGCGTATTTTTATGACGCGGAGCACCCGACCGGTATCATCTATCGGATCGGGGATGCCAGAGAATCGGAACTGACGCTTGGATATGCCGCGGAGAGTATGCAGGTTTTTTCGGCACAAAGCGGTGCATATTTCGCAACCTGCATGAAGATCTCGGAAACTGCCGCAGAAATTACGGTGTATGATTCCGAAGGCGGACGGATTACAAAATCAATTTCTCATGAATCCGCCCCGATTGCAGCACGTTCGGAAATCCGGATGTATTTTGATGAGGATGCAAGAAGACTGCTCTACTGTGTGGCAGACAATGACTGGCGGGAGCTGCTCTATTAACGCCGTACCGTACAGCTTTTTTCTGGAATAGATTTCTGTCAGACGTCCGACAGTGTGTGAAATATCGCACGGTCGGGCGTTTTGTTTTTCTATATAAATAGTATGGAGCTTTGTCAACCGATGGCGACAGGAGAAAGATGTACGGGAAGATTCATTCTTGTTTCAGGTTTCAGTCATAATATTTTTATTTATGCACAAACAAAGTCAGGGTGTTTTGTGCTATTTAAATGAAAACATTCAGAATATGAAAAAAGTCTTGACATGATTCACGAAAGGTGGTATACTAAACATGATGGCAGTTTGCGTGACAGGAGCTATTTTAGATCAAACATAAAACCATATTACGAACAGTCAGGAGGGATTCTCATGCGATGCGAGAAATGTGATGCGCCGCTGGAAGCGAAGCTGTCGGGATGTCCGAAATGCGGTGCACCGGTTCCGCAGAATATTGAGGGTTTTGATACAACGATGGAGTTTCAGAAGGCGCTGCGTGCCATCGTCGTTCAGTATGGTCCGGGTGCTGTCGTGAATCCTGCACGCTTTATCGGACTGCTGAATGATTATGTCCCCGATTACGACAAAGAACGCCGCCTGCTGATCAATATGTATCAGATGGGCGTTTTTAAAATGCTGATCAGCGAACCGAACCGTGAAATCGCAGTCATGAAGATCAAGCGGTATATGACTGCGGATCTGTATCTGGCGGAATATGCGGCAGAATTCGTAACTGCCTGCTTTACATATCTGATGGGATGGGTATATGAATCGCCGCTGAAGGTTGTGGCGGACGAAAAGCCGGAAACGGAGAAGAAACCACAGCCGAAAAAACCATCCTTTATCATCGAGGACATGAGCTTTACCCCGATGGCAGCCCTCAAATACCGGCTCAGCGGCAATATTACGATACCGGAAGGCTATACACGGATTGACGCATTCTGTTTCGATAAATTCAGCTCGCTCCGGACAATCCGTCTTCCGAATACCCTGATGATGATCGGGGAGTATGCGTTTTCATCCTGTAAGCGGCTCAGGGGCTTAGAGCTTCCCGAAGGACTTCGGGTGATTAAGGCGGGCGCATTCAGCCAGTGTACCAATCTGGTTGTCGTCAAGATTCCGGACGGCGTGATTGAAATCGAGGACAGCACCTTCTCGTTTTGTACAAGCCTTGCGACGCTGATCGTCCCCGACAGCGTCAGCAGCATCGGTGCAGAGGCATTTTCGGGCTGTGAAGCACTCCGGAAGCTGTATCTTCCGGAGAGCGTGAAATTTATCGACACAAATGCATTTTCGTACTGTCCGAATCTGGTGATCCATTGTCCGGAAAATTCATATGTACATAAATACTGTCTGGTGAACGGAATTCCGCACCAAATCGCTGCACAAGCTGAGGAATAATTGATTTGCAGATTACGAAGATATCGACTTAGAAAGGATGAGGTCATATGATAGAGCTTGAAATTGGTCAGGAAGTCGAAATGGAATTCGGCGGAAAAGCCAAGGTTTTAAGCGTAATCGGAAGCGGCGGACAGGGTACGGTCTATCTCGTGCGGTTCAATGGTCAGAAATGGGCATTGAAATGGTACGATATCGACAAAATGAAAAAACCTAAGGCGTTCCGGAAAAATCTGGAGGATAATATCAATGACGGTCCGCCCAGCAGCCAATTTCTCTGGCCGAAATATCTGACGAAAGAAACGGAGGACGGGACATTCGGTTATATTATGGAGCTGAAGCCCGAGGGATTCGATTCGTTCGTCGATATTCTGAATACATATAAATTGGAAGTGGATTCACTGACAGGTCATGCGCTCAAGAAAAACGTGCGGTTCGCAAGCCTGAGCGCGATGGTAACCGCAGTCATCAATATCGTGAATGCCTTCCGTCAGCTCCACAGAGTCGGCAAAAGCTATCAGGATCTGAATGATGGCGGCTTCTTCATCAATGTCAATACGGGTGCGGTACTGGTCTGTGACTGTGATAATATCGCACCCGACGGCAGTAATTTCGGCATCGGCGGAAAACCCGGGTATATGGCACCCGAGGTTGTGAGAGGCATCGCCCAGCCGAATGTACAGACAGATAAATATTCCCTCGCAGTCGTCCTATTTAAGCTTCTCTTCCGCGGCGATCCGATGGAGGGAGAAAAGGTTGTGCGGGATGTTTGTCTGACGGAATCCGCGGAGCTTCGCCACTACGGCCAGAATGCCGTGTTTGTCTATGACCCGGCGGATACCTCGAATCGTCCGGTTCGCGGAATCCACGATAATGTCATCCGATTCTGGCGCATCTATCCCGATTATGTAAAGGATGTATTTATCCGCTCCTTTACGATCGGTATTGCCGATCCGACAAAACGTGTGATCGAGAATGAATGGCAGAAGCTCTTTTTGCGGCTGCGGCTGGAGATTATCCAGTGCGGCTGCGGAAGAACCAATTTCAGCTCCATGTTTGTACAGGAAAGCGAGACGAAATTCCGTTGTCCGAAATGCGGCATGGAATTTGCGACGATGGGATTCAGTCACCGTACCACAAGACTTCCGCTCTATCTGGGCTGTAAATTCTATGCCTGTGATATCAGCCCGGACTCCGAGGACTTTATGACAGTTGCCGGAGAGCTTGTGGAAAATAAGCTGAAGCCCGGCGTCCTCGGAATTAAGAACTGTTCGGAGTTCAAGTGGAAAGCGAAGATGCCCGACGGCGTTTTCTACGACATTTTCCCCGGAAAAGGCTTTCCCGTCTGGCAGGGACTTGAAATTGATTTTGGTCAGATTACAGCAAAAATCTAAGCTGCTCTCCGTCCCTCGGACAGCATAATCAGAAAGGATGAAAGAACGTATGAGCAATGAAAAGTTTACAGATCCGGCATTGGACGCAATGGACGATAACCTGCTGGATTTTGATGATGATCCGCTGAGCGCAACAGGCGTTTCCCGAAAAAGTCTTGTAATCTTCTTCCTCATAGATACATCCGGCAGTATGAAGGGTAAGAAAATGGGCGAGCTGAATACCGTGATGGAGGAGCTGATTCCCGAAATCCGGAGAGTCGGCGAGGCAGATACCGAAGTAAAGATTGCCGTCCTGACCTTCTCGACCGAGGTTCAGTGGATGTATGCAAACCCGATTCCGATCGAGGAATTCGAATGGGCAAGACTCCGCGCAAACGGTGTGACGAGCCTCGGCGCCGCATTCAGAGAACTGAACCAGCGGATGTCGCGCAACGGCTTCCTCAATTCTCCTTCGCTCTCCTTTGCCCCCGTGATCTTCCTTATGACAGACGGCTATCCGTCGGATGACTATAAGGCTGGGCTTGAAGAGCTTCAGGGCAACAGCTGGTATAAATACGGACTGAAAGCCGCACTCGGTATCGGTCAGGAAGCCAATGACAATATTCTGGCAGAATTTACCGGCTCTGCAGATACCGTTGTCCACGCGTATTCCGGCGAACAGCTCGCACAGATGATCAAGATTATCGCCGTTACATCCTCTCAGATCGGAAGCAAGAGTATGACGCTTTCGGATGATACCGGAAAAGAACTCGGCGAGGATGATGTGTTCGCGGCAAAACAAAAGCTCCTCGGTCAGCAGATTCAGGAGCTTGTCAGCAGCCAGACCGATGGAAGCGATATTCCTTTCGATACAGGCTGGTAACATCCCGATCAGCTTATCGGAAGGAGGTCAGGAACAATGTTCAGCGGCTTCAGCCATTCGGTCAGAGGCGCAAGTCATGAAAAGACCGGTCTGGTTTGTCAGGACAGCTCCGCCTTTAAACTCGGTGAACAGTATGCGGTTGTGGTGGTCGCGGACGGCCACGGCAGCAAGAAGCATTTCCGCAGCCATCTCGGTTCTCGGTTTGCCGTAGAAGCTGCGATCGAAGCAATCGACAGATTCTATGAAAGAAGCGAAGAACTGGAAGCGAATCTTCCTGAAAACCATGCGCGAATTATCCGGAATATCGAAAAACAGATTATCTCCAACTGGAATCGCCGGATTGATGAACATCTGGCAGAATGTCCGGTGACGGAGGAAGAAAAAAGTAAATTCAAACCCGAAGATTTTGCAGCAATCCCCCCGGAGTCCTACTATGGTTCCACATTGGTTGCGGCAGTTGCCGGAGCGGACTATACGTTCGGTCTCCAGATCGGTGACGGAAGTCTTGTGGCAGTCCTCGAGGACGGAAGCGCAGTGATGCCGATGGCGTATAATGAATCTGCGCCCGCGAACGTCACCGCTTCCATCTGCAATTCCAATGCGGCGAAAATGTTCAGCAGCTTCTACTTGCCGAACAGCCGACTGATCGCGCTGTTTGGCTCAACCGACGGGCTTTATACCTCGTTCGGAAGCGAATATGATTTTCTCGATTACCATTCGATTATTACAAGCCGGCTGAACGATTCGGGTACGTTCGGAAATGTCATTCTCCAGAATCTTAAAAAACGTACCCACTACGGCACAGAAGATGATATCTCGCTGGCGTGTGTGTTCCATACGAAGCTGCTCGAGGAAAAACTGGGGCTGCTGCAGGAAAAGGTTTCGGAGAATAAAGCGCGTTCCGCACAGAGAAAAGCCGAACAGCTTTCGAAAAAAGCTCCGAAGTAACAGGGAAATCACGCAGAAATGCGTGTAATAATTCAGAAAAGTGGTGTTTGTTTTGGATATTGGTTCTTTCTATCAAACGGCTAAAAATTTTGCAATGACAGTCAAGCAGCAGAAGCCTGAATTTGCAAAGGATGACGCGTGCTTATGTCTGATTATCACAGATTCGGGTGATATCTATTCCGGTGTCACAGGAATCTCCATCAATGAAGGTACCGTCGCTGCACTTTCTGCCGAAAAGATTGCGGTTATGTCCGCTGTGACAGCGCAAAAGGTCATATCAAAGCAAATGATCCTCATTTCTTTGGATGACTTCTGTATCCTCCAGCCGGAAGATGATGCGCTGGCAATGCTGGTGCGTTCGGGCGTGGATAACAGCAGTTGTCAGGTTGTGACATCACTCGAGGAGAGTGTTTCCGCGGCAAGCCTCGTTCCTTCCGCTGCCGTATCGGATTTCCTGAGCGGCTATGATGATGCGGAAGCTCCGACGCTTGGTGCACCCGCAGATTTTGCAAACGGTGTCCGCGTGGATGCGGCAAATCCGTTCGGCAATGCGCCTGCTGCGTCGGCATCGGGTCAGCCCGGCGGCGAAAATGTCAGCTTTCTCTATGAAAAGCCCGAAGAAGCCCGCCTTCAGGGTGCAAGTGGGTTCCAGACGCTGTACGCGCAGCAGACAGGCTATCCGCGGCAGGGGGCTTATCCCCAGCAGAATGCTTACCCCCAGCAGCCAAATGGTTATCCGCAGCAAAACGGTTACCCCCAGCAGCCAAATGGCTATCCCCAGCAAAACGGTTATCCCCAGCAGCCAAATGGCTATCCGCAGCAGAATCCTTACCCTCAGCAGCCAAATGGCTATCCGCAGCAGAACCCTTATCCCCAGCAGCCCAATGGCGGCTATCCGCAGCAGAACCCTTATCCCCAGCAGCAGCCGTTCCAGCCGCAGAATCCTTACCAGAATCCGGCATATGCCCAGAATATGAATGCGGCGCCGTATCCGCAAAACGGATATCCCGGCGTTTCGGTTCCGATGCAGCCCACACCGGCAGCCGGCGCATTCCAGCAAAGCAGTCAGGTTGTATCAGCCGGGCCGGGCGGAAATGCCTTTATGAAGCGGCTGAACCGATTCTTGGATGAGGAGGATACGGAGGATACCGCGGCGGAAAACGATGCTCCCGCAGCAGCCGAGGGAATGTCCCGGGAAGAAATGCTGAAACACGCAATGGACAGAAAAAAGGTTGCAAAAGCCAATCTGAATCTGAAAAAAATGGATTGATTCCGTGACAGCCATCCCGACAGCGGGATGCGATGTCATCGCCAACAACATCTCTAACCTTAAAAGCTTCTAGATTTGAGAGCATAAGAACAGATAAAAAGATATGGAGGGTGTACTATGACTTATTTGCTCAATATTGATGAAGCCATCGACAGAAAGTTCTTGGTATTGAAATCCATGAAAGGTCAAGCGGATACCGGTACCATCATCCATGTTATGGATGCTATGAATGCACAGGATTTCATTATTGTAAACTATCGCGTCGCGCGCTTCAACGAAAAATTCCATGATTATCAGGATTATACTGCAAAGTTTGATGACTTGGCGCAGTTTTGTAAGTGGGCACAGCCTGATAATTTTATTGCCCGGAACTATGAGAACATCAACATTAAGGATATCCAGCATTATATTAAGGTAAAGAACAGGACGCTCGTATCATTCTGTCTGCCTGTCATTCTGGTATTGACGCTCATCATCTGGGTAGGATCGTTCCTGCTTCTGCCGGATCTGGCAGCGTTCCTCCTGAGCATTGTGCTGAGTGTTGGTGCCGCAGTTGCTGTGCTTTATGATTTCAAGAGCCAGAAGAAGAAAGAAAAAATGCGTCTCTATCGTAAGATCGGATCGAAGTGGGGCGTTGTATTTAAATAATGAAAAAAGCCATACATCGGCGCAGAAAAGGCGCTGGGTATGGCTTTTTTATGGGGATTATTTTTTGGGGATGCAAAAAGAAAAGGGGAGCATGGGATTTGGTATGCCTATGTTTATCGTGCTAAAATAGAACGAAAGGGGAAAACCCCTTTCCGTTACCCATCCCCCTCTATTCGCGTGCACTTACGATAAAAATGGTTGAAAAAATCTGTGTGCGGAGGATTTGTATTCTGGATTGGGTGCGGTGCCTGTAAGTAAGTGCGTTCTGATAAGGTGTAGTATAAGAGAGGAGGGGATGAGTTGGAAGGGGGTACAAGGGGGAAACCCTGAAGGGGAGGAGAGAATGCGCGGGAGCGCTCTTTCCTCCCCTATGGGTGTCCCCCTTGATTTATTTTCACGAATAAAAAAAGAAAGGAGACAACCAAGGGAAAGAGGGCGTGTTCGAGGGATGTTCTCACGTCTCCCCACATACCCACGGGCAATCAATTGCCCACTGTTTTTCCCCTTTCAAACCCCTTTCCGTTACCCATCCCCC
This sequence comes from Oscillospiraceae bacterium, assembly GCA_017533485.1. Classification (GTDB taxonomy): domain Bacteria; phylum Bacillota; class Clostridia; order Oscillospirales; family Ruminococcaceae; genus Firm-04. Next base: position 24,674 of record JAFXIC010000041.1, read on the forward strand.
ACTACCCGCGTGCAACGCAGATAAAATAGTTTAGATGGATTTTGCGTAGAGGCGTTTTGGATTAAGAATCGGAAATGTCGGTTTTGATGAGCGTATCATTGATTTTCTCGACGAGAGAAACAATATTGTCGATCGAATCGTGAATCATACCGGAGTGCTCATTCGTAATTCCGACATTATCATCCAGTGCGCTGAATGCAGAGATCGTGGTTTCGAGGATGCTGATGAGCTGAGAAACACTGCTCTGATCCATCGTCGGATTATTGGAACAGAATACGACAATATTTTCGAGCAGCTCCTTGACGACTGCGGCACGCTCACTGGTTGCGGCGGTAGATTTTCCGATGGTGGTCATGCTGTCGGTAATTTTCGCGATATCATCCTTGAGCTGATCGGAGAGATCGAGACATTCTGTGGTGATATCGGTGAGCCGGAGATGTTGTTTTGTGAGGAGGGAATGGCGTTCATTGAGGATTGTTTTCGCGTGGATGATGCAGTTATCGGGTGTATTCAGTCCGCGGTAGATTGCGGTTGCCATATCGCGGCAGGTCTTATATCCGCAGGCGCGGCAGTCATAACATCGTTTTTCCTCGGCACCCATGCCCATTTCCTCATAAATCCGCTGGAGCTGAGCAGCGCTGGGTGACGGGGAGGGCATCGTCGGCTTATAGTTACGGAGGAAGTCCACAACCCGCAGCTCTTCGTCAAATTTTTTGAATAGTCTGTCCTCGCCGCGTCCCATCATACCGGTCATCTTCCGGCGGCTTTTTGCAGCAGTTTCGATGCCGCGCATGGTTGCCATAATATCGAACGCACTCTGTGCACTTCCGGTTGCGGGGCCCATGTTGCAGCCGTGTTCACAGGAGAGGACGTCAAAAACCTGGGGATGTTTATTCTCCGGCATTTTCGCATACATTTTAATTTCGGAGAAGACTCTCCGGACGCCGTCGGAGCTTGCGATATTGAGGTCGGGCTGATGCGTCCAGAGATTATCGCGCAGTCCGCCCGGACGAGAAAAGATGGAACCGAGCTGACCCTGCGGTTCATCAAATTTATATTCAAAGGAATCATCCGGATCGACGGCAATATTGATGCCGTTGCGCTTGAAATATTCCATGAGCTTCTGGATGGTGATGCTGTAATCAATCAGTTCGGTGGCTTCGGCTTCCTGTTTCATGGCGATACAGGGAGAGATCACCGCAATGGGATTGGTTCTTCGGAGATATTTTTTGACATAGATTGCGGCACATCCGGCAGGGCTCTGGATGGGGGAGAGGTTCTGTACAAGCTTCGGCTGATAGATTTCGATGTATTTGACGACAGCCGCGCACTGCTGGGTAATGACATTGCCCATATTTCCCTGATCTATCGTGCGGAGATGCGCCCAGGTACAGATATCTGCACCGAAAGAAACGTCGAGGATGACGCATCCTTTTTCGCGAAACCAGTCGAGTACGCCGCGCCATTTGTTCGGGAGCGCAGTCTGGAGTGCAGGGGATGCAAGGATTGTGACCTTTTCCTTCGCCATCTGTGCGATACATTCCTCGGTGTCGTCGATATAGTCTCTTGCGCCGTGGTTGCAGCTCTTGATGCACTGACCGCAGGCGATACATTTATCGGGGTTAATCATGGTGGTATATCTGCCGTTATCGAGTTGTTTGGTAAGGTTTGCTTCCGGTGACGGACAGCTTCGGATACAGGCATTGCATCCGATACATTTTTCAGGCTTTACAATAATAATTTCATTCATAATATCAGAACACTCCTTGTAGCAGCGGGTTCATGCATTTTCATTTCTTTATTTCAGGTTTTCCGATGGCATTGGCTTTTGCGGTGAGTGCGGCAAGGTCAATCCCACCGCTTTTCTTTTCCGGTTCCGAAGGTTTTGCATCTTCTGACTCGGCATCGGATTTCGGCTGTTGTTTGCTTCCGAGCGCATTTGCCATCTGCATCAGCTTATCCAGTTCCTGTTGTTTCTTATGTTTTTCCTCGGAATCGGACGCCGCCTCACGCCGTTTCTGCGAAAGGGGCTGGGGCGGAGCAGGAAGCTCCGGTTCATAGTGTTTCGGTTCACGGAATACGGGTACGCCGCCTTCCGTGAGGGTCTGCCTTGTTTTGGCGAGCAGCCGTTCGGTCTGATTGAGGCGTTCCATACCGCCGTGATGGAAGGAGCTGAGGATATTCTGCATGGTATTGATTTCGTCTTTCAGCGCATTGACATCATTCAGGACAGCGGCTCTGAGATTATTGGATGCAGCACCCATCTGTTCGGCTTTATTCTGTGCGTCCGCGATAATCGTTTTCGCAGATTTATTGGCTTCGAAGATAATCTGTTCGGCATCGGAATTGGCTTCTTCGACAATCGAGACCGCAAGCTTCTTTGCATTTTCTTCGAGCGCGGCACATTTTTCCTTCGAGGATTCTTCGAGCATTTTCGAAGATTTCTGCGCTTCGATAAAGACATTGCTGAGCGCGACGGCTTCATTTTCCGTCTGAAGTGCGCGAAGCTTTGTTTCGGTATCCTTCAAGGTGTTTTCGAGCTCAGCGAGTGTTTTCCTGAGGTTTTTGATTTCGAGTACATAGTTACGGTTTTCTTCCTCGGAGGCTTTGAGCTTAGTGGTGAGGGTATCGTTCTGAACCTGTGCCTGCGTCAGTCTGGCACGTTCTGCCGAGAGAATGGTTTCATGCGCTTTTTCCTCGTCGGTACCTTTTTTATAGGCATCGAGGAGCGCTCTGGATTCTGTCAGCTTATTGCTCAGGTCATGTACTTGTGTATTGAGATGTTCGAGTTTCTGGATGACGCTTGTTTTCTCATATCCGCCGAAAGTGACGGTTTTGATGAATCTAGCTTCCGCCATATTTGACCTCCTTTACGCCGCGGCGGGCGATGCTGATTGGGCTGATGCAAGCATTTTCCCGAATGGGGATCAGACACCCATAAGTAAATGTTTACATATTAATTATTATACCGCAATCCCAAAAGATAGTCAATATAAAAAATGCACAAATTACGAAGTGATTTTATAGAAAATATCCAAAAGAAAAAGATAAAACTTAAAAATGTTTAAAATTTCTGGGGATAAAAACGGAAATGTTCGCCCGGCGCATATCGGTAAAATCGAAAATTCATTTGCAATATAATTAGAAATTTTTTTGGATTGAGAGGAAAACTGTGCACATCAACAAAAGCCTGCTGGAAAGTTTGTGAATTATTTTTTTTAAAAGAACTTGACACCGTTTCGGATTGGTGTTAGAATATATATAGCGAATGTCCACAAAAAAAATAAAAAGCTGCAAAAATTTAAAGGAGGTTGTACTAAATGAAGAGAAACAAAAAGATGGTAATCGCGATGCTGGCGCTCGCGATTGCTGCCGGATCAGGTGCTGTCCCGATGACGGTCAGTGCGGCGAATGCAACCGGCGTGGTTTCCGAAGCACTCGGCGGCTATACATATTCTGTTGCCGGCGACACCTTCGATTTCTATGACCACGACAATCGCATCACAATCCTCGGCGGTGTGCTCAAAGGCGGAAAGGATATCTCCTACTATGGTCTGAACGATGACGGAGATCTCGCGACTGTCTATTTCAACACACAGGCAGACGAGGGCAAGGGTGTCGTTATTACAAACGATACGATGACTTATATCACGTATGCCGGCGGTGCGATGACCGAAATACAGCGTGATATCGGAACCATCGAGCTGTTTGGCTTTGATATGAGCCTTGCCGACAGCTCTATGGAAGGCATGATGAAGGTCTTTAATGCAAGCCTCGGCAGCTTTGTACAAGCTTATGCCGGAACCTTGATGGACTACTCATCCCTCAGCTCCACCGGCAATCATACCGGTGCTGTTGAATATGTCAAAGGCTCGAAAACAACCCTGTCGCTGATGGACGATAATTTTATCACCAATCTTGACGGCGACGCTGATGAAGCATTCCTCGCGAATGAATGGGGCATTTACAGCGGCTACCAGATCGTGGACGATGTGGATTATAACTCCTTCTGCTTCTTCGGCACGAACAACGATATCTATTATTATGGCTATGCAAAGACCGAGAGCGGCTATCAGGTTCTGACCATGAAGGGTACTGTTTCGGATGTCAGCGACAGAGAAAAGACTGTTCAGCTCGTTCCCGTCGATATGACCAAGACCTCCGACGACGCTTCCCAGTATATCACCAAAATGGCAAGCTGTCTGATGGGTGCACAGGGTCATACCAGCCTCAATCTCGATACGCTGGAGCTCAAAGCCCACGAGGGCGGAAAGCATCATAAGAATGCCAGAATCGAAGTATCTACCTCGACAGCATCCGGTGTGCTCGCTTATGACGCAGAAACCGATTCCTATGTCGGAACAATCGCGGATGAAAACGGCAATACCGAAGCGCTCAGCATTCAGATCAAGAAGAATACGTTTGTTGTAAATGCACAGACCACCGGCGTATTTACGATCGCAAAGAAGGGCTGCAAGGGTTCTCTGGCTGCTGCAAATCCGGCAGTACAAAAGTCTGAAAAGCCTGAAAAGCCTGAAAAACCGGTAAAGCCCGGAAAGCCTGCTGAAAAGCCCGGTAAGCCCGGCAAGAAATAAGTAAATTCCGGATGCGGAGCGAACGCAGCTCCGCATCCGATATCCTTACGGATGAAACTGTTTCTCTATCTACATCTATCTGTGATTGTTGCTTTTTATGATACAGCATACCTGCTAAAATCTAAATAAGAGAGGAATTATTGAATATGGCATTATTGGATCGTATATTTAAGAAAACTGAGGATGGAAAGAAAATCGAAGGTTATAGTCCGAGAATGTATCTCCAGATGAAGATCGTGTATGTTCTCCTTTCTATCCTGAATATCATCGTTGTACTGGTTTCGTTCTATAAGCTCGGCTGGGCAATGTATAATGCACAGCTTTCGTTCGGTGCGATTGCACGCGCGGACGAGAAGCTCTTACAGTCAAATACTGCCGTTATGGTCATGCTCTCCGATACCGAACAGATGCCCGCACAGATTGAAAAGCTGGAAGGTCTGTTCCGTGAAATGGACGAAGCCGTTGTGGATTTCAATGCAATCGGCTCGGTTGACGAAGGCGTGAAAGAACGCTTCGATCAGTCGATGGAGGCTGTCGGAAAGTATCGTACCGGTCTCCAGCTCTGCCAGCAGCAGTATGAAACGGCTGTGGGCAACGCAGAAAAGCTCGAAAATTTTGAAACCAATATTCTCGCACTCTATCATTCGGATGTTGAACCGCTGATGAACGAAGCGACAAAGCTGATGAGCGAAACGATGGATTATCAGAAACAGAGTGCGATCGACACATTCTTCGAGAAGGCACGCTCTGTGCTGATCGTTCTGGCGCTGATGATTCTGATTCTTGCGGTCGGCGTGATTGCAATTACCATGATGGATCGTGCGGCAAAGCGTGCGGCAATCGAATTGCAGAAGCGCGCACAGGAAATCGAGGAAACCTCCAAGAAGCTCTTCCAGTCCAGAAATAAGACGAAGGCGATGGCGTTTACGAATGTGCTGACGGGACTGAAAAACCGCTATGCACTCGAAGAAGATCTCGGAAGCCGACTGGAATCCGAAAGCTTTAATATCGCAAACTTCGACTTTGATGGATTCCGTAACTTCAATGAAGTATATGGCCGTGATTTCGGTGATGAATTCCTGTCTACGATCGCGGAACAGCTGAAAGCACAGTTCTCTGAGATTGCCGAAATCTATAATATCACAAGCGATGAGTTTACGTTCGTGTTCCAGCCGAGCGTCACCGGTAATCAGGTGATGGGCATGGCACAGCGTATCGCAGAAGTGATGTCTGCAAGCTATACGGTATATAATGTTACCGTCCAGCTGACCGTTTCCGGATGTGCATACCGTTATGCGGCAGGCGAATGTCTGAGTCTGAACTCGCTGCTGAGTAAGATGGACGGCGTGATGCATACCGTGAAGAATAACGGCGGCAATGCAGTCCTCGAAGTCAATCGAATCTGACCTGAATCATAAAATCCCCCTGTTTGCAGCCTCCGACTTTGTTCGGGGGCTGCTTTTTTCAGTAGAAAGTGTCCGGAAACCGAGAATTTTTTTCGGAATACAGACTCGTTTTTTTCGGTGGGGGTACTTGACGAATGCGGGATTTTGTAGTACAATAATAGAGGTTATAGACGTATGCCTATACTGGCCCATTGTAAGATGGTGAAAATATCATAATCTCGGAGGTATTCCAAAATGAACTTTATCGTTGAAACTTCTGCGCGTCACGTTCATGTGACTGCCGAAACACTCGCTGTGCTGTTTGGTGAAGGTCATGCCCTGACCAACAAGAAAGATCTCTCCCAGCCCGGTCAGTTCGCTTGTGAAGAGCGTATTGACGTTGTCGGCCCGAAGAATACACTGAAGAATGTCTCGATTCTGGGACCGGTTCGCCCCGCAGATCAGGTCGAGCTTTCCGCAACCGATGCCCGTTCGATCGGCATCGCAGCACCGATTCGTGAGTCCGGCGATACCGCAGGTTCTCCCGGCTGCAAGCTGGTCGGCCCGTGCGGCGAAGTCGAAATCAGCGAGGGCGTAATCGTTGCAAAGCGTCATATCCACATGACGCCCGCAGACGCAGAGGCACTCGGCGTCGAGGATAAGCAGATCGTCTGGGTCAAGATTGATACCGACGGCAGAAAAGCAGTTCTGGGTGATGTTGTGGTTCGTGTATCCGATAAGTTCAAGCTTGCGATGCATATCGACACCGACGAGTCCAACGCTGTTTCCTGTGCACGCGACCAGATGGGCGAAATCATTGAAATTGGCTGATTGATAAGATTGATAATGCTCTAAAACGGCACTTTCCGTCCATGGGCGGAAGGTGCCTTTTATTTATAAAACACTATGAAAGCGAGGTTGTTCTATGGAACATGAAGCACGCGGATCGCTGCTTGCCGTCCGGAATCTCACAATGCTTGTGGATTTTTATGAGCTGACAATGGCAAACGGCTATCTCGAAAACGGACTGACCGATACATTAACCTGTTTTGACCTCTTTTTCCGAAGAGTCCCCGATCAGGGCGGTCTTGCTATTTTTGCAGGTCTGGAACAGGTGGTTGAATTCCTGCGGAATCTGCGGTTTACCGATGAGGACCTGGAGTATCTGCGCGAGAAGAATCTGTTTTCAGAAAAATTCCTCGCTTATCTTGCGGATTTCCGCTTTGCCTGTGATGTATGGGCAATCCCCGAGGGTACGCCGATCTTTCCGCAGGAACCGCTGATTACGGTCCGCGGCCCTGCGATTCAGGCGCAGTTTATTGAAACCATGCTGCTGCTGACAGTCAATCACCAGAGTCTGATTGCGACAAAAGCAAGCAGAATCGTTCGTGCCGCAGAAGGAAAACCTGTGATGGAATTCGGTTCGCGCCGTGCACAGGGCAGCGATGGTGCGCTGTATGGTGCGAGAGCGGCATATATCGCCGGCTGTGCCGGAACCGCCTGTGCCATTACAGACCGTGAATTCGGCGTGCCGGCACTCGGTACGATGGCGCATAGCTGGGTACAGATGTTCCCGACCGAGCTGGAAGCGTTCCGGGCATATGCGAAGGTGTATCCCGATGCGTGCACCTTGCTGGTCGATACGTATCATGTGCTGAAATCGGGTGTGCCGAATGCGATTACCGTATTTCAGGAACTGAAGGCTGCGGGTCATACGCCGCAGGGTATCCGCATCGACAGCGGTGATATTGCATATTTATCGAAGAAAGCCCGTATTATGTTGGATGAAGCAGGACTTTCGGAGGTGAAGATTGTCGCGTCGAATTCGCTGGATGAATATATTATCCGCGACCTGCTGGTACAGGGCGCGAAAATCGACAGCTTCGGCGTTGGTGAGCGGCTTGTGACCTCGCGCTCCGAGCCGGTATTCGGCGGTGTCTATAAGCTTGTTGCGGCAGGTACGCCGGATAATCCCGATGCGCTGATTCCGAAAATCAAGCTTTCGGAGAATGCCGTTAAGATCACCAACCCCGGCTTCAAAACACCATGGCGGCTGTTCGATAAGGAAACAGGTATGGCGATTGCCGATGTGATTACGCTGGCGGATGAAGTGATTGATGACAGCAAGCCCTATGTTATTTTCGATCCCGAGTTTACATATAAACGTAAGAAGCTTGAAAACTTTACCGCAAAGCGTTTGCAGGTTCCGGTGTTCGAAAAGGGCGTTTGTGTGTATGAATGTCCGGATATCCAGGAGATTCGTGCGTATTGTGCCGCACAGATGGATACGATCTGGGATGAAGTAAAGCGTTTTGAAAATCCGCACGCATATTATGTGGATTTGTCGGAGCCGCTCTGGAAGCTCAAGCGCGAGATGCTGGACCGGTATTTCGCGGAATGAGAATCGAGCCGAATTTGGAACTGACTCAAGGACGGTGTGAAACCAACCGGATCAGGCGGCTCTATGTCACAGATCTGGACGGAACGCTTCTGAATGCGGACGCGTCGCTTTCTGCACGTTCCGTCTGTATATTAAAGGAATTGCTGGAGGAGGGGCTTGCGCTGACCGCGGCAACGGCTCGTACCTATTACTCGGTGATTCCGATGCTGAAAGAGCTTCCGATTGCATTGCCGCTGATTCTCCAGAACGGTGCATTGCTCTATGATATGGCGCAGCGGAAGATTCTGCACGCAGAGACCATCGCGCCGGATGCATTCCGGACGGTTTGTGCGGCGATGCGTGCCCATCATGTGTATGGCTTTGTGTACTGCGCGGAGGAAGGAAAGCTTCGCTGCTGCTATGAAACGATTGCGACAGATTCGATGCGGCAGTTTTATATGGAGCGGCGGAACCGGTATGAAAAACCGTTTGTACAGACGGAGGATCTATCGGCGCTTGCCTGCTGCAATCCGGTCTATGTGACGATGAATGCACCGAAAGAAGTGCTCGAACCGCTTGTGGAGCAGCTGCGCGGCGAGAAGAAGCTGACCCTTTCGTATTACAGGGATGTATACCGCGAGGGGATCTGGTATCTCGAAATATCTGCGGATACCGCCAATAAACAGCATGGAATTGAAATGCTCCGTGCGATGTACGGCTTCGAGGAAGCGGTCGGCTTCGGCGACAATGCCAATGACTTACCGCTGTTTGCGGCGTGCGAACGGAAAATCGCAGTCGCAAATGCGGCGGATATCCTCAAAGAACAGGCGGATGTCATCATCGGACGCAATACCGAAGACGCTGTTGCAGAGTATTTACAGCAGGAATGGAGGACGCTATCATGGAAAAAAAGTATATAATCGGTGCGGCGGCGGCAATCGCGGCAGCCGGTGTGATTTTTGGCGGCGTCGCACTCTATATGGGTGCTTACCAGAAGGGAAAACAGGACGGCGACCTCATCGGCAGAAAAGAAAGCTATCAGTCAGGTATGGATACCGGCTATCAGCGCGGATATGAAGAAGGCTATGCACAGGGCAGTCTTGCGTCAGGCGGCAATACAGGAGATCCTTCTTCTGTCGGCGGAAACGCTTCCGAAAGCCAGAGCCTTTATGCCGAAGGAGATTTCAGCGGCCAGTTTACGGTCACCGTGCATGAGATTCTCCCCGGATATGCGTTGGATCCGACCAAAGATATGTTCGCGGCCGTTTCGTTTTTCCAGAATACACCCTTCTTGCTTCGGCTGGAACCGGAACAGCTCCCAATGCTGGAAACCGGAAAAACCTATACGATGACACTTGCACCACAGCCGCTTGTCGGCGTACCGAAATGCTATGTGTATGACGGTGCGGCAAGCCCTGAAGTGCTGAGATTCTGTGCCCATGCCGATATATCGGAAATTCGCCTTGCGACAGAAGCAGAAACCGGGCTGGATATGCCCGATCTGGTTTATACGGAATGAGCCTTGACAGAAATTGCGATAGATTTTGAAAGGAATGAATGAAAATATGAAAAAACTGATGCTTGGTAACGAAGCATTCGCAAGAGGCCTCTATGAAGCAGGCTGTCGGTTTGCGTCAAGCTACCCCGGCACCCCCTCTACGGAGATCACTGAGGAGATTGCAAAGTTCGAGGAAGTGTATGCGGAGTGGGCACCTAACGAAAAGGTTGCGCTCGAATCCGCACTCGGCGCGTGCTTTGCCGGCGCAAGAGCCTTCGCTGCAATGAAGCACGTTGGACTGAATGTTGCGGCAGACCCCCTCTATACCGCTTCCTATACGGGCGTGAACGGCGGTCTGGTCATTGCTGTTGCGGACGACCCCGGTATGCATTCTTCCCAGAATGAACAGGATTCCCGCCATCATGCAATTGCGTCCAAGGTTCCGATGCTCGAACCGTCCGATTCTCAGGAATGCAAGGATTTTGCAATGCTGGGCTACGAGATTTCCGAGCAGTTCGATACACCGGTTCTTGTGCGTACCTCTACGCGTGTCGCACATTCCCAGAGTGCTGTGGAACAGCTTCCGCGCAGCGAAAAGGAACTCAAGGCATATGAAAAGAATCCTTCGAAATACGTGATGATGCCGGCGTTCGCTAAGGGCAGACATATTGTTGTCGAGGAGCGGACAAAGAAGCTCATCGCATATGCGGAAACCACCCCGATCAACAGAATTGAGGACAATGGTGCAGAAATCGGCGTGATTACCTGCGGTGCGGCATATCAGTACGCCAAGGAAGCACTCGGAGATACTGCGAATTACTTAAAGCTCGGTATGACCAATCCGCTGCCGGAAAAACTGTTTTTGGATTTCGCGGCAAAATGTAAGACACTTTATGTCATCGAGGAGCTGGACGGCATTCTCGAAACACATATCAAGAATCTCGGCATTTCCTGTAAGGGAAAGGAGATCTTCGGCTGTATCGGCGAGCTGAATCAGGTCATGATTGCAGAAAAGCTGCTTGGAAAAACACCGGAAGCATCCGCATATCCCGAACAGCTTCCGATCCGTCCGCCTGTGATGTGTGCCGGATGTCCGCACAGAGGCGTCTTCTATAACCTCGCAAAGCATAAGATCCGTGTATCGGGCGATATCGGCTGCTATACGCTTGGTGCTGCACAGCCGCTTTGTGCAATGGACTGGACAATCTGCATGGGCAGCTCGATTTCCTGTCTGCACGGCTTCAATAAAGTCCGCGGTGAGGAGTCCCAGGACAAGAGTGTTGCAGTCATCGGTGACTCGACCTTTATGCATACCGGTCTGAACAGCCTTGTGAATGTTGCGTATAATGCGTCCAATTCGACGGTTATTATTCTTGATAATTCGATTACCGGTATGACCGGCCATCAGCAGAACCCGACCACCGGCAAGAACCTGAAGGGTGATCCGGCTGCAGCCGTGGATCTCGAATCGCTTTGCCGCGCAATCGGTATCCGGCGCGTCCGTGTCGCAGATCCCTATAAGCTGGCGGAAATGGAACAGGCAATCCTCGAAGAACTTGCAGCAGACGAGCCTTCCGTGATTATCAGCCGCAGACCGTGTGCGCTGCTGAAGCACGTGAAGCACAATCCGCCGCTCCGTGTAGACGCAGAATCCTGTAAGAGCTGTAAGATGTGCTTGAAGCTTGGATGTCCTGCAATTTCGATGAAGAACGGAAAGGCGTCGATCGACCATACACAATGTGTCGGCTGCGGTATCTGCGAGGAGCTCTGTAAGTTTGGCGCAATCGTCAAATAATACGAGGAGACTGCTTTTACGATGAAGAATTACAATGATCTGGATGCGCGCGGAAAATTTATCCGTACCGTATGGTTTCTCGCAGTGACTGTGATGATCTGTATCGGGCTCTGGTATGTGCTGCTGACCTGGTTTACGATGAGCAGGGGCTTTTTCGTAAAACTGGTGGTTGGAATGGTTCTGATCGCAGTCGTCGGTACTTGGCAGCTCGTTACAACCTACCGTGCATGGCAATCGGAGAAAAACGATATCTATTAACGGGATTTCCATGCTTTTTCGGTATGGAATTGCGGGGAATTGAAAAATTCCGGATTTATTCATCCTATATTTTTAAGAACGAAAAGGAGTTCTGTAAATGGAAACGAAATCAATTATGATCGTCGGCGTCGGCGGACAGGGTTCTCTGCTTGCCAGCCGTATTCTCGGCAATGTCCTTCTCCAGCAGGGTTTTGCCGTTAAGGTCAGCGAGGTGCACGGTATGTCACAGCGCGGCGGTTCGGTTGTCACCTATGTAAAATACGGCGATGCCGTTTATTCACCGGTTGTCGAAAAGGGGGAAGCAGACGTCATCATTTCATTCGAGCTGCTCGAAGCGGCACGCTGGGCTTCCTGTCTCAAAAAGGGCGGTAAGATTGTCACCTCAACCCAGACGCTGGATCCGATGCCGGTCATTACGGGCGCAGCCGCCTATCCCGAGGAGATTGTCGAAAAGCTTACGGCAATGGGTATTGACGTCACCGCAGTCGATGCGCTGACGCTCGCGGAACAGGCAGGCAGCGCAAAAGCCTCCAATGTAGTCCTGATGGGCGTTGTATCGAAGAAAATGGAGTTTGACGAGTCGATCTGGCAGGAAGCACTCAATCAGTGTGTACCGCCGAAATTTATTGAAATGAATCGAAAAGCTTTTGCGCTGGGAAGAGAGGCTATGTAAATGGAACGTTATTGGAATGAAGAAATGGAGCGGATGGACCGGAAGTCCCTCGAAACGCTCCAGAGCTATCGGCTGATGCGGACAGTCCGCCGCGTCTATGAGAATGTGCCGCTGTATCGTGAGCGGATGGATGCGGCCGGCGTCAAGCCGGAGGATATCCGTTCAGTTGCGGATCTCCATAAGCTTCCGTTTACCTATAAGCAGGACCTTCGTGATACCTACCCTTACGGAATGTTTGCAGTTCCGATGAATGAGGTTGTCCGTCTCCATGCCTCCAGCGGTACGACCGGCAAGAAAATTGTTGTCGGCTATACTGCGAATGACCTTGATATGTGGGCGGAATGCTGTGCGCGTGCCCTGACGGCAGCCGGCGCAGACAGCAATGACTTTATGCACGTTTCCTATGGATATGGTCTGTTTACCGGCGGTCTCGGACTGCACGGCGGTGCAGAAAAGGTTGGAATGACGGTAATTCCGGTTTCTACGGGAAATACCAAACAGCAGGTCACCATCCTCAAGGACTTCGGCTCGACCTATATCTGCTGTACACCGTCCTATGCCCTGAACCTTGCGGAAACGATGAAGGAAATGGGGATCACAAAGGATGAGATCCAGCTTCGTGCCGGACTCTTCGGCGCAGAACCGTGGACAGAAGAAATGCGTCAGGATATCGAGGATAAGCTTGGACTGAAAGCACTCGATATCTACGGACTGACCGAAATTCTCGGACCGGGCGTCGCATATGAATGCTCGGCACAGACCGGTATGCACATCAACGAAGACCACTTTATTGCGGAAATCATTGATCCGGATACGGGCGAGGTGCTTCCCGACGGCGCACAGGGCGAGCTGGTCTTTACCTGTATTTCCAAGGAAGCATTCCCGATGCTCCGTTACCGCACAAGAGATATCGTCCAGCTCGAACGCGGCGTATGCTCCTGCGGCCGTACCTTCGTGAAGATGAAGAAGCCGATGGGAAGAAGCGACGATATGCTGATTATCCGCGGCGTCAATGTATTCCCGTCCCAGATCGAAAGCGTGCTGCTGTCGCTGGGCAATACCGCACCGTATTATCAGATTATCGTGGATCGTGTGAACAACACCGATACCTTCGAGATTCAGGTCGAGATTTCCCCCGAAATGTTCACCGATACCGTCAAGAATCTTGAGGAACAGGCCAAACAGATTCGTGAAGCCGTCCATACCACACTCGGCATTCAGGCGAAAATTACACTCGTCGAGCCGAAAACAATCCCGCGTACAGAAGGAAAAGCTGTACACGTTGTTGACCACAGAAAGCTGCATTAAGAGAGGAGGATTTTTATGTTAATCCGTCAGATTTCTATCTTTATCGAAAACCGTCCGGGAAGACTTGCCGCTGTGACACAGCTTCTCGGAGACGCAGGCATTGATATCCGTTCGCTTTGTCTTGCGGATACAAGAGATTTCGGAATTCTGCGTCTGATCGTGAACCAGCCCGATCGTGCCATCGGCGTGCTGAAGGATGCCGACTGTACCATCACGGTGACCAATGTTGTGGGTGTAAAAATTCCCGACAGACCGAACGGATTGGCAGAAATTCTGCAAATCCTGAACCGTGCAGACGTCAATGTGGAATATATGTATGCCTTCGTGGGTCAGACCGGCGACTGTGCGAACGTCATCTTCCGTGTGGATAACGAGGAAAAGTGTGTACAGGTATTACAGGAAAATGATGTTGCTGTTTTAACAAATCAAGAGGTTTCCGGCGACTGCTGATATCTCTGATTCCATTTTGTATATTGTGCTGTAATTCGAACTGCTTTTTGTATGAAAACGCCGAAATACTGACCACTCCTCTTGACATTTTTCGAAAATAGTGTATAATATTGTTATAGGCAATGTGGGTGAATTGACAGAAAGCAGAACCTTTCATCAATTTCCGGCTGTTTATTATATCATCGAAGAATTTCGATTTCGCAAATCGTTTTTCTTTGCCTTATAGGAGTGTGTGAATATGGGAGTGCTTGATTCAATCCGTGATACAGGCAGAAATGCGACCGAAAAAATTTCCAATATTTCTGAGGTCAATAACCTGAAGCGTAAGATCCTCTATGAGGAGGAGCGTATTGTCGAAATCTTCGCGGATTTGGGCAAAAAGTATTATAAGAATCCCGATGAAGATCCGGCAGTGTTCCGTGATCTCTGTGACGATATCGACGCCAGACGCCGCCGTATCAAGAAAATGAAGTTCGAGCTGAATACATTGCGCGGCTACAAAATGTGCCCGAAATGCGATGCACAAAACAGCGAGAAGAGCATTTTCTGTAATGTCTGCGGTGCAAGACTTCCGGATCCGGAGGATGAGGATTTCAGCTCCCTCCAGGAAAACGATTACTATACCGAAAGCAGCAATCAGTTCTTCAATGCTGACAGCACAGGCAATATCGGTATCTGATTCCATAGCAGCAAACAGACCGTTTCGCGATCATTCGCGGGACGGTCTTTTTTTATCTCCGGACGAATCGTGCGGCTTACGCATATCTTGTCCGTCTCCCGCATAGGATGAAACAGGAAACGAAAGGTGGGGGACTTGATTGATGAGCAGTTTTTTGAATGTGCTTCCATATTTTCCGGAGGTGCTGCGCGGGCCGCTTGAGAAGATTGCGCCCGAGCGACAGGATACGATACAGGAGCTTCGGCTGCGGGCCTTGCGTCCGATACAGGTGGTGTGCGGAAAAGATACCTATTTACTGGAAAAAGATGGGGGACTGGGACATCGGAGCGGAATTGTCATCAGCCGATTGATGCTGGACGCTGTGTTTCAGAATATCTGTGAGCATTCCATCCATAGCTATCAGCAGGAGATTCAGCAGGGCTATGTCACGATTGCAGGCGGAAATCGCGTCGGGCTTTGTGGGAGTGCCGTCATCGGAAACGGAAAAATTGAGATGCTGCGGTATATCAGCGGTATGAATGTCCGGATTGCACGCGAGGTGCGCGGATGTGCCGAGTCGCTCGCCGGACAGGTCTTTTCAGACGGCTTGTGCGGCTTGCTGGTCGCAGGCCCGCCGTCTTCCGGAAAAACAACCATTCTGCGTGATTTATGTCGGATTCTCGGACGGAAATACCGCATCAGTGTCATGGATGAGCGCGGAGAACTTGCGGCAATGCAGCGCGGAGAATCTCCGTTTGATTTAGGTGAACAGACCGATGTATTCGATGGATTTCCGAAGGCAGAAGGCATTGCTGTTGCCGTTCGTGTGATGTCGCCGGAAGTATTGCTTTGTGACGAAATCGGTGGTGCAGAGGAAACCGAAGCACTCCTTCCGGTTTTACATACGGGTGTCCACCTGATCGCGTCGGTACACGCCGGCAGTATCGCGGAACTGTATGCCAGACCACAGGTCAAACGGCTGCTGGAAGCGAATGCATTCTCCTATGCGGTGATGCTTGGGACAGGCAGCGACTGCGGACAGGTTCGGACAATTCGCTGTGTGGGTCATCCGATATGATACGGACAGTCGGACTGCTGATGCTGCTGATTGCCGCGGCACTCGCCGGAAATACAGCCGCAAAAGGCTTGGAAGGGCGTGTCAGGCGGCTTCAGATGCTGGAATTATTCTGTGAAGCGGCAGGAAGTGAGCTGAAATATCTGCTGCCGACGGTGAAGGAACTGCTGTGCAGTCTCGCGCAGCGAGCGGATTTTCAGTCGCTTTTGTTTTTGCAGAATGCAGCGGCGGCACATACGCCTTTTCCGGAAAGCTGGCACAATGCGGTCGAAACGGACAAGACATTGTGTGCGGACGAGCGTGAAATCCTCCGCACAATCGGTGCAACCCTCGGCAGTACGGAACTTTCTGCACAGCTTTCTGCATTAAAGCTTTGCGGCGAGCGATTCCAACGGCTGCGCGAAACAGCAGAAACGGAAGTGCTGCGGCGCGGACGGCTCTATCGGAGTATGGGGATACTGACAGGGATTTTTCTGGTGATTTTATTGCTGTAATAAGGAGCATGGAGCGTTTCAATGGACATTGACTTGATTTTCAAGGTGGCTGGCATCGGTATTATTGTTGCGGTACTGAATCTTGTGCTGAAGCGTGCGGAGCGTGAGGAACAGGCGATGCTGACAACGCTGGCAGGCCTGATTGTGGTGCTGATGCTGATTGTCACACAGATACAGGAGTTGTTTGATACGGTGAAGACGGTGTTCGGGCTATGGTAACGGCATTGCAGGTGGCAGGATTATCGCTGACGGCATTGCTCCTGGCAAAGGTATTGCAGCGATATGCGGCAGAACAGGCAATGCTGCTGACGATGCTGCTTTGTATCGGCTTTACGGGAGCAGCAGTATTGTCGCTGACGCCTGTGCTGGAACGGATGGACACGCTTTTGCGTGCAGGCGGACTGGCGGCTGACGAAACCGCAAAGCTTAGTAAGGCAATCGGCATCTGTATTGTGACGGAGCTTGCCTCGGACAGCTGTAAGGACGCCGGAGAATCTGCACTCGCAACGGCTGTGACGATGACCGGAAAAACAGCATTGCTGTTATTGTCGCTGCCGCTGATGGAATCGCTGCTTCATGTGCTTCAGGAGGTGTTTGGATGTACCGGAGGTTAATCCGGCTGGTATTTCTGTGCGTGGCGGCGGTCTTTTTATCTGCCGCATGGCTTCATGTACGTTCTTTGAGCGTGTGCGCATCCGATGGGCTGGAGGGACTGCATGACGCGGCGGCAGAGGTTGTGCTTCCGGAGGGCGCAGAATCAGCTTTTTCGGATATCGGGATTTCTGCGGAAGATCCGACAGCAGTACTGGAATTATCACCCTCGGAATGGATCGGGATGCTCTGGGATACGGCAAAAAGGGAAATTACCGCACCGATTGCCTTGCTGAGTGCGTTACTGACGCTGATTCTGCTGTCATCAACGCTTGCGGGGATGCAGGATACGGTGGCGTCAGGTGAAATGCGGAAGCTTTTGGATATGCTCTGTGTGCTGGTCTGTGTCGGAGCATCCGCAGAACCGTTTTGTACCTGTCTGCGGCGGACTGCCGATGCATTGACCGAGGGCAGTGTGTTTATGGGGAGTTTTGTGCCGGTATTCGGCGGATTTCTCGCCGCAGGCGGCGCGGTCGCATCGGGAACCTCCTATCAGATGCTTGTGCTGTTTCTGACGCAGGCGATGCAGCAGCTCACGCGACATCTCTTATTTCCGCTGCTGGAATGCGCCGCCGCACTCGGCATTGCGGACGCGGTCAATCCATCTCTCCGGCTGAACGGAATGGTAGGAGGGCTGCGGAAGGCTGTGACATGGATTCTGGGGTTCCTGATGACGGCATTCGCCTCACTGCTGTCGATCCGGAGCTTTGTCGCAGACGCCGCGGACGGGCTTGCGGTCAAGACCGTCCGACTGATGACATCCAGTCTGATTCCGGTGGTCGGGGGAGCGGTATCGGAGGCTTACGGCTCGGTACAGGGCAGTATCCGGCTGATGCAGAGTGGAACGGGTGTGATCGGGATACTTGGGATTGTCTGGCTGACGGTACCGCCGCTGATTTCCGCCGTCTGCTATCGGGCGGTGTTCAGCCTTGCGGGTATTGCGGCGGAGCTGACGGGGACGGACGCAGTACGCGGACTTTGTCGGGACATCGAAGGGGTGCTCGGTGCGGCATTCGCTATGCTGGTGACATATGCCGTGATGCTGATTTTCTCGACCGCGATTATGCTGATGCTGGTGGGGAACGAATGACAGGGGAGGAGGCGTGGAAATGGATGTGCTGGAAAACGGTATCTTCTGCGCGTGTATGACGGCAATGGGACTGCGGCTGGCGGAGGGTGTTCTGCCGATGGCACGCTTTTCAAAGCAGATTCGTACCCTGTTTATGACATTTCTGCTGATTTGTATGCTGAGACCGCTGGTCGGGCTGGAGCTGTCATCGGTTGTTCAGGAAGTGCCGATCATGGATATCAGTGAAGAACTGTCTGCGATGGGGGAGGCTGCACGCTGCGAAGCGGTTGCCCAAAGCATCCGGAAAAGTCTGGACGCGGAACTGCACGCGCATCATGTCGAATGTGAGGTAGCGGAGGTTGCTGTGCATATTACGGAGGAAGGCGGCATAGTGATAGATGAGGTATGGATTACCGGAAGCACCCTGACCGGTACGGTCTATCTGCGGGAATGGCTGGACGAGGGCGTGAAAATCACGCCGCGAAAGGAGGCATCGGAGTGAAATATATCGAGGCAGTCCGGCAATGGTGTAAGGATGGCGGCAGTATTCGGATTGTTGTGCTGCTGGGGCTGAGTGCGATGGCATTGCTTCTGCTTTCGGGCTTGCCGGAAACGGACAAGGCGGAATCGGAAGATATGGAATGTGCTGTGACGGAAGTACAGGATTCCGCGGCGGAATATGCGGCAGAAACCGAGCGGCGGCTGACGGCGCTTCTGAAACAGATGGATGGCGTCGGCGCAGTTTCCGTGATGGTTACGGTATGCGGCACGAAGGAACAGATTTATGCGGAGGAAGCGCGTATCTCGGAAAGTGACCACAGTTCCCAGTCCGAATATACATATGTCATCACGAAATCCGGCGGCGAAGAATCCGCATTGGTGTCCCAGACTCGCTATCCCAAGGTCGCAGGTGTTGCAGTGCTCTGTACGGGCGGCGGCAGCGCAGCGGTACAGGAGCGTGTCATTCTTGCAGTATCGACTGTGCTGGGGATTCCGTCCTCTGATATCTACGTCGGGCGGCAGACGCCTGTGCCGACATCCTGAAAGGAGCGATTTTTCTATGAAAAAACCAACTGTTATTATTGGCAAGCGCCAAATTATCCTGAGCTGTCTGACTTTAATTCTCGGCATTGCGGTGTATCTGAATTATGTGCTGGCGGACGGCGAATCCCTGATGCCGAAGAATCCGTCGCCGGGGCGTATGGGAAGCTTGTCCGCAGAAAATTCTGAAAATGCGGAAGCGGCGGCGGTCGGTGCCGGCGCAGAGGGAGAGAGCCTTGACGGCTATGGCGCTGCGGAACTGGTGAATGCTTCGGCGAACGCGGATTTCTTTGCACAGGCAAGAATGGAAAAGCAGACAAGCCGCGATCAGGCGGTGGAAACCCTCCAGAGTATCATCGGCGGCGGCGACCTGAGCGATGATGAGATGGTTGTGAATGCGATTGACGCGGTGAGCGTATCCAAACAGATTGAGAGTGAAAGTGTGATTGAGAGCCTCATTCTCGCACAGGGCTTTTCGGATTGTGTGGTATATCTCGACGGTACGAGCGCAAAGATTGACGTCGAGAGCAATGGGCTGGAGGCGGCACAGGCGGCTGCCATCAAGGATATTGTGCTGACGGAAGCAGAAGTGCCGGCGGAGGGAATCCGGATTTTTGAGGTCGCCTCCCAGCAGTAATTGCAGCAAAATAATACGCCGGAATCCTTTTTTCTGAAACCGGCGGCAGGGAAATGGCAGGCGTTTCCAAAACTTTTTTCGGATTTCTGTTCTTTTTTTGAAAAAAAGGTTGTACAAAACGAAAAAATTTGCTATAATAGAAATGTATAAATTCTGGGGGATACGGTGCGGTGCCGGTGAAAACAGCTGCCGCACCGGAGCCCTCCGGATTGTTCACATCATCATAAGAAATGGAGATTTGAACTATGAGTAATCAATATCCCAGAAAACAGGAAACTGCCGGTCGTGTGAAGATTTCCGAATATGTCATCCGCTCGATCGCACAGGTCACCGCACTTGAAGTTGAGGGCGTCGAATCCCTCGCGGAACAGAAGAATCTCTTCCTTCGTCCTTCGAATCCCGTTACGATTTCCGTTTCGGGCGATATGGTCGAAATCACGCTGAAGCTTGTGCTGAAAAGCGGATACCGTCTCCCGAAGGTCGCGGAACAGGTTCAGATGACGGTAAAGGAAAATGTACAGAACATGACAGGCGTCGTTGTGTCGAAGGTACACGTAGTTGCTGCCGGACTGGCATTCGACAATTGAGTATACCGCGAAAGGAACGAAATTTATGTCAAGACGTGAAGTCCGGGACAGCGCATTTAAGCTGATGTATGAAAAGCTGCTGCGCGACGACCCGATCGAAACCCTTTACAGCATTGTGGAAGAAGAAAATATTGACGAGATCATCCTCAATGATCAGGTCAGAGAACTGGTGGACGGAACCCTCCTGCACGCGGATGAGCTGGACGGAATTATCGCCCGTTACAGCAAGACGCGTGCGCTCAATCGTGTTCCGAAGCTGAATCTCGCGATTCTCCGCATCGCGCTGTACGAAATCCTCTATGACGATGGAACGCCCCAGAGTGCTGCCATCAACGAAGCGGTCGAGCTTGCGAAGAATTATACCTATCAGGAAGATGTCAGCTTTATCAACGGATTGCTGGGCGCATACGCAAGAGATCATGCACAAACGGAGCATCCGACAGCATGAGAGTGCTCGGGATTGACACCAGCAATTATACAACATCCTGTGCGCTGCTCGATACGGAGTGCATGGAGATTTTACAGCAAAAACAGCTGCTGCCCGTACCTGTCGGTCAGGCGGGTCTGCGCCAGAGCGACGCCGTCTTTCACCATGTCAGACAGCTTCCGATGCTGATGGAGCAGCTTTTTTCCGGGTCGGATGGTGCAGCAGCGGATGCGGTGGGTGTATCGACACAGCCGCGCTCCGAGGAAGGTTCGTATATGCCGTGTTTTCTCGTCGGTCAGGGTACCGCCCGGATTCTTTCGGCAGCTTCCGGTGCGCCGCTTTACGAAACATCCCATCAGATGGGGCATATTCTCGCAGCCCTCTATTCGGCGGACAGGCTTTCCTGGTGTGAAGCCGGACATTCGCCGTTTCTGGCGTTTCATGTCAGCGGCGGTACCACGGATTGTGTGCTTTGTACCCCCGATCGTGAGCGTGTACTTCGGATTACACCGATCGCGCAGTCGCTTGACCTCAAGGCAGGACAGGCTGTGGATCGTGTGGGGCTGATGCTGGGGCTGGAATTTCCGTGCGGCATTGCGCTGGAAGCACTCGCAATGCAGAGCCATTCCCGAAAACACGCCAAAATCACATTGAAAAACGGCTGCTGTTCACTTTCGGGACTCCAGAACCAATGTGAAATGATGCATCAGAAAGGCGAAGCTGCGGAAGATATCGCACGGTACTGCCTCAATACAATTGCGGCGGCGATTTCGGAAATGACAAAGGCTGCGGCGGAATGCACCGGTCAGACTGCTGTGCTCTATGCCGGTGGTGTGATGTCGGATGTGCTGATTCAGAATCAGCTGGCGGCGCTGCCTTATGAAACCGCGTTCGCAAAGCCTGCGTTTTCGTGCGATAATGCCGCAGGTGTTGCGATTTATGCTGCGTTGCAGGAGAAATATTCATGTCGATTTTAACAGTCAGTCAGCTGAACCGCTATGTCGCGATGCGCTTTCAGGCGGATCCGAAGCTGCGTCTGGTGCTGATACGCGGAGAAATTTCGAATTTCAAGTGTAATTTCAGCTCCGGACATTGCTATTTTTCCGTCTGTGATGCGGAATCTACCGTGCGTGCGGTGATGTTCCGCTCCTATGCGTCACGCCTGAAATTCACCCCCGAAAATGGAATGCACGTGATTTTACAGGCGTCGGTGACCGTTTATGAACCGAGCGGCGTCTATCAGCTCAATGTCACCGATTTGCAGCCCGACGGACTCGGTGCACAGGCACTCGCCTTACAGCAGCGGCGTGAAAAGCTCGCAAAGCTCGGGTATTTTGATGCGGAGCGGAAGCGTCCCATCCCGCCGATGCCGAAAAAAATCGGCATCGTCACCTCTGCAAGCGGTGCCGCAAAACATGATATGCTGCAAATTCTGGAGCGGCGCTATCCGCTCGCAGAAGTCTGTGTATACCCCTGTCTTGTACAGGGCGATTCTGCGCCCCAGTCGATTGCCGAGGCGTTAACCATTGCCGGAAATGATGGCTGTGATGTGATTTTAATGGGACGCGGCGGCGGTGCTTCCGAGGATTTATCTGCGTTTCAGGAGGAAATTGTTGCCCACGCGATCTACTGTTCGCCGGTTCCTGTCATCAGTGCGGTCGGGCATGAAACCGATCACTGTATTGCGGACGCGGTGGCGGATCTGCGTGCACCGACCCCTTCGGCAGCGGCGGAACTCGCAGTCCCCGATATCCGTGTATTGGCACAAACCCTCGCGCTCCGGAAAAAACAGCTCGATGGGGCATTCTTTGCGCTGTTCGATCAGAAACAGCAGAAGCTTTCCCGTCTGATGAACCGTTTGCAGATGCAGGCGGTCGATCGTCGGGTCGAAATCCAGCAGGAACGATTTTTATCGCTGAACCGCCGCTTCCGTGCAGCAATGGAACGGACGCTGACCGCGAAACAGCAGGACTGGCAGATGCTTTGTGCAAGACTCGAAACCGTCAGCCCGATTGCGATTTTACAGCGCGGTTATTCGCTGGTGTATGATCCGGAGGGAAAGCTGATACGGTCGTCCGGTGATCTAAGACCCGAGGACAGGCTCGAAATCCGCTTCGCAGAAGGAAGCTGTACGGCTGTGGTAAAGACGGTAGAATTGCAGGAGGAATCGTCCGATGAAATTTGAAGAAGGTATGCAGAAACTCTCGGAAATCACCGAGAAGCTTGAAAAAGGCGGTCTTTCGCTCGAAGAAGCCGTCGCACTCTACGGCGATGGCGCCAAGCTTGCGGCGGAATGTCAGGCAGAGCTGGAACAGGCAAAGCTGACCGTCACGGAATATATAAAAACAATGGAAACGGAGTGATGATATCATGATGCAGGATGCCATGAATGTGCGGATGCAGGCGGATATCAAGCTGATTGAAGATACGATGTCTGCTTTGCTCCCGCCGCGGACAGATTGTGCCCAGCGGAAGCTGGTGGACGCGATCTATTATTCGCTGGAAGCCGGCGGAAAACGAATCCGCCCGATGCTCGCAGTCGAATTCTGTCGGATCTGCGGCGGAACGGATGATATGGTGCTGCCGGCGGCTTGTGCGCTGGAGCTTTACCATACGTCAACGCTGATTCATGATGATTTGCCGGAGATGGATAATGATGTGCTGCGGCGCGGAAAACCATCGTGCCATATCGCATACGGAACGGCCACCGCATTGCTGGCGGGCGATACGCTGATGATGCTGCCGTTTGCATGGATTGCGAATACCGAAACGATTGATGATACGAGAAAAATCGCATTGGTTCGGGAGCTTGCGGAAGCCGGCGGATTGTATGGTGCGTGCGGCGGTCAGCAGATTGACCTCCAGAACGAGAACCGTACCGATGTCACAGCAGAAGAACTGGAGGAAATGTATTCGTATAAAACGGGCGCACTCCTTGTCGCTGGCTGTCGTATGGGCTGTATCGCCGCAGGTGCGGATGAAACGACGATTGCAATTGCAGAAAGCTATGCGAAGAAAATCGGTCTTGCGTTCCAGATTGTCGATGATATTCTGGATGTGACGGCGGACGAGAAAGCACTCGGAAAGCCGGTCGGAAGCGATGTGGAACAGAATAAAAATACCTTCGTCAGCCTCTATGGCATTGAACAGGCAAAGGAAAAGGCAAGATTGCTGACGGAAGAAGCGGTTTCGCTCCTTTCGAAGCTTCCGGACTCCGAGTTCCTGCGCGCATTGACGGAGTTTTTGCTGACCAGACAGTTCTGACGGAAATCTTCATGCATGGAGTAAAAAATGAGTAAGGAAAATTATATTCACGCAGCGGGGGATGTATCTCTGGAACAGATGCAGCTCCCGGAAAAACTTGCGGGGCTGAGCATACCGGAATGTAAGCTGTTATGTGAAGAAATCCGCGAGCTGCTGATTCGTACCGTCACCACAACCGGCGGACATCTTGCGTCCAATCTGGGTGTGGTGGAGCTGACACTCGCCCTGCACCGGCAGTTTGAATCGCCGAAAGACCGTATCGTATGGGATGTCGGTCATCAGGCGTATGTGCATAAATTACTGACCGGGCGTGTCAGACAGTTTTCCGGACTTCGTCAGGAGGGCGGACTTTCCGGCTTCCCGAAGCCCTGTGAATCCCCGCACGACGCCTTTATTACCGGCCACAGCAGTACGGCGGTATCCGCTGCCTGCGGAATTGCCGAGGCATTCCGGATTCAGGGCAGCCCCCATTATGCGGTGGCTGTGGTGGGAGACGGCGCCGCAACCGGCGGTATGTTCTTCGAAGGACTGAATAACGGCGGAAAAACACGCAGCAACCTGATTGTCGTGCTCAATGACAATGAGTGTGCGATTTCGAAGAATGTCGGCGCAGTCGCGAAATATCTCGCCGATATGCGTACAAGCAAAGGCTATGTCCGGACGAAATGGGCAGTCGAACGCGTACTCGGAAAAACGCCTGTTGTCGGAAAGCCGATTGCCAGCATCCTCAAAAAAACCAAGGACAAGCTGCGCCAGAATATTGAGCAGACTACGATGTTCGAGGACATGGGCTTTGTGTATCTGGGGCCTGTGGACGGTCACGATATTGAGGAGCTGGACGAAGCATTGGCGGTTGCCAAAAGCTATCAGCGTCCGGTCCTCGTTCATGTCAGAACCGTCAAGGGAAAAGGATATGCGCCGGCAGAAGCGAATCCCGGCGAATATCACGGCATTCCCCGTATTGATGTCGAGTCGAAGAATCCCGAAATCTCAACCGATGAATGCTTCTCGACTGTGTTCGGCAGAGAGCTTGTACGGCTTGCAAAGGACGATAAGCGGATCTGTGCGGTGACGGCAGCCATGAAATACGGTACGGGTCTTCAGTTCTTCAGCGCGGCATATCCACAGCGGTTTTTTGATGTCGGAATCGCCGAACAGCACGCCGTGACATTCTGCGGCGGACTTGCAACAGAGGGCCTGATTCCTGTATTCGCGGTCTATTCGACTTTTTTACAGCGTGCCTATGACCAGCTTCTGCATGACGTTTCCATTGCAGGACTGCATATGGTGCTGGGGATTGACCGTGCCGGTATTGTCGGCGAGGACGGGGAAACCCATCAGGGTATTTTCGATGTGCCGATGCTGACCGCGATTCCGCATATCCGTGTCTATTCTCCGGCAAATTATGCGGAGCTGATCGGATGTCTGCGGAAAGCCGTACACGAGGATACAGGACTTTGTGCAGTCCGGTATCCGAGAGGACGGGAGCCGAAACGATGCTTTGACGGAACCGGAAACATTGATTTTTCCCATATTCCGGGCGGCAATACTTTGCTTGTGAGCTATGGAAGAATTTCCGCGGAGGTCTATACGGCTGCGGAACAGCTCCGGCATGAGGGTATCGAATGCGGTATCTTAAAGCTGACAACAATCTGGCCGCTTGCCGATACGGTACTGGAAATTGCAAAGGAATATGAAAATGTATACTTTTTCGAGGAAAGCGATGAGCTGGGCGGGATTGGTGAACGAATGGCTGCAATGCTGCTGGAGAAAGGCTACCGCGGTACCTATCGCCATAACGCAATCCATGGTTTTGTACGCCATGCCAGTGTGGAACGCTGTCTGGAAAAGGTCGGTCTGACTGCAAAGCAGATTGTAACATTCGTAAAGGATCATCGGAATGCGTGAGAGAGTGGATACCGCACTCGTCACACGCGGTCTTTCGGCAACGAGAAACCGCGCAAAAATGTCGATTGCGGAAGGAAATGTGACGGTGAACGGGATCGTCTGTATGAAGCCGTCACAAATGGTGGACGACTGCGATGTATTGCATATGACAGAGCCGCTTCCCTATGTCGGGCGCGGCGGACTGAAGCTTGCATATGCGCTGGCAGAATTCCGTTTATCGGTCAGCGGTCTGCAATGTCTGGATATTGGCGCGTCTACCGGCGGATTTACCGATTGTATGCTCCAGAACGGCGCGGAACACGTACTGGCGGTAGATGTCGGACATGACCAGCTGGCACCGGAACTGCGTGCAGATAAACGGGTCACGGCGCTGGACGGTATGGACATCCGGAATCTTCCGCCGGAAAGCGAGGGGCTTCCGGCAGAATTTGCAGCGTGTGACGCATCGTTTATCTCGCTCAAATATATTCTTCCGGTTCTGCCGCCGCTGCTGTGTGACGGCGCAAAAGCCGTGATGCTTGTGAAACCGCAGTTTGAGGCGGGAAGAAGCGCACTGTCCAAGAACGGAATTGTGCGTGACGCGAAAATCCGTGCAAGAGTCCTGGCGGAGATTCGTGCGGAAGCCGTACGCGTCGGATTCAAACCGCTGGCGGACTGTGAATCACCTGTCAAGGGCGGAAGCGGCAATACAGAATTTCTGCTGCTGCTGGAAAAATAAAGGAAATACCGCACAGAGCTTGTGCGGAAGATGCCTGAAAAAAAGCCCGGCCGGGATGATTGCGGATATGCAGAACCAAACGGACGGAAGTGTGGGGAGGTGTGCCATGAAAATCGTCATTGGCCCGAATCTGGAAAAACGAAATGCTTTTGAAACAGCCGTTTCGGTTTGTGAACGGATCGCGCGGCATCCGGATGTGCGGATTTGCATGGAACCGGCGCTGCGGGATGCATTCGGGCATCTTGGGTATATCGAATTTCTGACGAAACCGGCACTGTACCGGGAAGCAGATTTTGTGGTTGCGATCGGCGGTGACGGCACGATTCTCCGTGCGGCATCGGATATCTTTTGTACCTCGCCGGCAAAGCTTGTCGGCATCAATACGGGCAGACTCGGATTTCTTGCCGCATTCGAAGCGGATGAGCTGGAGTTGCTTGAACAGCTTTTTACCGGCGATTATGCCATCAGTCAGCGTATGGTGCTGCGGATGGCGGTCGGGGATGCGGATACAGAAAAGACTTCCTATGCGGTGAATGATATTTACGCGTCAAGACTGGGCGGAAGAATCTGTGATTTTTCAGTGTTTGTGGATGAAGCGCTGATCGGCACATTTCGTGCGGACGGTATCATCTTTTCTACCCCAACCGGTTCTTCTGCTTACGCACTTTCTGCGGGCGGGCCTGTGATGGAGCCGGATTTGTCGCTGATTGAGATGAACCTGATTTGTCCGCATTCTCTCTTTGCCCGACCGATGCTGTTTTCTCCGAAGCGGAAGATCCGTGTGAAATACAGCGTTCCGGGTGAGAGCGGACTGATTGTACACGTAGACGGAAGCGAGGAAGTGACGCTTGCGGATGGCCAGTCTTTCGTCGTGACGGCAGCAGAAGAACGTGTGCCGTTTGTAGACTGTAAGGGAAGCGCGTTTTATGACGCACTCAACGGAAAGCTGATGCGGCCGATTAAAAGCATCGGCGAATAAAAGGAAAGGTGGGTGTCTGTATGCCGAATTCCAGACAAAAAGCAATTCTCCGGCTGATTACCGAACAGGAAATCGGCACACAGGAAGCACTGCGAGATCTGCTGACCGCGGAAGGCTTTTCTGTGACACAGGCAACGATTTCCCGTGATATTCATCAGCTTCAGCTCCGGAAGGTACGCGGAAGAAACGGTTCGAAATATGCGCGTGCCGCTGTCAGCGATGCGCCGACAAAGCTGCTGGGGGATGTTGTGCAGAGAGTCGATTATGCGATGAATACGGTTGTCCTGCACTGCCATTCCGGTACGGCACAGGCGGCTGCTGTGGTGCTCGACCATATGCAACTTCCGGATATGGTCGGCTCGATCGCGGGAGATGATACGATTTTTCTCCTCGCACGAACTGAGGAGGCTGCAAAATCCCTTGCGGATGCACTCAGCATCCGGATATGGGGATAAATCGTAAAGTGGAGAAGACCATTCATGTTACAGGAATTATCAATTCAGAATCTCGCTGTAATTTCCGGGGCGGAGATTCCGCTCGGAACAGGCCTGAATGTATTTACCGGTGAAACCGGTGCGGGAAAGTCAATTCTGATCCACGGAATTCAGGCAGTGCTCGGACAGCGTGTCTATAAGGATATTGTGCGGTCGGGCTGTAAAAAGGCGAGCGTTACCGCACGCTTTTCTCCGCTGGGCGAGGAAACAAAGAAAGTGCTTGCGGAACATGGTATATCGTGTGAGGATGATGAAATCTTCCTGACGCGTGAAATTTCGGCGGACGGCGGAAGTACGGGACGGCTCAACGGAAAAGCAGTTCCGGTCGCGCTGCTGCGCGAGCTCGGCGAAACGCTGGTCAATATCCATGGCCAGCACGACAATCAGATTTTGCTGAGAGCGGAACGTCATCTGGAAGTGCTCGACCATTTCGGTGAGGATGATACGCTGCTGCGCGAATATCAGTCCGAGTTTGCTGCGCTGCAAAAGACGGCAAGAGAACTGGGTGCGCTTCGGAAAACCGAGGAACAGAAAATGCTGCGGCTTCGGGAGCTCCAGGCCATCCTCACAGAAATCGGAGAGCTTGATCCCCAGCCGCAGGAGGATGTGCAGCTGGAGGAGAAATACCGTGCGGCGGTCACCGCACAGGCAACCGGAGAACAGGCGGATCAGATTTGTGAGATGCTGACCGACGGTACGGAGAATATTTCGGATTCCCTCGCAAATGCGTGTGTCCGGCTGCATGAAATGGCTCGCAGTCTTCCGGAGGTCCAGACGCTTGCAAAACGGCTGGAGGCTGTGAATATCGAGCTTCGGGATATTGCGGACGAGCTTGCGGCATATGGCGGAGGCGGACTTTCGCCTGCCGAATTCCAGCAGCTTTCTGATCGCCGGAATCAGGTCAATACGCTTGCGGTCAAGTATCATACGGATGCGGACGGACTGCGGGAGCTGTTCGAACAGTCCGCAAAAGAGGTCGAATTGATTGAAAACAGCAGCGATCGCCTACGGATGCTGACGGAGGAAAAACAAAGCCGCCTGCATCGTGTGACCGAGCTGGCACGAAAACTCAGTGCGCACAGAAAAGTCCTTGCGGCACAATTTTCCGCACGCGTCGGAGAAGAACTTGCCTATCTGGATATGCCGCGCGTACAGCTGAGCGTTGCGTTTACACAAGGAAAACTGACGCCGACCGGAATGGATCATGCGGAATTTCTGATTTCCGCGAATGCGGGCGAACCGCCGAAGCCGATTGCACAGATTGCGTCGGGCGGCGAATTGTCACGGATGATGCTTGCCCTCAAGGCGGTGATTGCGAAACGGGATGCCATCCCAACGCTGATATTCGATGAGATTGATACGGGCGTCAGCGGCAGGGCGGCACAGAAAATCGGCTATAAGCTGCGTGCGCTCGGTTCGCATCATCAGGTGCTCTGTGTGACTCATCTCTCCCAGCTCGCTGTGCAGGCACAGCATCACCTCCTCATCGAAAAGCACAGCGATGAGGCATCGACCGAAACAATGGTTACAGTGCTGGATGAAGGCGGAAGGATTGCCGAAATCGCACGTATCATGGGTGGTGCAAATCCGTCTGCGCTGATGCTCGAAACGGCGGCGGAAGCACTCAAGGAAAGTCAATCGGAGAGGGGATTATTATGACGCCACAGGAAAAATTGAATACTGCATATGAATATGTCGCAAAGCATATTGACTTTTGTCCGCGGCTTTTGCTGGTGCTGGGCTCCGGACTCGGCGGCTTCGCGGAGAAAATCGAAATCGTTGAAACACTCGATTATGCTGATATTCCGTGCTTTCCGAAATCTACCGTAACCGGTCATAAGGGAAGATTCGTGTTCGGATACTGTGAGGGCATACCGATTGCCGCGATGCAGGGACGTGTTCATATGTATGAAGGCTATGACGCTGCTGACGCGGTACTCCCATTGCGCCTGATGTGGATGATGGGTGCGGAAGTCCTGTTCCTGACGAATGCCGCGGGCGGAATTCAGGAGGGTATGCAGGCGGGCGACTTTATGCTGATTACCGACCAGATCGCAAGCTTTGTACCATCGCCGCTGCGCGGAGAGAATTTCGACCGGATCGGTACGAGATTTCCGGATATGACCGAAATATACAGCAGGCGTTTTCAGAAAATTATCCGCACAATTGCCGGAGAAGCCGGAATTCCCCTGAAAGAAGGCGTGTATTTGCAGGCGGCAGGTCCGGCATATGAATCGCCGGCAGAAATCCGGATGTACCGGATGCTGGGCGCAGACGCTGTGGGGATGAGTACCGCGATCGAAGCGGTTGCCGCCCGTCATGCCGGAATGGAGGTCTGCGGAATATCCTGTATCTCGAATCTGGCGGCAGGTATTTCGCCGACACCGCTGAGTCATGAGGAAGTCAAAGCAGCGGCGGATGCGTCATCGGAAAAATTTGAACTACTGGTGCGAAAGAGCATCGCTGAGATTGGAAGGAGTCTGGAACATGGGATTGTTTGACCGCAAGAAATCGAAAAAGACAAAACCGCAGGAGCCTGCTGTCCCCAGCACACTCGCAGAGGATATCGCAAAATCCTGCGACTGGATTGTGGAGGCACTCAACGCCTCCGGCTATCGTGCAGACTATACCCTCGAAAGCATGAAGGAAATCGACCGGTTTTATAATGAACAGAACGGCCCCGACGGCATTCTCGGAAAGAATCTCGGTACGATTATTTTTGCACTGGGAAGCTATGTCGGAGAAACGGTGATTCAGCTCTACGGCGGACAGTGGCTTTGTGATGACAGCGATCCGGAGGGTGAAGTCAAGATTACCGTGGAGCTCGCGAACGGCTCCGTCATTTTCCCTGTGATGCGCTGTATGAAGCGATTCCATAACGGCGCGGAAGACAGTATTTATGCATATGTATACGCGTTAAAACAGTAATTTCAGCCGCATCATACGAAAACAGTGTGATGCGGCTTCCGTATTGTCCGGAACAAAGGGCAAATCGCGCAAAACGGATACGAAAACAGTATGCAATTTGTGAAATAGGCAGAAATTTTCGGATACCTTGACAATTCGCGGAAAAAGGGGTATAATACTAGGGTATGCGAATGGACGCATATAATACTAAATAAAGAAGGAGGAAAATTATGCCAACCTTTAACCAGCTCGTTCGTAAGGGCAGAAAGTCTCTGGCCGAGAAATCCACCGCACCTGCACTTCAGAAAGGCTACAATGCTCAGAAGAAGTCCCAGATTGACCTGAGCTCTCCTCAGAAGCGCGGCGTCTGCACTGCTGTAAAGACTGCAACCCCGAAAAAGCCGAACTCTGCAATGCGTAAGATTGCAAGAGTCCGTCTGACCAACGGTTATGAAGTAACTGCTTACATTCCCGGTATCGGTCACAACCTGCAGGAACACAGCGTCGTTCTGATTCGCGGCGGACGTGTCAAGGACCTCCCTGGTGTACGTTACCACATCATCCGTGGTACTCTGGATGCACAGGGCGTGAACGGCCGTTTGCAGGCTCGTTCCAAGTACGGCGCAAAGCGCCCGAAGGCAGGAAAGAAATAATTCTTTTCGCCATCACTCAATTTCGCATTTACCCCACAAGGCTCTTGTGGATTTGATAGATAGCATAGATACTATTATAAAATAGGGATGCTGCGTCTTTTCTGCATGGCCAAACACAGTTTCACACACGATGACTGTGAGTACCTGTGAATTCATTCTATCATGAAGGAGGGAAGCGAGATGCCAAGAAGAGGCAGTATCGCTAAGCGTGACGTTCTGGAAGATCCGATGTATCATTCCAAGCTCGTAACACGGCTTATCAACAACATCATGCTTGACGGCAAGAAGGGCGTCGCACAGAAGATTGTTTACGGCGCATTCGACATCGTCAAGGAAAAGACCGAGAGAGAACCTCTCGAAGTCTTTGAGCAGGCAATGGAAAACATCATGCCGCTGCTCGAAGTAAAGGCTCGCCGTATGGGTGGTGCCACCTACCAGGTTCCGATGGAAGTCCGTCCGGAACGCCGTCAGACCCTTGGTCTTCGCTGGATTACAAAGTATTCCAGACTGCGCAGCGAGAAGACCATGAAGGAGCGCCTGGCAGGCGAAATCCTCGACGCTGTAAACGGTGTCGGCGGCGCTTGCAAGAAGCGTGACGATACACATAAGATGGCAGAAGCAAACAAGGCTTTTGCACATTACCGCTGGTAATTCTCTTGGCGCATTTTCCGCATAGTTTCTGCGGTTTTCAATTTGCGGAGAGAATACTTCGCAATGCTGCTTAGACGAATTTTTAGGAGGAAACTAAATGCCAAGAGACTGTTCACTTGAAATGACCCGAAATATCGGCATCATGGCGCACATCGACGCCGGTAAGACAACTACAACCGAACGTATTCTGTACTACACCGGTATTAACCATAAGATCGGCGATACCCACGACGGTACCGCGACGATGGACTGGATGGCACAGGAGCAGGAGCGTGGTATCACCATCACCTCCGCTGCAACCACTGCGTTCTGGAACGATCACCGGATCAATATCATTGATACCCCCGGTCACGTTGACTTCACCGTTGAAGTTGAGCGTTCGCTGCGTGTACTGGATGGCTCCGTTACCGTTCTTTGTGCAAAGGGCGGCGTAGAGCCGCAGTCTGAAACCGTTTGGCGTCAGGCTGATAAGTACCATGTGCCGCGTATGGTCTATATCAACAAAATGGATATCATGGGCGCGGATTTCTTCCGTGTCGTAGATATGATGAAAGACCGTCTGAAGTGTAATGCTGTTCCGATCCAGATCCCGATCGGCGCAGAAACCTTCTTCAAGGGTCTGGTTGACCTGCTTGAGATGAAGGCTTATATCTACCACGATGACATGGGCAAGGATATTTCCGTTGAGGATATCCCGCGTGAAGTCGCGGATCAGGCGGAAGAATACCGTAATAACCTCTTGGAAGCTCTTGCTGAGCTGGATGAGGACCTGATGGAAAAGTACCTCGCTGAAGAGGAGTTCACCATCGAGGAAATGAAGAAGGTCATTCGTAAGGCTACCATCGCAAATGAGATGGTTCCGGTCTGCTGCGGTACCTCTTATAAGAATAAGGGTGTCCAGAAGCTCCTGGATGCAGTCGTTGACTATATGCCTTCTCCGCTGGACGTTCCCGCAATCAAGGGTATCAACCCCGATACCGATGAGGAGGAAGAGCGTCCGTCTTCCGACAGCGAGCCGTTCTCTGCACTCGCATTCAAGATTGCAACCGACCCGTTTGTTGGTAAGCTCTGTTATTTCCGTGTGTATTCCGGTAAGGTAGACGCCGGCACCACCGTTCTGAACGCCTGCAAGAAGCAGCGTGAGCGTATGGGCCGTATTCTCCAGATGCACGCAAACCACCGGAAAGACCTCGATACCATCTATGCCGGCGATATCGCTGCGGTCATCGGCGTGAAGTACACCACAACCGGTGATACGCTCTGCGACGAGAACCATCCGATTATTCTTGAATCCATGGAATTCCCGGATCCGGTTATCGACCTCGCAATCGAGCCGAAGACCAAGGCCGGTCAGGAAAAGATGGGTATCGCACTCGCAAAGCTGGCAGAAGAAGACCCGACCTTCCGTACATGGACAGACCACGAAACCGGTCAGACCATTATCGCAGGTATGGGCGAACTTCACCTCGAAATCATCGTTGACCGTCTGCTGCGTGAGTTTAAGGTCGAGGCAAATGTCGGTGCGCCGCAGGTATCCTATAAGGAAACCATTCGCAAGAAGCTCGACACCGAATATAAGCACAAGAAGCAGACCGGTGGTACCGGTCAGTACGGCCATGTCAAGATTACCGTAGAGCCGAATGAGCCGGGTGCAGGCTATGAGTTCGTCAACGCAATCGTTGGCGGCGCAATCCCGAAGGAGTATATTCCTGCGGTTGATGCCGGTATCAAGAGCGCAATGGCTGCCGGAACTGTTGCCGGTTATCAGGTAGTTGAC
The DNA here is from genome assembly GCA_017533485.1 of Oscillospiraceae bacterium. Taxonomy (GTDB): domain Bacteria; phylum Bacillota; class Clostridia; order Oscillospirales; family Ruminococcaceae; genus Firm-04. The sequence continues at coordinate 59,006 of JAFXIC010000041.1, forward strand.
GTGAAGGTTACCCTCTGGGATGGTTCCTATCACGAGGTTGACTCTTCCGAAATGGCATTTAAGATCGCAGGCTCTATGGCATTCAAGCAGGCTATGCGTCAGGCAGATCCTGTACTGCTCGAACCGCTGATGAAGGTTTCCGTATTCGTTCCGGAACAGTACATGGGCGATGTATTCGGCGATCTGAATGGCCGCCGCGGTCAGATTCAGGGTCAGGAGATCCATAACGGCGTTTCTCAGATCGACGCACTTGTTCCGCTGAGCAATATGTTCGGCTATGCAAGTGACCTGCGTTCCCGTTCTCAGGGCCGCGGTAACTATACAATGGAACCGCACAGCTTTGCTGAAGTCCCGAAGAGCATCGCAGATAAGATCAAGAGCGACCGCGGTCATGCTGACGACTAAAATAAATATTCAAGCAGAAAACACGTAAACGCGCTGTTTTTTGCTTGGTATACAGTTTTTTGAAGTTTTTTTCGAAAAACACTTGCATTTTTCTCGGAAATCTGGTAAAATATAGATGTCAGGTCTTTGTCGTTTCCTGATAATGACCGCAAACCTATAATTTGCCGACAAATATGATTATTAGGAGGAGATTCCAATGGCAAAAGAACATTTCCAACGTACAAAACCCCATGTCAACATCGGTACGATCGGCCACGTTGACCACGGCAAGACCACCACTACTGCTGCGATCACTAAGTATCTGGCAATGAAGGGTCAGGCAAAGTTTGAGGACTATTCCATGATCGATAAGGCTCCGGAAGAGCGCGAGCGTGGTATTACAATCAACACTGCACACGTTGAGTATGAGACTGACAAACGTCACTATGCACACGTTGACTGCCCCGGACATGCTGACTATATCAAAAACATGATCACCGGTGCAGC
>JAFXIC010000042.1 GCA_017533485.1 Oscillospiraceae bacterium
AACTGCCTCCATGTGATCTTTCAGCGGCTTCTGATCGATGGTCAAGCCTTTCAACACCATATCTGTCTCGCGCAGAGTGAGCGTGTTACCCTCGATTGCGTTGGAATTATAGGTATATTCGATCATGAAATCTTCGTTGAGCCGGGCGACTTCGCCTTCGGTCAACGGACGGCGTGTATCCAGTTCCGCCTTTTTTCGTTCAATCTGCACGATCAGCGTTTCCTTGCTGCGGATACGTCCGTCAGCAGGCTTGGGAGCACTATCGGGGATATACCAGATCTTGCCCTCACGCCAGGCACCGTCGATCTGACCGTTCACGCACAGTACGCGGACACGACGTGCGGTGATACCCCATTTTTCTGCTGCTTCATGTGTTCTCATTGCCATATATCTGCACCTCTTTGTATGTAAGAGTGAAAATAATTACACTATATCATTTTAATTATATCACTTCAACGGCATAATGTCAACGATTTGAGGAACAATAGACATTACCGTGCGGTATATTGATAGAATTGCAAAAATAATAATTTCAAAAGTGGCCCGGAAGTAGCCCTAAAGTGGCCCGGAAATTGCCTTGACAGTAGCCCGATGGTATGATACAATAATCACAGTTAAAACTGTACATACACAAAGCCGCTCTGCGAAACATCAACCAGAGCGGCTTCTTGTGTCAGTGATAATTAAGCGTTTACAGCTCAAGTAATTGTAAGAAATACAAGATATGCTAGATTAAATAGACTGGATATATTATTGCTGCCAGAATAACTTGCGATTAACAACAAACTTTAATGATCACAGATTGTTTATCCACTGAAAATCCTTTTCGTCCCGAACCCGCGTATTTCTCGGGCAGGTTTCGAGAATGTGAACAGCTTCTGCGAACTGCTTATTATCGCGGATCGGATCGAAAATCGGTTGTTTCATCTGGTATAGATAATCTTCCGGCGAGCCGCACGAACCCTGTCTGCCCATCTTCGATTCATCGTAAACCAGATGACTGACAAGATATGATGTGTGCTTGGCATAGGGCGGGATTGACTCATGCATTGCCGAAAACTCAGCGGTTTTCAGCCAGCATTCAGCTGATTTTTCGCCGTCACCTTTCATCATATACGTTTCTGCCATGCGCGAGTATGATGTTGCCATGTGCCATGCGTAATCGAGATAATCTCCATCCCGGAACAGACAGTTATAGATTGCAATCTGCATCTCATTCACGGCGATCCATGTGTCGTCATCGCACTGCGGCATGCCTTTCGAATCTTCAAACCATCTGCCGCACAGGTCAAGAACCTTTCTGTTGAACCACCAGAGCAGTTCCTGCATATTTTTCTGACGCAGTTCTATTCCTTTGTCCGTGTCCGCAGGATATATGTCTTCCATCCACAGTTCCTGAGTGAAATTGAAGCCGGAGGGGATTTTCTTACGCATTTCTTCTCTTTCCTCAGGCTCGCAGACACAGCACAGGCTCTCGATAGCTCCATAACGATAGTCTTCTACTGTGCATCCTTCAAGAATCAGCTCGGCTACACGGCGGATTTCCGGCCTGCGCTCCTGCCAGTTTTCATTCGTCACAGCATACGACTGAAGTGCAGTTGTATAGAAATCCATCATCTTATAGGAATATGGGTATCTTTTATAACCTTCCAGTGCAATGGTGAGTGCTTTTTCTTCGTCTCCGAGACGTTCGGCTTCCCGACTATCAGCAATCAATTGGTCAATCATTGCGTCGGTTTGGGTTTTGTCGTTACCCAGAAGCTCATCTATGGTA
>JAFXIC010000001.1 GCA_017533485.1 Oscillospiraceae bacterium
GGCAAGTGCGCTCTGGTAAGGTGTAGGATAAGAGAGGAGGGGATGAGTTGGAAGGGGGTACAAGGGGGAAAACCAGAAGGGGAGGAGAGAATGCGCGGGAGCGCTCTTTCCTCCCCTATGGGTGTCCCCCTTGGTTATTTTCACGAATATAAAAAGAAAAGGGGAGTGTTCGAACTTCGTTCTCACGTCTCCCCCTTCCCTATGGTTTTCTCCTTTCCCTTACCCATCCCCCACTACCCAGCGTGCAAGGAAAATAAAGTCTGCTATGCTATCATTTCCCTAAAATGGGATTCCAAAGGGATAGTATCCCTTTGGCGGGGTTTGGGGCAGCGCCCCATATCGTTTCCATCAGAGACAGATAACTTTATCAATCTCCGAACGATACGCCGATGCGCTTTGCGGTAAGGACAAGCTGATCCTTGGGGTCTACGAATTTTGTCAGTCCCGCGACATCATCCAGTTTATTGGATGTGACCTTTCCGCCGACCATGGCAACCGTTCTTCCGTATTTTTCCTGTGAGATCAGCTTTGCGGCATGGACGCCGAACTTCGTGGCAAGAATTCTGTCGTAGGCACTCGGAGAACCGCCGCGCAGCATATGTCCGGGGACGCAGACGCGTGTATCGACACCCGTACCTGCCTGAATCTGTGCAGCAATCCGGGATGTTGCGGTAAGGATACCGGCTTCTTCACGCTTTCTCGCACGATCCTTCTTTTTCAGGAGTGCTTCTTCCTGATCGAAGACGCCTTCTGCGACAGCAATAATCGAGAATAATTTTCCGCTTGCGGTACGCTTCATCACCGCTTCACAGACCTTCTCGATATCATAGGGAATTTCGGGGATGAGGATAATATCCGCGCCGCCTGCGATACCGGCGTTCAGCGTCAGCCAGCCGGTTTTGTTGCCCATAATCTCACAAACCAGAATACGGCTGTGTGATGCGGCAGTTGTATGGAGCCGGTCGATGGCGTCCGTTGCGATGTCCACAGCGGTATGGAAGCCGAACGTGACATCCGTTCCGTAGATATCATTGTCGATTGTTTTCGGGAGTCCGATGACATGAAGTCCCTCATCCGCCAGCAGCTTCGAGGTTTTATGGGTGCCGTTTCCGCCGAGCGTCAGCAGACAGTCAAGCTTTTGCTTATGGTACGTTTCCTTCATGTTCTTGACCTTATCGACATTATCGTTTCCGATTACGGTCATCATCTTAAACGGCTGACGTTTCGTACCGAGGATCGTGCCGCCCTGGGTGAGGATACCGGAGAAATCCGCCGGCTGCATATCCTTACAGAGGTTATGGATGAGTCCGTAGTATCCGTTGGAGATGCCGACAATTTCGACGTTTTCATCTCCCATCATTTCAAAACAAGCCTTTGCTACGCCGCGGATTGTGGCGTTTAATCCCGGACAGTCACCGCCGGATGTGAGAATACCGATACGCTTCTTTTTCATAGTGCAATGTTCCTTTCGTTTGGAGTGAATTTGCTAGGTCGAATATATTATATCACAGTTTTCGTAAAATTTCAATAGTTTTGCACAATTTATTTTCGAAGCATTCTGACCAGTTCTTCCATCGCCATTGCATATCCGGCAAGTCCCATGCCCTTGATTGTCTTGACACAGGCGGCTCTGACATAGGAAATACGGCGGAATTCTTCACGTGTATCGGGGTCGGTGATATGCACCTCGATGGTCGGAATCTGCACTGCCTTTACCGCGTCGAGAATGGCAACGCTGGTGTGGGTATAGGCGGCAGGATTCATGACAATGGCATCGGCAGTCCCGAGCGCGGACTGGATTTTATCGACGAGCGCACCCTCATGGTTGCTCTGGTAGCATTCGGCAGTAATACCGAGTTTTTCGGCGGTATCGGAAATGAGCTGTACCAAATCGGCATAGGTGCTGGTCCCGTAGTGTTCCGGCTCACGCGTCCCCAGCAGGTTCAGATTCGGTCCATTGATGACGAGTATATGCACAAAAATCCCTCCAGACTGCTTCTGCCGCCATATCGACAGAAGCCGTGTTTTCAATTTTCAGATCCCGAAATTTTTCGTAGAGCGGTGCTCTCCGCGCCGCAAGCTCTGACAGATCGTTTTGCATTGAGAGCGGTCTTCCGTCGCGCGCAAGGCGTCCGAGCGGTCGGGCGATTTCATAAATCCGTCCGTTTTCGCGCAGAGGCGATTCATTGGCAGCGGTTGTGACGGCACCGCCGCCTGTGACGAGGATGATGCCGCGTGTTTGGGCAGCTTTTGCAAGGACTGCGTGTTCCATCTCCCGAAAGACAGCTTCACCATGCTGCGAAAAAATCTGCGGAATCTCCATCTTATAGGTACGGACGATTTCGGCATCGGTATCCATCAGCGTTCTTCCGGTCATTTCCGCAAGCCGCTGACCGATTGTTGTTTTTCCGCTGCCCGGCATCCCGATGAGCACGATATTTTCACAGTCCCTTTGTAAGCGTGCGCCGACCTCCGCCATTTTTTCTGCGGAAATTTCTCTGTCGAAGAAGAGTTCCTCCGCCTGTTTTGCCTGTGCGACGAGCATCGGGAATCCGACTGCATAAGAAAGACCGAGCTGCTGTGCCTGCTGGAGGAGGGCGGTGCGGCAGGGATTATAGATTACCTCCGCAACACCCGAAAGCTTTGGAAATTCGCGTAAATCAACAAGAGATTCTCCCGATTTCGGATACATTCCGACCGGTGTGGCATTGACGATCAATGTCGTATCGGGCACAGACTGCACGAGATTGTCATAGTTTAAGGCACCGCTTCTGGACGCAACGGAAACCGATGCCGCACCATCCAGCTTTGCGACCGCCTGAATGGTCTTAGAAACGCCGCCGTTTCCGAGTACGAGAACATCCTGACCCGCGAAGGAGAGACCGCCGCGCTGCATCATATACCGCAGTCCGTAGGCATCGGTGTTATAGCCCGTCCAGCTCCCGTCCTTTTCACGGATCATTGTATTGACGCTTCCGATCGCTTCCGCAAGAGGACTGAATGTTCTGCAATATGCCATAACGGTCTGCTTATAGGGGATCGTGACGTTTAATCCGCGCAGATACGGCATATTCAGGAAATCCTCGATGGCATCTGGCGCGACCTCGAACAGCGCATAGTCCGGATTGCCGAATGCTGCATGGATTTCGGGGGATGCGCTGTGACCGAGATGCTCGCCGAGGAGTCCGAATGGCGTGGCAGAATTGCGATAATCCAAGTAAAAACGCCCCTTTCTCTTATCCGATCAGCTCGGAATAATTGCCGAGAAGCTGGAACGATTCACAGCTATGTTCGAGAATCGAAAGCAGTCCGACAATCCCCTCCTGATGGATGGAAGCGTCGAGATCGACATAGAACCGGTAGGAGAAATTGGTGCCGGGGATCGAAACGCTCTCGAGCTTGCACATATTGATGCCGTGGGCAGAGATTTTCGAGATTGTATGGAATAACGCACCTGCTTCGTTTTCACAGCTCAGTACAAGGCTCATACGGTCAGCCCCCGCATAACATACCGCACCTTTTGTGATACAGAGAAAGCGCGTGTCATTGTTGGGGTTGTTCTGGATTTCGTCCGCAGCAACGCGGAGTCCGTAGAGCTTTGCACAGGCTTCGGATGCGATTGCGGCAACAGACGGATCATGTGCTTCGGCAGCTCTTCGTGCGGCGTGTGCGGTGCTGCTGCACGGTACGACATCAACGCCGCCGAGCGAGCTTAAAAATTTATTGCACTGACCGGCAGCCTGTTCATGCGTGTAAATCGTGCGGATCTGCGAGATATCCGCGTCCTTTTGTGCCAGCAGTACATGACGGATTTTCAGGCGGATACCGCGGACAATCGAGAGATCAGGCGTCCGAAGCAGCTCATAGACTGCACGTACCGAACCATTGGAGCTGTTCTCGATCGGGAGGACACCGAACTGACAAAGTCCTGCCTTTACCGCCCCGACGACAGCCGAGAAGCTGTCGAAGAAAACGAGATCCCCGCGCGGAAAGAGCTTGTCTGCTGCCATCTGGGCATTGCTGCCCTCGATTCCGAAACAGGCAACGCGTCCGGTCTGCGGGAAAACCGCCTGTTCGCGTGCACACATTTCTGCGACACGGCTAGCGGCAACAGAACCGATAAAGAGCTGTGCTGCCTGACGCGCACGCGATAATTCGAGAAGTGTGCGGAAGAACTGGTCGGCGGACGAAGCATAGGAAGCGCCGGACGATTCGTGGATTTTCGCGAGAATCTCACGTTCGCGCTTCGGGTCATAAAGCGGCTGGTGGGTTTCTTTTTTGATGTCGGCGACCTGATCGACAAGCGCCATGCGTTCGAGAAAGAGTCGGAGGAGTTCGCTGTCAACATGATCGAGCTGATTCCGGATTTCACTTAATTCCATAATATTCTCCTTATGCGGAAATAAATTTACGAAGATACGTTATTTGCCGTTGGAAAGCAGTGTGTCGAGCAGGACGCAGGCGACTGCCGCCTCAACAACAGGTACCGCACGCTGCGCGATACAGGGGTCATGTCTGCCGCCGATCTCGATTGTCGTATTTTCGTGCTTTTCGATCGACACCGTCTGCTGGGGTCTGCCGATCGAGGGCGTGGGCTTGATGCCGACACGAAGCCGGATCGGCATTCCGTTTGTGATACCGCCCTGAATACCGCCGCTGTTGTTTGTTTTCGTTACAATTTCGCCGTTTTCGTTATATGTGAATGGATCGTTTGCCTGTGAGCCGCGCATCTCGGAGAGGGCAAAGCCGCCGCCGAATTCGAGTGCCTTGACCGCAGGAATGCCGAAAATGACCTGTGCAAGACGGTTTTCGATGCCGTCAAACATCGGCTCGCCCAGTCCGACCGGAAGTCCGATTGCCGCACATTCAATCGTGCCGCCGACGGAATCACGTTCTTCGCGTGCGGCAAGAATTTGTGCCTGCATCTCGGAAGCAGCAGAATCGGAAATTGTCGGAAAAGGCTTTGCGGCGATGCTCGAAAAGAGCGCAGCATCAGGAAAAATCGGGAACGGTTCATCCAACGCCGTGCCGACAGAAGCGAGGTGTGCGCCGACAAAAATCCCGTGGTGTTCAAGAATCTGAAGCGCGATGCCGCCTGCGACACAGAGCGGTGCGGTCAGCCGTCCGGAGAAATGGCCGCCGCCGCGAAGATCCGAACTGCCTTGCCATTTCCGGATCGCGGTGAAATCGGCATGAGACGGACGAGGGGTGTCGGCGAACGGCGCATAGTCCCCCGACCGCGTGTTCTGATTGTGGATAATCGCGCAAAGCGGCGCACCTGTGGTTTTTTCGTTCTGGATTCCGGAGAGGAATTCGGGAAGATCGGCCTCAGCGCGCGGTGTCGAAAAGGCATTCTGACCGCCCCTGCGCCGCCCCATAAAGGCGTGAAGACGGTCTGTGGAGATGGAAAATCCTGCCGGCAAGCCGTCGATGGTAACGCCGATTGCCGTGCCGTGGGATTCCCCAAAAATCGAAATTTTTAACTGTTCACCGAAGATCGAGCCCATCACAGATTCCTCCCAATTGTTGATAGCATTCAAAAAAACGTGGATACGACTTTTTCACGGCTTCTGCACCGATAATCCGAACGGACTCACGACAGCCTGTTGCCGCGATTGCCGCCGCCATTGCAAGTCGATGGTCATTGTGTGCGTGGACGGTTCCGCCGACCAGTCCACCGCCGTGAATGGTCAGCCCGTCGGGGTGTTCGGTCACGCGGCCGCCCAACCCCCGAATCAATTCTGCTGTCGTTTCAAGACGATCGGATTCTTTGAGACGGAGCCGCTCGGCGTGCACAAATTGCGTTTCGTGGTTTACGAATGCCGCACGAACCGCAAGAATCGGTAAGAGATCGGGAATTTGGCGCATATCAATTTCCATAACAGACGGTGCATTCTCGAAATCTCGTAAAATCGAAGAAATCTGCTTGTCGCCCTGTGGGGAATCCGGCTGGAGATTGGTGAGGTTGATTTCGCTGCCGAGCGCATTCGCTGTCAGCCAGAATGCAGCATTTGACCAATCTCCGTCGATTGAAATACTCGCAGGTGCGGAGAAAATCTGGTTTCCGCGGATGCGGTAGCGCGGAAGTCCGTCTTTTCTATCGCTTATGATTTCGATCCCGAACTGTTTGAGAACATGAATTGTCAGGTCGAGGTACGGTTCGGATTGTAATGGCGTAGTTACGCGGATTTCGCTGTCCTCGGCGACAAGCGGCAGGGCAAGCATCAGACCGGTCAGAAATTGCGAGCTGACATTGCCGGGAAGCTCGAACATTCCGCCGCGCAGTCTGCCGGATGTCGAAAAAGGAAGCTTCTGCGAAGAAAACGTAACGCCGTGCGCCGCCATCTGGTCGGCTAATACAGAAATCGGACGTTCCGGAAGCCGCCCTGCGCCGGTAAAATCCGTCCGCTCACAGAGCGCTGCGGCAATCGGAAGCATAAAACGAAATGTGGAACCGCTTTCGCCGCAGTCGAATTTCGCGTATTCATGTGATTTTTTGCGGCAGATCGGCGAGATTTCCGTGCGGTTTCCGTTCGGAGAAAATGCTGCGCCGAGGGCTTCGAGACATCGTACCGTCGCGAGGATGTCTTCACAGCATTCTGCGTCTGCTCCAAGATAAAATTCAGCAGATGTGTGGTTTTCGGATAGCGCAGCACAGATGAACTTTCGGTGCGCATCCGATTTTGACGGAAGGATTCCGAGCGTTCCATGAAGCTTCGAAGGCGTACAGGTAACGGTCATTTTCAGCCCTCCAATCCGTCTTGGAAGAGCTGTTCAAGCTCGGTGCGCGGGATTTTTTCCATTCGACACTTCCCGATTTCTTCCGGGAGAATCACTGTAATCGACGTATTCGCGGCTTTTTTATCGCTCTGCGCGATCTCCGCCATCTCTTTCGCAGAAAATGGGCAGTCGATCGGCAGATTGTTGCGGCGGAGGGTATCGAGAATCCGCTCAGCATCGCAATTTTTGATGATTCCTACTTTTTTCGCTGCACGGGTCATCATCGCAATTCCGATTCCAACTGCATGACCATGAGAAATCTCGAAGCTGCTGAGAATTTCTATTGCGTGCGCAGGCGTATGACCGAGATTCAGGAGCTTTCGGACACCCTTTTCTGTCGGATCCTCCGAAACAATCTTTGCCTTGTATGCCACAGATTTCGCGATAATTTCAGTATAATCGGTATCTGCCGCGGTTCGGTCTTCGGATTCGAACAACTCGAAAAGTGACGTATCACCGAGGATTCCTGTTTTGATTGCTTCCGCCGCGCCATCTGCTCTGCAAAGCGGCGTCAGCGTTCCCATCGTATCGGGATCGCAAAGGACTGCGCTTGGTTGATGGAAAAGACCAGCCAGATTTTTGCCCTGCGGAAGATTGATTGCGGTTTTTCCGCCGACGGACGCATCGACAGCTGCGAGAAGGGTTGTCGGGATCTGGACGAAGCGGATGCCGCGGAGATAGCAGCCGGCGGCGAATCCGGTCAGGTCACCAATGATGCCGCCGCCGAGAGATACCGCGAGATCTGTCCGTGTGAGACGGGCATCCGCCATCGCCTCCAGCAGTTCCCCCAGCACAGGCAGTGATTTGGTCGGCTCTCCTGCCGGAAAGATCTTTTTGTGCACGGTAAATCCGGCTGATTTTAATGATTCTGCGGCGGTTTCAAGGTAGAGTGGTGCGACATTTTCATCCGATACCAGCATGACATGACAGGGCGGTACGAGGGATGAAATCGCGGTGCCGCAGTTTTTTAATAAGCCGCGTTCGATTTGAATCGGGTAGGACTGTCCATCCTCCAGCGACAGATTTAAGCTTGGCATACGCTCTGCTCCTTTCCGAATCAGTTTCCGCCGGCGCCGGCTTTTGCGATTTTACCGGCACGCAGACATTCTCTGAGCGCATCGGCATCTTTGGCTTCGATGGCGTCAAGATATTCCTGTAAATTGCGGATGAGCGTCCGGAGTTCATCCGTTAAATAGTCCGTATTTTCGAGCATAAGCTCTGTCCACATATTCTCATCCAGACGCGCGACACGGGTCATATCGCGGAAGCTTCCGGCGGAAAAACCACGCCGTTCCTGTGCAGTCTGTGACTTAACGTATGCGCCGGAAACGATATGTGCAAGCTGTGAGGTGTAGGCGATGATCCGGTCATGGTCGGCGGGTGTCGAAAAGGTCAGCCCCGAAAAACCGATGTCCAGCATATAATTTTTCAGCATCTCCAGCGTTTTCATGTCCACTGTCTCATCGGGTGTGAGAATCATGGATGCGCCGTCAAAGAGATTTTCCGAAGAATTGACGAAGCCGCCGACCTCTTTGCCTGCCATGGGGTGGCCGCCGATATAACGGAAGCCATTGTCCTTTGCGAGCCGGCCCATCCGTTCGCAGATTCCGCGCTTCACGCCGCAGATATCGACGACGAGACAGTTTCCGCTGCCGAGCTGGGTACGGTGTGCGATTGCCCATTCCTCTGCGGCACCGGGGCGGAGTGCGATCAGTACGAGGTCACACTCCGGAATCAGTTCGTCTGTCAGCGGTGCGTCCATTGCGCCGGAGAGTCTTGCGAGGAGCTGAACCTCGTGGTCAAGGTCAAATCCATATATCTCATGAGAAGTGCGCTGTTTCGTGGCTTTTGCGAATGAGCCGCCGATCAGCCCAAGACCGATTACTGCAATTTTCATAATCACGATGCTCCAATCTGTATGGATGGTTATACGAGTGTGGGTGCAGGGTGGGAAGCGAGGAAGTCATGAAGCGCATAGAGGTGTTTCGCGAGCGCATCAAAGCTTTCGGGGCGAATTGACTGCGGCCCGTCACATACCGCGTGTGCAGGATCGTTGTGGACTTCGATGATGAGACCGTCCGCGCCTGCTGTGACGGCGGCAGGCGCCGTCTGCGGTACGAGCCATGCTTTTCCTGCGGCGTGGCTGGGGTCAATGATAATCGGGATATGGGTCAGACGGCGGAGCACCGGTACTGCACCGATATCGAGTGTATTTCTTGTATAGGTTTCGAAGGTGCGGATGCCGCGCTCACAGAGAATGACATTGTGGTTGCCGCCGGCCATGATATATTCCGCGCTCATCAGCCATTCCTCATAGGTTGCACAGAGTCCGCGCTTGAGGAGTACAGGCTTTTCCTGTCTTCCGAGGCGTTTCAGGAGATCGAAGTTCTGCATATTTCTTGCACCGACCTGAATCAGATCGACATCGGCGAATTCCGGAAGCTGGGAAGCGTCCATAATTTCCGTTACAATCGGAAGACCGGTTTCTTCGCGTGCAACCTTTAAAAGCTCAAGTCCGCGGGTTCCCATACCCTGGAAGGAGTAGGGGGAGGTACGGGGCTTGTATGCGCCGCCGCGGAGGATGGTTGCACCGCTTGCCTTGACCTGTTTTGCGATGGCAACGATCTGTTCTTCGCTTTCGACCGAGCAGGGGCCTGCCATCAGCGTCAGACTTCCGCCGCCGATTGTGGTATTGCCGACCGGAATGATTGTCGGATCGGGATGGAATTTCCGGTTTGCGTGCTTATAGGGTTCTTGTACACGCTTGACATCCTCTACGATATCGAGTGCAGAAATGAGGTCTGTGTCGATCGCGGCAGTATCGCCTACCAGTCCTAAGATGGTATGAGAGGTACCGACGCTCTTGTGGACATCAATCTGTTTTTCCGCAAGCCAGTCCATCAGGCTTGCGAGCTGGGCTTCATTGGGGTTTTGTTTGAGAACAACGATCATGCGTAATTCCTTCCTTTCGGTATGCATCAGTTTTGTGATACGAAAAAACGCTCACAGCCGGTTTGACTGTGAGCGCGTTGGTATCGAAATGAAATTTCCGGATGCGTGAGCCGCAAAACAGATTTCACTGAACTTCGTGCGTTGTTCCAGACAAACCGAAAGAGACCTCATCTTTAAAAAAGAAAAAGCCATAATAAAAGTATTCGGTTGCAAAAAACTTCGCATTCATATGAAACATTTTGTACGGACTCCTTTCTTCCGAATTCTGTTATTATGATACCACAGCCGCGGCGAAAAATCAAGTGTCAAATATCCCAATCTTGCATAAAACCGATGCCGGCGATTTTGGACAATTTAACGAATTAAAGTGTTCAAGCTTTCAAGTGTGATAAGTTGAAAAAATTTTTCGTTACCTAGTGACAAATTGAAAAATATGTGATATAATAGAATACGGAATATCCTGAGCCGCCCGATTGCCGGCGCTTCAGGAAAAATAGAAAGGATGAAATCTCATGAGCAAAGCAAAGGAACAGAAATCTTCTTCCGGTATCTCGTTCATCATGGTTTTAGTGCTGCTGCTTTCCATCGCAGGCCTTGCGTTTGGTGCATATAAGCTGATTATGGACGGAAAGGATACCGTTCCCCCGACCGGCTCGATTACCATGAAAGTCGGTGAGGTACGGACACTGGAAACGGTGATCGGTACGGATTTTACCTGCCAGATTTATGACGAATCCATCGCGGTGATTGATGAAACCCATCTTCTGACTGCAACAGCCGCAGGCTCGACGACAATTGTCGCACAGTCCCCCGACGGCAAGAGTCAGGTCTTTTCGCTGACCGTAACCGGCGAGGGTGTGGTCTTTGTCACCGAAACGACTACGACCACCACCACCACCGAAACGACCACGATGGAAACGACAACACAGCCGCTTCCCGAAGGTTCTGTCACCGGCATCGAGCTTACCTTCTATTCCGTCACCCTGAAAGTAGGCGAAAAGAAAATGCCGATCGTAACAATGTTCCCTGCGGATGCGAATGATAAGTCCGAAAAATGGACATCCACCGACGATAAGGTTGCAAAGGTAGACTGGCTCGGCAATATCACCGCAGTCGCACCCGGAACCTGCACCATCCGCGTCACTTCCGTCAATAACCCGAATGTATATGCAGAAGTCTCTGTAACCGTTCCCGGTGCTTCTACCACCACAACAACAACCACTACGACTGCTGCAACCACGACCACTACGACCACCTCTGCACTGTCCTCGTCCACGACCACTACAACTACGACCAATGCTGCAAATGCAGACGGTCTGACTTATGTACAGGGCATCCTGATTGCCAATAAAACCTATGGCTTGCCCGCGGACTATAATCCCGGCGTGGACAGCGCCGCACAAGCTGCTTTCAATACGATGCAGGCAGCTGCAAAAAAAGACGGAAAAAGCCTGAGCATCTGCTCAGGCTTTCGTTCTTACGCACTACAGAAAACCCTCTACGATAAATATGTCAAGCGCGACGGAAAGGCAAAAGCCGACACCTATTCTGCGCGGCCGGGCCATTCCGAGCATCAGACCGGACTGGCGTTTGATATCAATAAGGCAAGCGACAGCTTTGCGAATACGCCCGAAGCGAAATGGCTGGCAGATAACTGCTGGAAATACGGCTTTATCATCCGCTATCCGAAGGGCAAGGAACATATCACAGGCTATAAGTATGAGCCGTGGCATATCCGCTATCTCGGTACAGAGCTTGCCGAAAAGGTATACCGCAGCGGCAAGACGCTGGAGGAATATCTCGGTATCACATCTGTCTATCAGGACTGAATCTTACCAAAATCCCTCTCCGGAACCAGCGCCCCGAACGGGTGGTTCCTGAGAGGGATTCTGCATGAAAATTTCCCCGAAAGCCCTCTTGCCAAACAAGCGGAAACGTAGTATAATAGAACGGAAAGAATTTTATGTCCCCAGCAGATAAGGAATGCTGCATCTATGATCCGTGTATTTGAAAGGACGTTTTGTATGGAAAAGAAGTATCCGCATTTTATTGACCTGAATGATTATCCGGTAGAGTGGTGGAATAAGCTGATGAAGCTCGGCGCGGAAATCTATGCCCACCCCCAGCGTTATGTGCAGGCGTGTGCCGGAAAGATTATGGCAACGCTGTTTTATGAACCGTCCACCCGTACACAGATGAGCTTCCAGTCCGCGATGATCCGTCTCGGCGGAAGTATCATCGGTTTTGATAATCCGATGAGTTCCTCGGTTTCGAAGGGCGAGAATCTGAAGGATACGACAAAGGTTGTCAGCTCGTATTCCGATATCCTGATTATCCGTCATCCGATGGCAGGTGCCGCGAAAGCCTCCGCACTCTCCGCGGATTGTCCGGTCATCAATGCGGGTGACGGCGGCCATCTCCATCCGACACAAACACTGACCGACCTGATGACGCTCCGTATGGAGAAGGGACGGCTCGATCATCTCACCATCGGTCTTTGCGGAGATTTGCTGTACGGAAGAACTGTGCATTCGCTCTGTAAAGCACTTTCCTGCTATCCGAATAACCGCTTTGTGCTGATCTCAACGCCGGAGCTTCGGATTCCGGAGTATATTATCAAGATTCTGGAGCAGCACGGCTGTTCGTATACAGAAGAAACCTCGCTCGATCATGCAATCGGTGAACTGGATGTGCTCTATATGACACGGATTCAGCGGGAACGCTTTCCCTCTGAGGCGGAATATCTTGCACAAAAGGATATCTATCGGCTGACGCCCGAAAAGATGGCGCACGCAAAAGCGGATCTTGCTGTACTGCATCCGCTTCCGAGAGTGGATGAAATCGAGGCGGCGGTCGATGACGACGACAGAGCACTCTATTTTAAACAGGCGAAATATGGTATGTATATCCGAATGGCATTGATTCTGACCATGCTGGAGATGAAGGATGTTCCGGAGCTGCTGCACGGCGAACAGTGTACCGGACTGCGGTGCGTGAACCCGAAATGCGTTGCGACCCACGAGCACTATCTTCCGCATCCATTCCTGATGGAGAGCGGTCATATGGTATGTGAATACTGTGAGGAGCGTGCGCTGGAGGAAGAAATTCCCGCAGAACGATAATGGGGCGCTGCCCCAGACCCCGACAATATTTTTTCTGTATTCTTATGTTTATCTTCCTAGCATTGTTTTCGTGCTGGGATAAAACGAAAGGGGCAAACCAAGGGCAAGGGGGGAGTGTTCGAGCACCGCTCTCACGTCTCCCCCTTACCCTATGGTTTTCCCCTTTCAAACCCCTTTCCGTTACCCATCCCCCCTCTAGAGGCGTGCTCTTACGATAAAAATGGTTGAAATAATTTGCGTGCAGATGATTGATGTTCTGTATGGGGCGCGGTGCTTGTAAGTAAGTGCGTTCTGATAAGGTGCAGCATAAGAGAGGAGGGGATGAGTTGGAAGGGGGTACAAGGGGGAAACCCTGAAGGGGAGGAGAGAATGCGCGGGAGCGCTCTTTCCTCCCCTATGGGTGTCCCCCTTGATCTTTATTCGGATATAAGAAGAAAGGGGACAACCAAAGATAAGGGGGAGTGTTCGAACTTCGTTCTCACGTCTCCCCCTTCCCTATGGGTGTCCCCCTTGTTTCGTTTACGGATATAAAAAGAATGAGGAGAATGAAAGTAAGGGAGTGTTCAAGCAACGTGCGCAACTCGCCCCCTTGGTTATTTTCGCTTTATGATTCCGAAAAATAAAAACAGACTCCCCACAATACCCTGTGAGAAGTCCGTTTGCGGATTACTGATAATTCTCGATGTAGTCTACCACATCACCGACAGTCTTGATGCTGTCAACCGCATCATCCGGCACAGCCATTTCAAATTCCTCGGAAATTGTCTTCATCAGTAAAACAACATCCAGAGAATCTGCGTTCAGGTCTTCGAGGATATCGGCATCCATTGTGATTTCGTCCTCATCGACATCCAGCTGATCGAGAATGATCTCCTTGATCTTATCAAAAATCATAGTTGGCACTCCTTTCAAAAAGGCTATTGTGCGCAGAAGATGAATGTGCCGCGCATCGTTTATAGTATAACTTGTTACGCCCAAAAGGTCAATAACTTTTTCGAGAATTTCACGCAAACAGATAGAAAACTATCTGCCGGATTTTGTTTGAAATTTATGTATTATGCACAACAAATTCCGAAAACAGTTTCCCTGCCTGAAAAAACAACTCCCGGAAATGGATTTTGAAACGAAATATTCTTGACAAACAGTGCGGCTTGTGATATAATAATTTATACGCCGGTGTGATGGAATTGGCAGACGTGCTGGACTCAAAATCCAGTGGTAGCGATACCGTGCGGGTTCGACCCCCGCCACCGGCATTCCCATTTTTTTGACGAATGATGCATCGGCACGGGAATTCCGATGCAGCCACCCCCCCACTCCGAGCGAATCAGTTCGAGTGGGCTTTTCGTTATTCAGCCGGATGAAGGAGGCGCTTACCCCTATGAAATCTACGCCCAGCGGAAAAAAGGTTGCGGTCGGAAATGTCGGCGCAAACCGTGCACAGCAGCGTGCGAGTGCAAAACAAAGAAAAAAGTCTGATTCCAAGAAACCGATGTTCATGCGCGTGCTTGTGCTGGCGATGGTCGCGGTCATGTTCCTGGGTTATTTTCTGATGATATTTCTTCGGTAATATCAAGTTGAAATTCCCTTCTATTATATGCTGATAGAAAGCCGGTATTGATGCCGTTTGGCAGATACCGGCTTTTTTAGCAGATTCGCAGCAGGAAAGGCAGAGATTTGGATGGCAAAAGCGAAGATTCATTATGAATGTATGGCGTGCGGTGCACAGTATCCGAAATGGAACGGACGCTGTGTGAACTGCGGCGCATGGAATACGATTGAGGAGGCGATGCCTGCGCCCACGGCAGCGGTCTCTGCCGCTGGCGGAATCAGCCGTCAGGGTGCAGATCTTTCCGAACGGATCCGGGAGCTTTCTGAAATCGGAACCGATGATGATATCCGTTATGATACGGGAATGAGCGAGCTGAATCGGGTATTGGGCGGCGGACTGGTGAAAGGTTCCGTGGTGCTGCTCGGCGGCGAACCGGGAATCGGAAAAAGTACGCTGCTGCTCCAGATCTGTCAGCATCTCGGTCAGGAGCATTCGGTGCTCTATGTATCGGGAGAGGAATCGGCGCGTCAGATTAAACTGCGTGCGGAGCGTCTTCATGTCGATACGGAAAATCTGTATCTGCTGACGGTGACGGACGCAGACGCGATTTGTGAAACAATCCTCTCCACCGAACCGGATGTTGTCATTATCGACTCGATCCAGACGATGCATCTTTCGGGCTTATCTTCCGGCGCAGGCTCTGTGCCGCAGGTCAGGGAGTGTACAAGTCTTTTTCTCCAGACCGCAAAAGCAAAGGAAATTCCGATGCTGCTGGTCGGCCATGTCACAAAGGAAGGTTCGATTGCCGGCCCGAAGGTGATGGAGCATATCGTAGACGCGGTGTTGATCTTCGAGGGTGACCGCTACCAGAGCTGCCGCATTCTCCGCGCGGTCAAGAACAGATTCGGTTCTACCAATGAAATCGGCGTGTTTGAGATGAACGACAGCGGACTCTCGGAGGTTGAGAACCCCTCGGCAATGCTGCTGGAGGGCAGACCGCTCGGCGTATCAGGTACCTGCGTCTGCTGCATGATGGAGGGAAGCAGACCGATTCTTGCGGAGATTCAGGCGCTTGTTTCAAAAAGTACGCTCTCCTCACCGCGCAGAACTGCCACAGGCTTTGATTATAATCGTGTCTATATTCTGCTGGCGGTACTGGAAAAGCGCATGGGGTTGTTTTTCGGTGCGCTGGATGTCTATCTGAATATTGTCGGCGGATTCCGACTGGATGAACCGGCAGGCGACCTGGCGGTTGCATTGACGCTCTATTCCTCGCTGATGGATAAGCCGATCGGTGAAACCGTGGTGGCATTCGGCGAAGTGGGCTTAGGCGGTGAAGTACGGAGTGTTGCGAATGCCGCACAGCGGATTCAGGAAGCGGAACGCCTCGGCTTTACACGCTGCATCCTCCCGAAACAGACTCTCAAAACCCTTCAGACACAGCGGTATCAGATGAAGCTGGAGGGGGTATCGAACCTGAAAGAGGCATTCGCCGTGTTGGAGCGGGACGCAAAATAACCGCCGGCATCCTATACAATCGAATCGGCTTGTTTTTGTAGGATATTACAAAATTGAGATTGCGGTGTCACATTCTTCCCCCCACCGTACACCATATATACAGAAACCGGTTTCCATGCCAAGGATGCATGAATCGAATATTCGAACAGAGGTGATTTTATGGCAAAGATAGCTTCGGAACAGTTTACAGCCGATGTGAAGGCAGCCCGAAAAGGGGACGCTGACGCATTCGGCAGACTGTATGCGACAATATATCGGGAGCTGTTTCAGATCGCACGCGCATCCCTGCGTTCTCCGGAGGACGCAGCGGACGCTGTCAGCGACGCAGTCCTTGACGCCTTCCGTACCATCGGGAAGCTTCGGGATGAAGCAGCCTTCCGCGCATGGATGTTCCGGATTCTCGCCGCGAAAATTAAGCGGAAACAGCGGGAATATGCAAAACCGACTGCCGCGCTGGATGAATCCAACAGCCCGTCTTATGAATTCGGATTTGCCAAGCCCGAAGTCCATGCGGCAATGCAGACGCTCACGGATGAGGATCGGCTGCTGATTTCGATGCAGGTGCTCGGCGGCTATCAGAGCCGTGAACTTGCGGAAATGATCGGAAGTACAGATGGTGCGGTGCGGACGCGCCTCACCCGAATTCGTGCAAAGCTTCGGGAAGCGCTGAGCGACCCACAAACAGGGAGGGAAGAATATGCGTTATGATGATATCTTAGATACCGATGAAAAGCTGGATGCAGTGCTCAAAGAACAGATGACATCCGATGACATTCCGGAGTCGCTGCTGCCCGAACAGATGACAGCGCGGCTGCATCAGGAAAAACGAAGCGGAATCCGGATTTCGAAGAAAACAGAAATCCGTGCGATCGCAGCACTCTGTGCGTGCATGATGCTGGTGGTCGGCGTATCTGCCGCTATGCAGCGTGACGGCGAAGATCCGATGGTTGCAGAAAAATGCTTTATGGAAGATGCCGGAAGCTATCACGATCTCTATCAGCAGGTCATGCATCTTGCCAAGGAAAGCGAATATATCCGTACCCATAATCGTTATGATTATACCGGCGGTTTTCGCGGATTGTTCGGCGCAAAGCTTGAAAACAGTACCGATGCTGCGATGCCCCTCGAAACCAGTCCGGCAGGCGATTTTGAGAATTTTAACGGCGCGATGAACGGCGATATGATGACGGATGGCGCGGTGGCGGAGGATACGGTCACCTCTGCGGAATCCACATCGAATGGTATGGTGCACAAGTATTCCGATACGCTTTCTCAGGTCGAGGGGATTGCCGAAGCGGACTGTGTCAAGACGGACGGCGAAGCGATCTATTATCTTGTGAACGAGAAGCTTCTGTATATCGCGGTCGATCAGGGTGATTTCAGCGAGCCTGTCACCGTTCAGCCGCCGGCACTCGACGAAGCATTTCCAAACGGCGGATATTCTGCAAGAGAATTGTATCTGGTCGATGGGAATGCCATTGTGATCTATAACTGCGCGTCATATACGGCAGAGGCGAAAACTGCTGTTGTGACATATGCGCCGGATGCGGGAACCGGTATCCCGACCCAGAAAAATGTTCTCTATCAGGACGGCAGTGTAACAGCGACGAGAGTGCTGGACGGAACGATGTATCTTGTCACCAGTACCGCAAAAAACCTCCGGACGAATATAAAGGAAGATGATCTTTCCGCCTATGTCCCCTGCTGCGGCGCAGATTCCGAAAGCTATGTCGCGGCGGATGATATCATGATTCCGGACGACTGGGGCGAGCACCCCCATCAGCTCGCTTATACGGTGCTGGGTGCGATTGATCTTTCCAAGGGCGAGGTAAAGGCCAGCACGGCGTTTGCCGGCACGACCGCACATATCTATATGAGCAGACGTTCCCTCTATCTCGCATCGTATATGAACGATACCACGAGAATTACACGCATATCCTATCTGAATGATGAGATTGTGCCGATCGGCGTCGGAGAAGTGACGGGAAATCTGCTGAATCAGTACGCGATGTATGAAAAGGGAGAAGCATTCTTTGTCGCGTCCAATGGCTGGGGCAAGTCAAACGGCCGCCAGACCAATTATCTGACGAGCTTTGACCTGAGTATGACACAGCTCGATACGGTGGATTTCGCGGAGGGCGAACAGCTCAAGGCAGTCAATTATACGGATGACCGCGCCTATGTCGTGACATTCTACCAGACCGACCCGCTCTTCAGCATCGACATTTCTACCCCCTCGGATCTGCGGATTGACGATGGCTATAAGGTATCGGGTTACAGCACCTTCCTCTACCCCTGGAACGGCCATCTGCTGAGCTTTGGTGTGGAAAGCGGAGACTTTGGAAACGGACTGAAGCTGATGATGTATGATACGACAGCAGACGGTAAAATGGTCATGCTGGACAACTATATCTGGGTAGACCCGACAGGAATGTCCGCGATCTATTCTCCGGCAGTCGCCGATTATAAGGCACTCTATCTGGACGCGGAAAACAACCTGATCGGCGTACCGGTGTGGAGAAATGATTATGCCCAGCAGGATACTGCATGGGGGTATGAATTCTTCCGATTCAGCGAGGAACTGGGATGCTTCGAGCGGCTGGCTGTCACACGCTTTACGAACAAGGACTGGCAGCCCGCAACCCGCTGTATCTCGATTGACAGCTGTCTGTATCTGCTGACGCCGAGCAATCTGATGAGTGTGGATATGACGAACTTCACTGTCATGGAGCGGCTGGCACTGTCGGATTCCGAGAACATTCCGCAGGATTACGGATATATGACGACAACCAACTGACAAAGGAGAATCATGGCAGGATGAAACGATTTTCCGGATGGCTCGTCAGTGCGGCGGCGATTCCGAGCAGGTGCTCCAATATGCTGAATTTACCATCCAATCCTGATACAAAAAGCCCGTATGCAGAATCTGCATACGGGCTTTTTCATGCTTTATGTAACATCCATCGGGAGAAATTATGCTTCCATCGCCTTACCGAGGAATGCCGCACCGATGATACCGGCGTCATTGCCGAGCTTTGCGATGACGATATCCGTATTCTTCTCGGAATTACGGGTATAGACTTCTTTTGCGACAAGTGCCTTCACAGGAAGGAGGAGTGCGTCGCCTTCGTTGCAGACGCCGCCGCCGATACAGAGAATATCGGGCTGGAAGATATTGATGGTATTGGTGATACCTGCCGCGAGACAGCGGATATAGAAATCAACGACTTCCTTTGCCGCAGCATCACCCTGACGCATACAGTCAAATGCAGTACGGGCAGAAACCTTGCCCTGTTCCTCCGCCATCTTGTGCATCAGGCTTTCGGGATGCTGTTCCATCGCCTCTCTGGTCATGCGGACGAGACCGGTTGCCGAGGAATATACCTCGAAACAGCCCTTTCTGCCGCAGGTACACTGGGGGCCGTCGATGTTCATGACAGTATGGCCGAGTTCTGCGCCGGCGAAATTCGAGCCGTCATAGATTCTGCCGTTGATGATAATACCGCCGCCGACGCCGGTTCCGAGTGTGATACAGACAGCGTTCTTCGCACCCATTGCGGCACCTGCGACATATTCGCCGTAAGCCGCAGCATTTGCGTCATTTTCGATAAAAGCAGGAATACCGGTCTGTTCGGAAATCCACTTGACCATCGGGACATTGACAAAACCGAGGTTATTGGAATACTCGATGATACCGGTTTCGGAATTGGCAATACCGGGCGTACCGATGCCGATCCATTCGCAGTCTTCGGGCTTGAGATTTGCCTGTGCGATGGCGTCGAGTGCAGCGCCTGCCATATCGGCTGCGATTTGATCTGCCGGACGCGGACAGTTGGTTTTGCGGGAAGCTTTGGTAAGGATGTTGTAGTTTTCATCCACGACGCCGGCAACAATATTGGTGCCGCCGAGGTCAATACCGACATAATACTTCATATACAGTTCTCCTTTTTGTGGTTCAAAGAA
This sequence comes from Oscillospiraceae bacterium, assembly GCA_017533485.1. Classification (GTDB taxonomy): domain Bacteria; phylum Bacillota; class Clostridia; order Oscillospirales; family Ruminococcaceae; genus Firm-04. The sequence continues at coordinate 19,888 of JAFXIC010000001.1, forward strand.
TTTAATTTCGCGGCATTGTACGTGTCGAGAGAATGGTACAGCCATTACTTCTCAGCGCATAGCTGCCGAAATTTGCAGGTAAGAATACAGAATCGCCCTTTGTGAGCGGCATCATCACGCCATCCTCATAAATCAGCACGCCTTCGCCGTCTGTCACAAGCAGATGGGTATAGGAAACGCCCTGGCTTGCCTGGAACGCAGCCTCGCCCTGAATACAGAGTTCCCATGTTGTAAAGTACGGACAGTCGGCAATTACCGTTGAGGAATAGCCGTCATATCGGAGCGGCGGACGCTTCATTCTCGGAGGCGGCGCCCAGGTTTTCGTGACATCCACAGCCTTGTCGATATGCAGTTCTCTGGGCTTTCCGTCCGCGCCGGTCCGGTTATAGTCATAGACGCGGTATGTGAGGTCAGAGTTTTGCTGGATTTCGGCAATCAGAATGCCTGCACCGATGGCATGGAGGGTTCCGGCTTCGATACAGAAGACATCTCCCTTATGCACCGGCATCAGCCGGACATAATCGAGGAGCGTGCCGTCCTTGATGCGTGCACGGAATTCTTCTTTTGTGAGTTCACGGTTAAAGCCGTAGACGAGTGCGGCACCTTCTTCGCAGTCGAGTACATACCAGCATTCAGTTTTTCCGAGCTCGCCGTTTTCATGCTCTCTTGCATAGCGGTCGTCGGGATGCACCTGAATACTGAGATCCTGACAGGCATCAATGAGCTTAATGAGGACAGGGAAGGTTGAATACCCGGCGGCACCTGCACCGACGAGCTGATTCCAGTCCTGTTCGAGGTATTGCTTGAGTGTCATTCCCTTATTGACGCCATTCATAATTGTGGTCAGGCCATTTTTGTGGCAGGAAAGCTCCCAGCTTTCCGCGATGCGGTCGAAATCACAGGGCTTTCCGAATTCGTCACGCAGACGGGTTCCGCCCCAGATATAGTCCTGAAAAGCCGCTTTCAGTTTCAACGGTTCCATGTTCATGCCCCCTTACGAAAGATTGATTATGAAGGTGATCCGTCATCGGGCAGCTCCGCAATCAGGCGATGGAGTTCTGCCGCAGTTTCGGGTGATACAGCCGCAGTTTTCGCGAGTTCTTCGACTGAGGCTGCTTTGAGCTGTGCCCGTGTTTTATAGGCAAGGAGAAGCTTCCTTGCTTTTTTCTCGCCAATCCCCTTGACTTTTGTGAGCGTAAGGGAATAGGCGTTTTTGGAGTGTTTGGTTTTCATATAGGTGATGGCGAAGCGGTGGACCTCATCCTGAATACGGGTAAGGAGCGCAAACGCTGCCTGTTTATCGCGGAGTGCGATTTCGCCGCCGTTGGTCGCGACCGCACGGGTACGGTGTTTCTGGTCTTTGACCATGCCATAGAGGGGAATCGGGAGTCCGAATTCCTCTAAAATCGGCTGGATTGCTGCGACATGACCTTTACCGCCGTCGAGGAGGATGAGGTCGGGCAGCACAGCAAAGGCGTTGACCGCACGTACAGTTTCGGATGGTTCGTCCATTGCTTGTTGATATTCCTGAAGCCGCCGCCGGATGACCTCCTGCATAGAGGCGTAGTCATTCTGGAGACTCAGTTCTTTGATGGAGAAGCGGCGGTATGCTGATTTCAGCGGCTTTCCCGATTCAAAAACAACCATTCCGGCGACCATGGCAGCCGAGGAGAGGTTTGAGATGTCGTAGGCTTCGATCCGCATCGGCGGTTTCGGAAGACCGAGGACGCGTCCGAGTTCTTCGACAGCAAGAAGATCTTTTCCGGTTGTTTTTCCCGAGCGCATCGACAGCTTTTCGAGTGCATTTTGTTTTGCCATCTGAACGAGTCTGCGGCGCAGACCCTTCTGGGGCTGTTCGAGGGAAACGGGGTGGTCGGCGCGCTTTACCAAAAGATCGGTCAGCAGTTCAGGTTCTGAGGGTGCGGTTTCCGTCAGGATTGTTTTCGGGATATCCCGTCCGGATTTGGAGCTGTAATACTGGGGGAGAAAATCATCCAGCGGAGAATCGGAGAGTGCGTCCGCGGAGATACAGAATCCTGACTGGTCATACAGTCTTCCGTCGCGGTAGATGAGTACCGTAATACAGGTCAGTACACCGGAAGACGCGATGCCGATGACATCGGTATCGACGCGGACAGCATCCAGAATATCCTGATGCTCGCCGGCCTTCCGTATGGCACGAATCCGGTCGCGCAGTCTTGCAGCTTCTTCGAAATTGAGCTGTTCAGCAGCCTCCTCCATCCGCTGTTCGAGGAGCGGAATTGTTTTATCCCCGCCGTTTCTGATGAAGCGGACAGCGTCCGCAACTGCCTCGGAATAGACGCCGGCAGATATTTTTCCGCGGCAGACGCCCATGCATTGTCCGATATGGTAATTGAGACAGGGGCGATGTTTCCCGAAGCTTTCGGGGAATGGCTTGCCGCAGGTCGGAAGCTGGAACATCCGGTTGACGGTATTCACCGTTTGTTTTGTGGCAAACCCGCTCATATACGGGCCGAGATATTCGCCCGGTGCATCGGTATTGACCTCCGCAGTAATTCGTGGGAATGCACCTTTGGAGATCCGGATATAGTGGTACCCCTTATCATCCTTGAGGAGGATATTATAGGGTGGCTGATGCTGTTTGATGAGGGAGCATTCGAGGACGAGTGCTTCATATTCGGAGGCGGTGACGATAAAATCGTAGTCATAGACCTGTGAGACCATTTTTGCGGTTTTGACGGTATGGTCGGGGTGGTCACGAAAATAGCTTGTCACACGATTCCGAAGATTCTTGGCTTTTCCGATATAGAGGATTTTCCCCTGTCGGTCTTTCATGATATAGACGCCGGGCGAAGTTGTCAGCGCGGCAGTTTTTTCCTGTAAAAAGGGGAGTCTGGGGTTCATGCCTCATCGCCGTCCTCATATTCGGCATCGTCGTTATCATCAACGCCGAATTCATATTCAAATTTCTCATCGCGGTCGGTCAGGATGATACGTTCATCCGATGTCATATGGTCGCGCAGACGGGAAAATTTCTTTTTGAGGGATTCCTTTTCTTTTTTCGGCTTTTCCACCATCAGCGGAGAATCGGCGAACATGGTGGAATCGAAGGTAGAGACTCTGGCCTTATCGCCGTAGCAGTCGATATCGAGTTCATCCAGCCGGAGCTGATGGAGCATTGCGCTGAAAAAGAAGATATAGGCGAATGCGTTCACGAGAATACTCGCGTATACGCGGTAGCCGGCGAGTCCGAACAGCATTCCCGCGAGCATGAGAGAACAGGTGATGATCACAAAGATCTCCATTTTCTTATTGGACGGGTCAAGCGACAGCAGAGAAAATGCCACACCGGCAGAGAAAATGGAATGGATAATCGTAAGCGGGAGTGAAAGTCCGTTATAGGATTCGGGGAAGATGAACTGGAATTCGAGGAGCATGAGGATGACCTCGACGGTGATATAGACCAGCAGCAGCACCTTCATAACAGCCCTTGCGCGTACCAGCTTATCCAGCCAGATCACGCCGATCGAAAAGAATGCGAATCCCATCAGCTCGACGCCGTATGCAACGACTTCGAACGGAATCAGAAATTTTCCCTTTTGTGCAAACGAATAGTAATAAATCAGGCAGATGACAATAAATACCACAAACAGGATATTCCCCGTCCGTCCCATTTTCATACAGTCGGAAAGTGTATAAGGATGCTTGATCTCCTCACGCGATTTCGGATGTCCGGAACGCTTGTCGTCCGCAGTTTTCTTCGTCTGTTGTCCGGATTTGGAAGCCATAACGGCAACACCTCCAATCAAAAGATAGGGGGGAGAGAGATAGATGGCGCTTATTTCGCCGCCAGTGCACGCTGACCGATATCGGTGCGGTAATGTGCACCTTCAAAGGAAACGGTTCTGACTGCGGCATATGCCTTGTCGAGTGCGGACTGTAAGTCATTGCCGGAAGCGGTGATACCGAGTACACGACCGCCGGATGTGAGGAGCTTTCCATCCTCCGAAAGTTTTGTACCGGCGTGATAAACCGAAGCGTCTGCACACTGACCCATCGCGTCCAGACCGGAGATTTCCTTTCCGGTTTCATACTTTTCGGGATAGCCGCCGCTTGCGAGGATCACGCACGCACAAGCCCCTGATTTCCATGTCATCGGGAGGGTATCGAGGGACTGGTTTTCGGTGGCTTCCATGATATCCATCAGGTCGGTTTCGAGCATCGGCAGTACGACCTGTGTTTCGGGATCGCCGAAGCGACAGTTATATTCGATGACCTTCGGGCCGTTCGGCGTCAGCATCAGTCCGAAGTAAAGACAGCCGCGGAAGCTGCGGTTTTCGGCGTTCATCGCTTGCATTGTCGGGATAAAGATCTCGTCCATGCACTGTTTTGCGATGGTGTCGGTGTAGTAGGGGTTGGGGGAAACGGTGCCCATACCGCCGGTGTTTTTGCCGTTGTCGCCGTCGAGCGCACGCTTATGATCCATCGAAGAAATCATCGGGCAGACTGTTTTTCCGTCCGTAAACGCGAGTACAGAGACTTCCGGACCGGTTAAGAACTCCTCGACTACAAGCTGGGAGCCGCTTTCACCGAAAATCTTGTCCTCCATGATGGAATGTACGGCGTCGATTGCTTCCTGCTCATTCTGTGCGATAATCACGCCTTTTCCAAGGGCGAGGCCGTCTGCCTTTACAACAGTCGGATAGGAATTCTGCGACTTGATATATTCGATCGCCGCATCCGCCTTTGTAAAGACCTCGTATGCGGCAGTCGGAATGTGATACTGTTTCATCAGGTTCTTGGAAAAGACCTTGCTGCCCTCGATGATTGCAGCAGCCTTGGAGGGGCCAAAGACCTTGAAGCCGTTTTCGCGGAGGAGGTCTGCCATTCCGAGGACAAGCGGATCATCCGGTGCGACAAATACCCAGTCTGCCGCGAGTTCTTTTGCGAGCTTCAGCATTCCTTCGAGATCGGTTGCCTTTACGGGGAAGCATTTCGCATATTTTGCGATACCGCCGTTTCCGGGTGCACAGAAAAGCTCTGTAACGTGGCTGCTTTCCGCAAGCTTCATAATAATTGCGTGTTCTCTTCCGCCGCCGCCGACTACTAATACTTTCATGATATGGTAATTCCTTTCAATCATATGATATTGGATTTTCATTTGGAATCCCGCCATATCAAAATGATGGAATTCCAGACAAAAACCGTTGGACAGCACGCCCCTTGCATCCCCGAAGCGGCGCAGAATCCATATCGGGGACGCAAAGAGATGTGCAGAAAAATCCGGATTAGTGGTGGAACAGTCTCAGTCCGCAGAATGCCATTGCAATGCCGTACTTATTGCACTGTTCGATGACGAGGTCATCACGGATTGAGCCGCCCGGTTCTACGATATACTTGACGCCGCTCTTGTAGGCGCGGTCAATATTATCGGGGAACGGGAAGAATGCGTCGGAGCCGAGACAGACATCCGTATTCTGTGCAATCCATGCCTGACGTTCTTCTCTTGTGAAGACAGGGGGCTTTTCGGTGAATACACGCTCCCATTCGCCGTCTGCGAGGATATCCATATAGTCTTCCCCGATATAGAGGTCGATGGCATTGTCGCGGTCGGGACGCTTGATATCATCACGGAAGGGGAGATTGAGAACCTGGGGTGCCTGACGGAGCCACCAGTTATCTGCCTTTGTGCCGGCGAGGCGGGTGCAGTGGATTCTGGACTGTTGACCGGCACCGATACCGATTGCCTGACCGTCCTTGACATAGCAGACGGAGTTGGACTGGGTATATTTGAGGGTAATGAGGGAGATGATGAGGTCAAATTTCTTGTCCTCCGGAATCTCTTTATTTTCGGTGACGAGATTGGAGAGCATGGTTTCCTCATTGATTGCGAGGTCATTTCTGCCCTGTTCAAAGGTGATGCCGAAAACTTCCTTATGTTCGATCGCAGCCGGCTGATAGGCGGGGTCGATCTGAACGATATTATAATTACCCTTGCGCTTTGTTTTAAGGATTTCGAGCGCTTCCTCGGAGTAGCCAGGTGCGATGACGCCGTCGGATACTTCGCGTGCAATAATCTTCGCGGTGATTGCGTCACATTCATCGGAGAGGGAAATCCAGTCGCCGAACGAGGACATTCTGTCCGCGCCTCTGGCTCTTGCGTATGCGCAGGCAAGCGGAGAAAGCTCGCCGAAATCATCCACAAAATAGATTTTCTTGAGGGTATCGGAAAGCGGTCTGCCGATTGCGGCACCGGCAGGAGAAACGTGCTTAAAGGAGGTTGCCGCCGGCATTCCGGTTGCAGCCTTCAGTTCCGATACGAGCTGCCAGCCGTTGAAGGCATCGAGAAGATTGATATAGCCGGGGTTGCCCGAAAGAACAGTAATCGGGAGTGCGCTGCCATCGTTCATATAGATACGGGCAGGCTTCTGGTTGGGGTTACATCCATATTTTAAAAGACGTTCTGTTTCCATATTCAACAGTCCTTTCTGTTTTTAGCGGATAAAAGAAGCGATTAGTCCTGCTTGGGTGCAGCACCATAGCGGTTCACGATCTTGCTGACTGCGCTGCCATCCTCCGGATTGATATAACGGACAAAGAGGGAGATTTTGTTATCGGGGTTGAGGCTGTTCCAGAGGAGTTTTGTAAAGCCGTCGATATCATCGGGGATTGCGACAAGCTTCGGCTCGCCCTCAAAGCTCGGAAGCGGATTGCCGTCGCCGACATAGGTATGGATGAAGTGACCCTGACCGGCAATCGGATTCTGGTAGGAGAAGGTGAAGCGCTGACAGGAGGACGGATCGCCGTTTGCACTCTTTAAAATGGAGAGCGCATAGTTAAAGCTTCCGTTTTCACAGCGGATGATACCGGAGATACGGGGGGTATAGTTGGGAGCATCCGGTTCGAACTGACGCGCACGCAGACCCTGTTCGAAGGTAAACTGGTGGTCGAGTGCGTCATAAATCGTATCGGTCTGGTCACCGTTTGTCACGATGGTCTTATTTCCGAGGACACGAACCGGCGAATAGATGATGAGGGAAGGGTCGGTGCACTTGCTCTCATCATATGCCTGGGTTTTGAGACCGTTTCCATCGGGAACGAAGATGCGGTTGCGGGAATTCTCGCTTCTGCCCATGATAAAGTATGCGCAGACAGCAGATTTTCCGTTTGCCGATTTGCCGAGGATGATGCCTCTTCCGGGGTAGCTGTTGTTTTCAAGCTCTTGTGCAAGAGAAATCATTGCCATAAGAATAGACCTCCGTAGAATAATGATTGATTGTTTGGGGGATCGGGGGGAGGGAGAGCAGTGAACTGTCGCTCAGTCCTCCGAGATATAAACTTTTCCGTCACAAACCGAAAGCTTGTCCTCACAGAACAGCCGGACTGCTTCGGGGAGAATCTTCCATTCTGCTTCTTCCATGACACGGCGCTGGAGGGTTTCGGGGGTATCGCTCTGGAGGATGGGAACAGCCTTCTGGAGGATAATGGGACCGCCGTCACAGATTTCATTGACGAAGTGGACGGTTGCACCGGTGACCTTTACACCCTTTTTGAGTGCAGCCTCATGGACATGGAGTCCGTAGTAGCCTTTTCCGCAGAAGCTTGGGATAAGGGCAGGGTGGACGTTCATCATTTTATTCGGATATGCGCGGCAGATCGACTGATCGAGGATTGTCATGAATCCTGCCTGCACGATGAGGTCAGCGAATTCCTCGTAGAAAGCTTCGAGCATGGCATTGCTGTAATCCTCGACGGAATCGAAAGCTTTTCTTGGGATAATGCGGGTGGGGATGCCATTTTCCTTTGCGCGGACAAGTGCATACGCATCGGCACGGGAACTGATGACGCAGGTAATGCGTCCGCCGCCGAGCTCGCCGCGGTTCTGGGCATCAATCAGCGCCTGTAAATTCGTACCGCCGCCGGAAACCAGCACAATAATCTTCTTTCGCGGAATATCCACACCCTCACGCGGGTCATGCCAATTTTCTTCTGCGATGCCGAGTGCATCGCCGGTCATCAGCGGATGGTCTTCCATATGCACACCTCTTTTCTAGGATTGAAAAGGAAATTATTCGATGATAACGCCTTCGTCGCCGTTGACCAGCTCGCCCAGTACATATGCGTCCTCGCCATTTGCCTTGAGGCTTGCGATGGCGGCGTCCACATCCTGCGGAGCGACCGAAACGATCATGCCAACGCCCATGTTAAAGGTATTGAACATATCGCGCTCTGGGATATTTCCGGTACGTGCGATGAGGTCGAAGATCGGGAGAACCCGGACATTGCTGCGCGGAATTCTTGCTGTAATGCCGGTCGGGAGCGAACGCGGGATATTTTCATAGAATCCGCCGCCTGTGATATGAGAAATCGCCTTGACATTGACGGTTTCGAGGAGTGAAAGAATCGACTTGACATAGATTCTTGTCGGGGTAAGGAGACAGTCTCCGAGCGTCGTTCCGAGGTCAGCAAACTGTCTTGCAAGATTTTCCTCGCTGATGGTAAAGACATTGCGGACGAGGGAGAAGCCATTGGAGTGGACGCCGGTGGAGGGAAGTGCGATGAGGACATCACCGGCCTTCTGGGTATCGGCGCGGAGGATTTTCTTTTTATCGACAATACCGACAGTAAAGCCTGCGAGGTCATATTCCTCATCGGGCATCATACCGGGATGTTCTGCGGTTTCGCCGCCGATGAGTGCACAGCCGGACTGGACACAGCCTTCGGAAACGCCCTTCACGATTTCTGCGATTTTTTCGGGATAATTCTTTCCGCAGGCGATGTAGTCGAGGAAAAAGAGCGGCTTTGCACCGCAGCAGATGACATCATTGACGCACATTGCCACGCAGTCGATACCGATGGTATCGTGTTTATCCATCAGGAATGCGATTTTGAGTTTTGTGCCGACGCCGTCGGTGCCCGAAACGAGAACAGGCTCTTCCATGCCTTTCATATCGGGAGCAAACAGACCGCCGAAGCCGCCGATTCCGTCGAGTACGCCGCTGGTTGCAGTCCGTGCAACGTGCTGTTTCATCAGTTCGACGGAGCGGTAGCCTGCGGTAACGTCAACGCCGGCTTTCTTATAGCTTTCAGAGAAGCTGTTCTTGTGTTCCATGTTCCATAAATCCTTTCATGATCTGTCAGTGTGGTGGGGGATTTTTATTCTTTGCCTGTCCAGCAGTAGGTACAGAGCATATCGGGATCAATCCCGACCGCTTCCTTGACATCCGCGAGGAGATGGTACTTGAGGGAAGTGAAGTTGAGGCGTTTGCGGATTTCCTCGACCATTGCCTGATACCGTTCGGAATTGTCGATACAGTATTCTGCGAGATATCTGTCATCGCCGTCGAATTCACGGATTACCTGTCTTGCGATAAGATCCATTTCGGACTTTGAGCGCGAGAAATTGAGGTATTTACAGCCGAACATACTGGGTGGGGAAGCGGAGCGGATATGCACCTCTTTTGCACCGTTTTCATAAAGGAACTGTACGGTTTCGCGCATCTGGGTGCCTCTGACGATTGAATCATCGAGGAAGAGGAGCTTTTTATCACGAATCAGCCCTTCGACAGGAATGAGCTTCATCCGTGCGATCAGGTTTCTGGTAGCTTGGAGTCTTGGGGTAAAGCTGCGGGGCCATGTCGGGGTATACTTGATAAAGGGTCTTGCGAAACAGATTCCGCTTTCATTGGCATAGCCGATGGCGTGGCCGTTTCCGGAATCGGGGATTCCCGCGACATAGTCTGCGTCGATATCGCGGTCACGCTTTGCGAGCAGTGCGCCGCAGCGGTTCCGCATCACTTCGACATTCACACCCTCATAGCAGGATGTTGTATATCCGTAGTAGATCCAAAGGAATGCACAGATTTTCATCTGTTTGTTCGGCTGCATGACGGTTTCGCAGTGTTCCGCATCGAAGTAGACGATTTCGCCCGGACCGAGATCACGGACATAGCGGTACTGGAGGTTCATGTAGGAGAACGATTCGAAACAGGCGACATAGCCGCCGTCCTTATGGCCGAGGATCATGGGTGTTCTGCCCATGAGATCTCTTGCGGCATAGATACCGTCCTTTGTCATCAGCAGCAGCGTCAGGGATCCGTCGATTCTGGATTGTGCATAGCGGATACCTTCGGGGATTGTGTCGCACTGGTTGATGAGTGCGGCGACAAGCTCCGTATTATTGATGACGCTTCCGGAAGCTTCCGTAAAATGGCTTGCGCCGGAGCGGAAGATTTCCTCGACAAGTGCCTCGGTATTATTGATTCTGCCGACGGTGGTGAGGGCATAGCTGCCTAAATGGGAACGGATCATGATGGGCTGGGGGTCGGTATCGCTGATACAGCCGATTCCCATATGGCCGTGCATTTCGTTCAGATCCGATTCAAATTTTGTGCGGAACGGGGTATTTTCGATATTATGGATGGCACGCTGGAAGCCTTCTTCCTTGCTGTAAACGGACATACCGCCTCTGCGTGCACCGAGGTGGGTATGGTAGTCCGTGCCGAAAAAGATATCTGCAACACAGTCCTCGCGAGAGGCTGCGCCGAATAAACCGCCCATAAATTTCCTCCTGACGATTGAAAAAGAGTGTTTGGGAGTATGAGAAAAAGAGGGGTGGGCTGTCGTTTACTGACCCATCAGTCGCTTCATGATTTCCTGATATGCTTCTTCGACGCCGCCCATGTCTCTGCGGAAGCGGTCTTTATCGAGTTTTTCATGGGTTGTGCTGTCCCAGAAGCGGCAGGTATCGGGGGAGATTTCATCTGCGAGGATAATGGTGCCGTCGGAGGTCTTACCGAACTCAATCTTGAAGTCGATGAGGTCGATATTGAGCTTCTTGAAGAAGTCTACCATGAATGCATTGACCTTGAAGGCATAGTTTGCGATGGTATCAATTTCCTCTTTGGTTGCAAGGCCGAGTGCGAGTGCATAGTAGTCGTTGATGAACGGATCGCCCAGGTCATCGTTCTTGTAGCTGAATTCAAGAATCGGGCAAAGGAGCTTTGTACCTTCCTCGACGCCCATTCTCTTGGAGAAGCTTCCGGCAGCAACATTTCTGACAATGACCTCAAGCGGAACGATCGAAACCTTTTTGACGATGGTTTCACGGTCGCTGATTTCCTTTACGAGGTGGGTCGGAACGCCTTCCTTCTCCAGCATCGCGAACATATAGTTGGTCATTTTGTTGTTAATGATGCCCTTACCGGCGATTGCACCTTTTTTCTCGCCGTTGAATGCGGTTGCATCGTCCTTATAGTCAACGATGACGCAGTCGGGATCATTGGTCGCATAGACCTTTTTTGCCTTGCCCTCATAGAGCTGTTCCAGTTTTACAATGTTTTCCATGGGTACATCCTCCATAAATTAAAATTAGACGAAAAGAATCAAGTGGCACAAAAGCCGCATATCGCATACTTTCAGAGTGCTGCGATCTGTTCCTGCATTGCGGCGTCCTTGGCTCTGACGCCGTCAGCCATATTCTGCTTCATGGCATCGAGCTTCTGTGCGAGTGCGTCATCGGAGACGGCGAGCATCTGGATGGCGAGGATTGCGGCGTTTTTCGCACCGTTGATGCCAACGGTGGCAACGGGTACGCCGGGGGGCATCATCACCGTAGCGAGGAGTGCGTCCATGCCCTCCAGTGCTGCGGATTTCATCGGGATTCCGATGACAGGGAGTGTAGTATGTGCGGCGACAACGCCTGCGAGATGTGCTGCCATACCTGCGGCACAGATGATTGCACCGAAGCCGTTCGCTTTTGCATTCGCTGCAAATTCGGAAGCTTCCGCCGGTGTACGGTGTGCACTCATGACGTGTACTTCGCAGGGGACACCAAAGCTTTTCAGCTCGGTGACTGCACTTTTTACGACAGGAAAATCGCTGTCGCTGCCCATGATAACTGCAACTTTTTTCATATGTAAAAATCCTTTCTATGGATCATCCGGACAAACGTCCGGTGTTATTTCGATATCGCAGGGGGGGAAAACAGCAGGAGGCTGTCCGGATTGGGGTTACGGACGATTCTGCTGGGGGATGAGCGCGGCGGTCTGCGGGTCATAGAATGTCGCATAGCCATAGACGCCGGCAGCATTCGGAGAAATCGTGAGATACATCACCGTTGTGACGCGATCTGTGATATGACCGTTGTCCATGCGGTGATAGGACACGCGCATTTCCACTTCATACTGTGGGAAGCCGTCCTGTTCGATGACACGGATATTCCGGACGCTGGCTGTTTTGAGGAAACAGCCCGAATAGAGATAGGATACGGTAAGTGCTGAGGTATCCTCTGTATTCAGCAGGGACGCATCGGGCTGAACCTTAGGTGTTACAAAAAGATAGGTAAGATATTTTGCCGCAGCATCGCCGAGCTGTTCGAGTACAATACGGTCGGGGAGTCGGGAGAGCTGCTGTGCGTTCAGCTCCATCGTCAGCTTATGGAGTCCGACCGGATGTTCGGTATGCAGACTTCTGAGCGCAAAGGAGCCGTCGGAAACGGACATTTCACAGGTGTTTTTTCCGACGCGGAGACTCAGCATCCCCTCCTCATAGGAACAATCTTCCCATGCGGTATCCGACCAGAGTGTTCCATCGCCGCGATAGAGGTGGTAATAGGGGGTATCCCCCTCAAAAAGCTTTGCGATCCAGAGATTTCTGCCCTGGATACGTGTAATATCCGAATAGATAAAGGGGGTAATGATCTCGCCGTTGTGACGGATCATCCCGTAGGTACCGACCGCCGTCCGCTTTGCGGAGAGGACGTCCTTTCCCATCATTTCGAGATGGAACCAATTGGGTGCAAGGATCTGGCGGCCGCTCGCGGTTCGTACACCCCAAAGCCCGTTTTCCGAATAGATATAGGAGGCTGTCGGCTGTGCAACAAATTCCGCTTCTTCTCCGGATTTTTCACCTGCGGACGAAAGAAAGAGCCAGTTCACTTCTACGGTGAGACAGAGCAATGCCGTTAAAAGCAGGAGTATCAGCGGCTTCATACGGCGGTCCATAGGCAAACGATCCTTTCGTGAAAATGAATGGGAGCAAAGGCGCAGCGGCGGCAGCTTCCGGAACAGCGGATGATGTGCCGCATCATATGATTATGATACGGAATCGGCGGAATTCTGTCTGGGACGGCGCGGCATTCCGATCAGCCGGCAGAGGATATCCGATTTTTGTGCCGCGCGCAGCATCGGAAGTCCGATGACAGAAACGGCGATGATCTCGCCGGCGGCAACGCCCAGCATTCCGAGGAAAAACGGAACATCCGCGAAGAGCCGGAGCTCTGCGCCGATCAGCAGACCGTTTATGACAGCAGGAATCAGGGATGCAGGCAGCGGTTTTCTGATGGCGAGCATCAGAAACGCGGCAATACAGGTTGCGGCTGTGCCGAACAGGAAATCCACTGCGATACCGCTAAACAGATTCGCGATCATACAGCCGATTATGAGCGAAACACACCATCGTTTCCGATAGATGCATAACAGCATCAGCACTTCGGACAGGCGGACCTGAACTGCACCATAGGAAAGCGGTGCAAGACAGATTGTCATCACGGCATAGATTGCGGCAACGACAGCGATCTGTGCGATTTCGGAAACGGAAATAGTACGGGACATCGGAAAATCCTCCTTGTTTTATGCTGGTTATCAAGGAAACAGCAAATATTTTTTTTAAAATTCAGCGTGCGATCTCAGTCATCCTGATAATCGTCGTAAATATCATATTCTTCGTCGTCTTCGGAATCGGCATCTTCCTCATCATAAGCGTCCGTTTCCGTATCGTAGTCATCTGCATCCGCATCATCATTGTCGTCGATTTCGATGTCGATGCTGTCGAACGGTTCTTCCGCTTCCTCATCTTCTGTATCGTCGATAAAATCCGGCGCATTCGCTTCGGTTTCCCGTGCAATATAGATGGGACGGTGCTTGACCTCCATATAGGTTTTGGAGAGATATAATCCCACGAGTCCGATACAGATAGACTGGAGGCCGCTGAACAGGAGCACGAGGGTAATGAGCGCGATCATACCGCCGCTCAGTTTTCCGACAATCAGTGCAACAATCAGGAACAGGAATGCGACAAGGCAGGCGCCTGCACCAAGGAACAGCGGAACGGAAAGCGGGAAGGTAGAGAAGCCGATGATTCCCTCGATCGAGTAGCGGAACAGCCCCCAGAAGCTCCATGCGGTTGTACCGGCGGCGCGTTCGACATTCTCATATTCGAGATATTTGACGCGGAATCCGACCCATGAGAAGATGCCCTTCGAGAAGCGGTTATATTCGGACATCGAAAGAATGGCGTCAACCATCTGGCGGGTCATAAAGCGGAAGTCCTGTGCACCGTCCACGATTTCGGTCTGGGAGATTTTGTTCATGATCGCATAGAACAGGCGGGCGAACCAGGAACGGACTTTGGATTCGCCGTCACGGCTGACGCGGCGTGTTGTCGCACAGTCATATTTTCCGCTTGCGACCGCCTCATACATGATGGGGAGGAATTTCGGCGGATGCTGTAAATCGGCGTCCATCACAACGCAGTAATCACCTTTTGCGTTGGAGAGTCCGGCATAAATACCGGCTTCCTTTCCGAAGTTGCGGGAGAAGGAGATGTATCGTACACGGCTGTCCTGATTGGCGAGTGCACGAAGACCTTTCAGGGTTTTATCTCTGGAGCCGTCGTCGATAAAGAGATATTCGAACGAAAGCTCGGGATGTAAGTCCGTCATTTGTGCGGAAATTTTCGTAATTTCAGCATAAAACAACGGAAGGACCTCCTGCTCGTTATAGCAGGGGACGATGACGGAAATCAGCTTTTTATCAGTCAAGATTATTCCTCCTGTGAATAAAATCAGCATAAAATCATGGGCAGTACATAGTTCGCCCAATCATACACTATATATTATATCGCAACCGGAGGAAAAAAGCAAGAGCCATGTGGAATTTTATATGACAGATTTTATTTGTGAAAACGGTTTGTTTTTGGTAGTACAGACAGAAAGCGCCTGAAACCATGATTTTGCGGATATGTGCGGATAGGGAGCGGCCGGCTCGGAATCTCCGCATACTCTCTTTGATTATACCACAAACAGCATAAAAATACAATAGATAAAACCGTGATTTTGGCTATTCTATCAGAATTTCGAATGCGGCATTCCGAAGCATTTCACGCCATTGCTGTGCGCTTGGAACTGTGATACCGCAGCGGCGTGCGGCTTCTTCGAGATAACATACATCTGCGCCGAAATCCGTTGCTGTTTCCCGGAAAAAAGCCTGAAGCATCCGTGTTGCACCCTGTGCGGCAAGCGCCGGATCTCCGGTTCGGAGAGAAAGTCTGACGATGGTCCGGATGATGAGTCTGTTTTCTGAATCCTGCTGTATCCGAAAGCGTATGCGGCAGCTGTCGAGAAGAATGGTTTCCGTCAAACCACCGCTGATTTCGGAGAATCCGAAATCTCCCCAGCGGTCTGTCAGGAGTGCGGCACCGCGGCAGGCATCATTGGAAAGGACGGCGAGCAGTGTTGTGCCGTTGTGGAGCGCAAGCGAAAAATGATTGTTCGAGTGGTAGTGGAGAAGTGCCATTCCGGTACGGCTTTCGAGATTTCCGACGAGCTCTCCGACACCGATTTCCGGAAGTAGTCCGTTTTCTACGGCAGCCTTTTGCTGATCGGAGAGCTTTTCGTCCCCGACCGACCGGATATCCTCTGACGGATCGCAGAGAAGCAGCGGACAGTTTGGTGCTACCCACCCGTCACGCAGAAGCTGCTGTACGGGAGAAAGGGAATCGCCCTGTAAAATCAGCAGCGAGAGATGACCTGTGCTGAACTGAATTCCGCCGGCTGTTTCGAGTGCGGGCTGAAAGAGAAGGGCGGTGTCGGGGCTGGCGGAAATCCAGTCTTTGTCGTTGTCACAGCGCAGCATCGCGGACACCGTATCGGAATCGGCTGTGCGGATTGCGAGGACATCGGCATATTTTCGGTGGCGGATATCCGTACAGCCCGATAGGAAGATGGTGCAGAGAATAGCGGAAACAGCGAGAAATCGTTTCATGCGGAAGCCTCCTTCGGACGATACCATTGCAGGATTGTGAGGGCGATTGCGGCACAGGCGAGAATGCCGCCGTTGACATTGTATATTATAAATAGTATAGTGAGGGCAAAAAGGAGAGAAACACCGATGGTTCTCCGCCGAATCGGGGCGCGCAGCCGACAGCCGCAGAAGCTCTGGAGAAAGAATCCGCAGGCGAGGAGTGCGCAAGCGACTGCGAGCATCAGCCAGAGACCGTCTGTGCGCAGGGCGTCGGAAAGCGGAACGCGTGCCAGAAGCAGCAGGAACGGATTGCCGTGGAAGGTACGGAGTCTGCCGCACTGCATCGTGCCGAACAATACAATTGCCGGAAGTGCGATACAGCGTGCACCAATCCATGACGCGGCGGCTTTTTTGGAAGCAGCGGGCTGTGCGGCGGCAAACATCGGAATCAGCGCAAGCTCTGCACTCTCTGTCCATTCTGAAAGTAAGCCCTGCGGCGCAGGGGGAGATGTCCAGAGTGAGAGGATGCGTGCAGAAGAAAGACCGCCGAGGGGAAGGAGGGCGAATGCGAGGATGGCGGCGGCAAGCAGAAAGACCGATGCGCGGAATATCGCAGGGCGCGGAAGGCTGACGGCATAGAAAACCGCGGCAAACAGAAGCAGCATCGTCAGAACCGGACTCGGTGCATCCGCCGCCGTCAGCAGACGATAACAGTCCGCCGCGGTATCTGCCGCGAGTACCAGCGAAAAGCCCTCCAGAATCCGCATCGTCAGCTTTGGAACGGCATAGGGCGTTTTTCGGAGAAAGACCGGAATCAGGAGGATTGCCTGCAGGATACCGGTGAGGAGCATATGGGCGGCATACTGGGTGCTGTACGGGGTTTCACAGCAGAAAAAGCGTGCCAGACGGCAGAGAATCAGGACTGCCGAAAGCTCGGAGGCGGAGAATTCAGGTGTGGTTCGTGTCATGTGTCTGTCGTACCTCACTCACATGAAAATTGCCCTGTGCGAGGGAGCGGAATCCGATTCGGACGAATACATCCCGCAGTCTGCTGAATTTCAGGGGCGCAAAGGGGGCGGTCACGGGAAAACGGTAGATTTCTGCTGCACAGAGATTGAGCAGTACCATCACGGACAGTACGGCAATCCCCGAAAGTCCGCAGGCGGATGCGGCAAGAATCAGAATCGGCCGGAGCAGCGACATCACGCTATGGAGGTCGGGGAGTACAAAGCCGGCGGTCACGGAGAGTGCGGCAACCGTGAGGACAGGTGTGCTGACCAGCCCCGAATTGACCGCGGCATCTCCGATAATCAGACCGCCGACGATGCTGACCGCGCCGCCGACAGCCTTCGGAAGGCGGATGCCGGCTTCCCGAACCACCTCGAACATGAACAAAACGCCGAGCAGCTCCGCGGCAAGGGAAAACGGTGCGTTCTGTTCCGCATCGGACAGAATCCGGAGAAGCGTCTGGTTGAGGAGTTCGGGGTGCCAGACGGCAATCGCAAGATAGACCGCCGGCAGCAGCAATGCAGCAAGAAACGCGGCGTATTTCAGCAGCCGGATCAGTGTCGCGTAGGCGGTCGGAACATTATAATCATCCAGCGTCTGGAACATCTCCCAGAATAGCTGCGGCAGCACCAGTGCAAAGGGTGTTCCGTCGATCAGTACCGCAATGCGTCCCTCCAGAAGCTTCGAGCATAGGACATCAGGCCGTTCGGTTGTGCCGACGCTGTGAAAGAGGTGGCAGTCGTCTTCTTCGAGGAACTGACGGACATAATCGCTTGAGAGAATGGTTTCGAGGGGGAGATGTTCGAGGCGGCGGCGGATGGCAGCCACCAGCTCTTTGGATGCACGGTCCTGAAGATAACAGATGCAGAGCGAAGTGCGGGATACGCTGCCTGCCGTACACATCTGCATTGTCAGAAGCGGCGATTTCATTCTGCGGCGCAGGAGCGAGAGGTTGGTCGGGAGATTTTCGGTAAAGCCTTCCTTTGCGCCGTAGATATTCTGTTCTCCATCCGGCTGGGTGATGGTACGGGAGAGAAAGCCCTGTACCGCGGCGGCGAGCGCTTCGGAAGCACCGTCCGCAAGAAAAATGACAAAGCCTGCGCTGACGGACTGGGAAATCTCCGCGAAATTCCGGAGCAGCTTTCGATCGGCAGAGAGAATCAGATGGGTGCTGAGGTGGGAAAGGAGTGCGTCTCCATCCGGAAAGCTTTGCCGGATGGAATGGATGGGCTGGAGTACCATCTGGGAGAGCATCGCGGAGGATACCATTCCCTCGCACGAGAGCATGGCACAGGAAATTCCGCCCAGACAGAATTTTGTGACAATCAGATCCGCCGAGCCGTTCCAGATGGTATCGAGAAGCCTGAGATTATGGCTGAGGGAGTCGGAAAGCATCGTCGTTTCAAGCTTTCTCAGGTATTCAGATGGATTCAAAGCCGTACCTCCTTGCGCTGCTGCATATTCTGAGGATAGTATCACACAGCATCACCAAAAAATACGGAAAAAAGAGAGGGAAATTTTAACGAAAAGAATGACGGGAAGCGTCAAAAAAAGATTGCAATTCCGAGGAGAACATGATATAATGAAAGGGTATGCAGAAGTCTGTCGAAGCGAGGACTTCCACTAAGGACAAGGCGAAAGGGAACGAAGATGAAAAAACAGAAAAAATGCTTATTCTTGCTGCTTGCGGCAATGATGCTGCCGACAGCCGCAGGCTGTGGGCTGATCGAGGATATTGATACCAGCAAGCCGATCGGTGACAATACCCTCCAACCGGGCATGACCACTGTCCCGACTGCGCTCACAACCACCACAACTACGGAAACAACTGAGGAAGTGCTGGTGAATCCGACAGTGCATATGCTCGCGGTCGGTGATAATCTCGTCCAGACCTATGTGTACCGTGCCGCACAGAAATGGTCGGCGGACGGCACATCCTATGATTTTACAAAAACCTATGAGAATGTCGCCCCGCTTATCCAGGCGGCAGATGTTGCGATTATCAATCAGGAAACCCTGATCTGCGGCGGAGACTATGAAATCAGCGGCTCGAACTTCAATTTCAATTCTCCCGTAGAGCTGGGTGATGAGCTGGTCGAGATTGGATTCGATGTCTTTACGCTCGCGAATAACCATTGCCGTGATAAGGGCGTGGACGGTATGACCGCAACGATGGATTACTGGGACGGGATGATGGCACAGCACCCGATTCTTGCATACGGCATTTACCGTGATGCCGCAGACCAGAACGAAATCCGTGTGCAGGAAGTCAACGGCATGAAGATTGCGTATCTCGCCTATACCGAGCATCTCAACGGCTATACCATTCCGGAAAGCTCCCCGATTAAGGTCGGACTGACCGATGATGTCGCGCTGATCGAACGTCAGATCAAGGAAGCCAATGAGATTGCCGACGCGGTCATCGTTTCCGCACACTGGGGCAATGAGGATACCCATACCGTTGCGGAGCGCGTTTATACCCTCGCGAACCAGATGGTACAGTGGGGCGCGGACGTGATCCTCGGAAGCCATTCCCATACCGCACAGACGATGGAGTATATCGACCGTCCGGATGGATCGAGAGGCTTTGTATTCTACTCGATGGGTAATTTCGTTTCCGCACAAACCGATAATTTCAATCTGATCGGAGAGATGGGCAATTTCGACCTGACGCTCGACCTGACAACCGGAGAGCTGCTGGTAGAGAACGTGAAGGTTACCCCGGTGATTACCCATTACGATGACGGAAAACTTTCGAACCTCCGCCTCTATCCGTACCAGATGTATACCGCGGAGCTGGCGGACAGCCATGGCGTTCCGTATTCCCCGATGGGCACCGCCAAAAGCTTCGGCATGGAGGTTATCCACAATATTATCAATGCGAATATTCCCGCGGAGTTCCAGAAGCTGGATTGACGAAGACACGCGGAAATAATTGTAAATTTTTTATGAAGCGACCGTGTCGGCTTGACAGCTGCACGGTCGTTTCGTTATAATAAGGATTGTACTTTTCTCTTGAAAATGTGTAGTATTTTCGGCTGCGCGTAAAGTTTCAACAGATGGTCTTTGCTATATTGAACAATTATCACCATATCAA
Source organism: Oscillospiraceae bacterium (assembly GCA_017533485.1). Taxonomy (GTDB): domain Bacteria; phylum Bacillota; class Clostridia; order Oscillospirales; family Ruminococcaceae; genus Firm-04. Next base: position 39,997 of record JAFXIC010000001.1, read on the forward strand.
TTTATCAATGTTTACAAAAAGGCTACCAAAGTCTTGACTTTGAGCGGTGAGTTCATTATAATGGTAGTAAGCCGTAGTATGCGGATTGGTGTACCCTTTTGACCCTTTTGGGGGAGAAAATGATTCGGCGGACAGCCGTTTCAGAGGGTGCGGAATCTGTATTCACGCGATGATTGTAACACGTTTTAAGTTTATTTTGGGATAGGGGTGTTACAATGAACTCGGCCGGAGCAGGGGTGCTCCGCGTGACCCGGTATATATGAAGGACTGTGTATCAGCGCATGGTTCGGAATATATAAATAATCATGAAAGAAGGAGGAAACGAATGAAGGCGCAGAAGGCGATCGCCTGTGTACTGTCAGGGTTGCTTGCAGCAGTATCACTCCGAGGAATCGCCCGGCTTCCGGTTGGCGCAGAAGAAGCTGACCTTGCCGCAGTTTCAATCAGTACGGTGACTGTGGAAGAGGATGGCTCGTTTGTAACGACCGTGAATCTGGATGTCGTTCCGAAGACTGGTCTGTGTGCAGTGGACTTTGCGGTTGCATACGATCCGGCTGTTCTGAACATCAACGGGATAAAATTGCTGTACGATACCGGCGCAGAAGATGCGGAAACTGCCGTCAGCCCCGATTTCAAGGATACTGTGTTTACATATGAAGACACAGGCAGCGAAATCCGGCTCCGCTGGGCAACCGCACTGAAGAATGCCGAATACTGGCTCAGGGAAACACGTCCGTTTGTAGAGCTTCGCGGAACGATGTACACGGATACATCCGGAAACAAAGCGGAATTGGAACTGATTCCTGCGACACGGGAAACCTTTGAGGGATCCGGTGTCCAAAATACGACTATCGTTATGGGCTATGTAGATTCGGAAGGCAAGACATATAATTGTGAGACAGAATTGACAAACGGCTTGATCTGGCGGCCGGACGAAAACGGCGTAACAATGTACGGCGATATGAATCTGGACGGCATGATCGAGATATCGGATGCGATTTTGCTCCACCGCTTGGTGAATGAAGAAACGATAACCTTAGGCGCCGCAGCATACGCAAACGCAGACTGTGAGCAGGACGGACGTCTTACGGTTGCTGATGTAACGCTGATACTTCGGAAGCTCGAAGAGGAATCCGAAGGCGCAGCATCCGGAACCGACTGAACGCTCACCCACGGTGAATCCGTACACAGCACGGGATTGTGTACAAGTTCCGTGATATGCGGCTTGATGATGATGGAGCGCGTATCTACTGCAACCATTCAGGAACCGGCAGCCGGCGGCGAGCACCGCTTATGGTAGATGCCGGCGGACAGCCGTAACCCAACCCCCCACACACAAAAAATCTGTGTTTCAGAAAGAACTGAAACAGAAAGGAACAAGTTGTCATGAAGAAATTCATCTCTGCACTCACTTCTGTCGCAATCGCTGCGACCGCTATGGGCAGTGTGCTTTCTATGAGCGCAAGTGCAGCAGTCGACTCTACGATTTTTGATATTCGTACCGGAGACTCCAATGCAATTACTGTATCTGCTGCTGATATCGCTGCAGGCGATGTTACAGTCCCTGTTTCCATTTATATTCCGCAGTGCGAAGGTGTAAACACCGTCGCAATCAAGCTCGCTGTAAACGGCGACGAAACAATCGGCAAGGCTCCTGCTACCCATAAGTACCTCTTCGGTAACTATGGCATTACCATTCAGGCTGCTGCTGAGGGCGGAAACACCAGAGCTGAAGGCTATGCAAAAACTGCTTGTCTGGACGCTGAAAAGAAGGGTAACGTCGCTTACCAGTCTCCGATCTTCACTCCGGACTACTTCAGCTTCAGCTACATGAACCAGAGCAACATCATGGAAGAGAAGAACTGCACCAACTACAGCGCAAAGCTTGCGACTGAAGCATCGGATGTAACTTCCTGGTCTGAGAGCGAGTCCTGGGCATACGATCACCCGCTGTTCGTATTCGACATGGTTCTCCCGAAGGGCCTTGCAGACGGCACATATACCCTTGATATCTACACCAAGGACTATGTCAATGCAACATCCCTGAACGATCCGGAGCCGACCTACACCGCTAGCTATATTGCAGGTGTTGACGGAACTGTAAACCTCGTTTCCAGACCTCTGGTCGTAACTGTCGGCGAGGGCGGTTCCAATACCACTCCGTCCAGCTCTTCTTCTACCACTACCACTACTACCACATCTACTTCCACCACTCCGCCGTCTTCTGATGCAATGCAGATCATCGGCGACAAGAAGACTGCAAAGCCGGGCGACACCGTAAGAGCAGGCTTCATCGTGAAGAATGACCCGGGTACTGCTGGTATGCAGCTCTTCTTCGATACCGCTCCGTTTGACAGCGTTGAGATGGTTGACCTCGAAGACGAGGATCCCGCTTACTTCATCAGCCCGACCTGGAACCCTGCAGTCGGCAGCTTCGTCTGGGGCGGCGCAAACAACGAAGAAGTTGAAGAAGGCGGCTACCTCGCAGTCTTCGAACTCAAGGTTCCGGCAGATGCTTCCGGCACGCTGAAGCTCGATCTCAACAAGAACGAGAAGAACGCAGTCCGTAACCGCGATATGCAGGATAACAAGTTCAGCCTCTCCCCGATCGAGATTACCGTCGAAGGCGGCTCCACTTCTTCTACCACCATCTCTTCTACCACTCCGGAGCCGGGCGATACCGACGCTATGCAGATCATCGGCGACAAGAAGACCGCGAAGCCGGGCGATGTCGTAAGAGCTGGCTTCATCGTGAAGAATGACCCGGGTACTGCTGGTATGCAGCTCTTCTTCGATACCGCTGCATTCGCAAAGGTAGAGATGGTTGACCTCGAAGACGAGGATCCCGCTTACTTCATCAGCCCGACCTGGAACGGCAAAGTTGGCAGCTTCGTATGGGGCGGCGCAAACAACGAAGAAGTTGAAGAGGGCGGCTACCTCGTAGTCTTCGAACTGACTGTTCCGGATGATGCAACCGGCACCCTCAAGCTCGACCTCAATAAGGCAGAAAAGAACGCAATCCGTAACCGCGATATGGAGGATAACAAGTTCAGCCTCTCCCCGATCGAGATCACAATCGCTTCCGAAGATACCACCACTTCTTCTTCCACTACAACTTCCACCACCACTTCTTCTACCACTTCTTCCACTACAACTTCCACCACCACTTCCTCTACTCCGGAGTCTAAGGTTGTATGGGGCGACGTAAACTGCGACGCTAAGGTTTCTATCGCTGACGTTGTTCTCCTCAACAAGCACAATGCTCAGAACGCAAATGTTACTGCACAGGGCCTCCTGAACGCAGACTGCGTAAACGATGAGAAGCTTGACTCTGCTGACGCTACCGCAATTAAGGGTCACCTGGCTAAGTTCTATGGCACAGATGCATTCCCGTTTGCAAGCCTCGCAGACTGCACCGCAAAAATGAAATAATTGATTGTACGATTATTTCACTCGTTCAATTTCATTCCTGAATGACTGCGCTTCGCAGCGTCAGGGCATAAGCTAACCGTTAATACGTGCGCGGGCTTCCTGTCCGCGCACGTATAAACAGAAAGGGAACAAAATGAAGAGATTCATTTCTGCTTTGTCTTCCTTCTGTCTGGCTGCGACCTCTGTCCTCTCCAGCTTTACAGCGCTGACCGCTAGTGCGGCAGCCGGCGCGATCACCATCACCGGTGATAAGGTATCTGCTTCCGCAGGTCAGAAAGTTGAGTTCGGATTTAAGGTTTCGGATGCTTCCGAAGCCGCTGGTATGCAGCTTTTCTTCGATTTCGATGGTCTCCAGAATGTTGAGATGGTCGAAGAATTGGACAATCCCGCATACTTTGTTTCCCCTGTATTCAATGAGTCAGTCGGAAGCTTCGTATGGGGCGGCGCAACCGATATGGCTGCAGAAGATGGCGGCGATCTGGTAATCTTTACCGCAACCGTTCCTTCCAATGCCAAGTCCACTTATGAAGTTAAGCTCAACTCCAGCGAAAAGAACGCAGTTCGTAACAGAAACATGGAAGACCTGACTATTAACTTCACATCCGCTGTGATTTCTGTTGCCGGCGGCTCCGATGTCGGCGGCGATGATCCGAGCGGTGCGATGAACATCACAGGTAATAAGGTTTCTGCAAAGGCAGGCGAAACCGTTCAGGTCGCTTTCAAGGTGACTGATGACCCCGGTACTGCCGGTATGCAGCTCTTCTTTGACTTCGATGGTCTGACCAATGTGAAGATGATCGAAGATCTCGATAATCCCGCATACTTCGCATCCCCTGTATTCAATGCTTCTGTCGGAAGCTTTGTATGGGGCGGCGCAACTGATATGGTTGCCGAAGACGGCGGCGATCTCGTAATCTTTGAGGTCACCATTCCTGCGAATGCAAAGTCTTCCTACTCGATCGGTCTCAATTCTTCCGAGAAGAATGCTGTCCGTAACCGCGAAATGGAGGACATCACCTATAAGTTCACCAATGCTGTGATTACTGTTACCGGTTCCGCTCCGATCGAAGGCGCGATGAACATCACCGGTCAGAATGTAACTGCAAAGCCGGGCGATACTGTTCAGGTTGCTTTCCAGGTCTCGGATGACCCCGGTACTGCCGGTATGCAGCTCTTCTTCGACTTCGATGGTCTGACCAATGTGGCGATGATCGAAGATCTCGATAACCCCGCATACTTTGTTTCCCCTGTATTCAATGAGTCGGTCGGAAGCTTCGTATGGGGCGGCGCAACTGATATGGTTGCCGAAGACGGCGGCGATCTCGTCATCTTCGAGGTGAAGATCCCCACCAATGCAAAGTCTTCTTACACAATTGATCTCAACCGCAGCGAAAAGAATGCTGTTCGTAACCGCGAAATGCAGGACGTTGTGTATAACTTCACCGCTGCTGTGATCACTGTAACCGGCGGCTCCGATATCGTGGATCCTCCTGCTGATGGTATGCGTCTCGTTGGTGACAACGTAACCGCTCCCGCAGGTTCTACCGTTCAGGTCGGCTGCAAGGTCTATGATGACCCCGGTACTGCCGGAATGCAGCTCTTCTTCGATTTCGATGGTCTGACCAATGTTACAATGATCGAAGATCTCGATGAGCCCGCATACTTTGTTTCCCCCGTATTCAATGATTCGATCGGAAGCTTCGTATGGGGCGGCGCAACTGATATGGTTGCTGAAGACGGCGGCTATCTCGTTGTCTTCGAAGTGGAAATCCCCGCAAATGCAAAGGATATCTACGAAATTACGCTCAATCAGAGCGAAAAGAACGCAATCCGCAACCGCAACATGGAAGACATTACGTACAGCTATTCTCCGATGGTCATCACCGTTGGCGAACCGCTTCCGCCTGTTGAAGGCGAGATCACTCTCACCGGCGATAAGGTGACAGCAAAGGCTGGCGAAACTGTCGAAGTTGCAGTTAAGATTTACGGCGACCCCGGTTCTGCCGGTATGCAGATGTTCCTTGACTTCGGTAAGCTCGAAGATGTCTCTCTCGTCGATAGAAAGAATCCGGCATACTTCGTTGACATGACCGCAAACCTCAAGGAAGGCTTCATCGGCTGGGGCGGCGCAAAAGAGTATGTTGCAGAAGACGGATCTGACCTCATTCGCCTGCGTGTTACCGTTCCGGAAAGTGCAAAGGCTGGCGATGTCTTTAAGATTCAGCTCCGCTCCGATTCCGAAACCAAGATCCAGAACCTCAATATGCAGGATATTCCGTATACATTCAGCCCGATCGAAATCACGGTTGGTGATACGGAAACCACCACTTCCGCTACGACCACTACCACTACGGAAACCGATCCGATCGTTCCGGCCGGTAAGTCCGAGTGGACCATCGACACCGTTACCGCAGCGCCCAATGACATCGTTTCCGTTCCTGTAAAGGTTACCAACGATGAGGGTACTTCCGGTTTCGTTGTTACCTTCGATTATAAGGAAGGCCTGATCTTCGACAGCATCACATGGGGCTCCGGCTATACCGGCGAGGCTACCATCAACGGCAATGCTCTGACTGTTGTCTGGGCTGATGCTTCCGGTAAGGATGCAGTCGCAGGCTCCGGCGAAATCCTTTCTCTCAACTTCAAGACTCCGGATGCAGCAGGCGTTTACCCTGTCACATTCGAAGCACTCGAAGTTGTCAACACTTCCGGTAATGCGCTTAGCGTCACGAAGACCAATGGTGCAGTTATCATCGATCCGACCGCTCAGCCGACTGCAAAGTCTGACTGGACAATCGGCACTGTCACCGTTCAGGCTGGCGCAGAAGTTGCAGTTCCTGTAACTGTTGAAAACGATGAAGGTACTTCCGGCTTTGTTGTAACATTCGATTATGACGAGGCTCTGACCTTCAAGAACATTGAATGGGGCGAGGGCTACACCGGCGAAGCTACCATCAATGGCAATGCACTGACTGTTGTCTGGGCTGATAACAGCGGCAACAATGTTCAGGCTGGTTCCGGCAATGTCATGACCATCAACTTCACCGCTCCGGATGCAGCAGGTACATATCCTGTCACATTCGCTGATCTCGAGGTTGTTGATACCGATGGCAATCCGCTGAACGTCACCCAGGAAAACGGTGCGGTTATCGTAACTACTGAGGCAGTTGTTCCCGCAGGCAAGTCCAACTGGACAATCGGTACCGAAACTGTTGAAGGCGGCGCAAAGGCTGCAATTCCTGTCACCGTTACCGAGGACGAGGGTACTTCCGGCTTTGTTGTAACATTCGACTATGATGAGGCTCTGACATTCGATGGCTTCACATGGGGCGAGGGCTACACCGGCGAGGCTACTCTCAATGGTAAAGAGCTGACTGTCGTTTGGGCAGAGGCTGAAGGTAAGGACGCTGTCGCAGGCGCTGATCCTGTACTCTACCTCAACTTCACTGCTCCCGCGGAAGCAGGTAATTATCCTGTTACATTCGCAGCACTCGAAGTTGTCAATACTTCCGGTAATGCTCTGGAAGTTACAAAAACCAATGGCGCAGTGATCGTCTCCGCAGAGTCCGTCGTTCCGGCTGGTAAGTCCAACTGGACAATCGGCACTGAGACTGTTGCAAAGGGCGCAGATGTATCCGTTCCTGTCACCGTTACCGATGACGAAGGTACTTCCGGCTTTGTTGTAACATTCGATTATGACGATGCACTCACATTCGAAGGCTTCACATGGGGCGAAGGCTACACCGGCGAGGCTACCCTCAATGGTAAGGAGCTGACCGTTGTCTGGGCAGAAGCAGACGGTAAGGATGCAGTCGCAGAAGATGCACCTGTACTCTACCTGAACTTTACTGCTCCGGATGAAGTTGGCGAATATCCTGTTACATTCGCAGCACTCGAAGTTGTCAACACTTCCGGTAATGCTCTGGATGTGACAAAGACCGATGGTGCAGTGATCGTTGTTGACGAAGTGACCACTACGAGCACATCCGATACAACAATCACCACCGAGACTACCACCACCGAGACCACGACCAGCGAGTCTACGACCACCGAGTCTAGCACGACAACTGAGACTACCGGTCCGGTTGACACAACCACCAGCACAACGAAGTCTGATGAGACCGGTACAACCACCAGCACTACGAAGTCCGATGAAACCGGTACAACCACCAGCACAACGAAGTCTGATGAGACCGGTACAACCACCAGCACAACGAAGTCTGATGAAACCGGTAC
>JAFXIC010000043.1 GCA_017533485.1 Oscillospiraceae bacterium
ACCAACCAATAAGGTTTTAGAAATTACGGGAGTTGACATTGACAGAGTTGTTGACGGTAAAATTGTCGAGCACGGCGGTTCAACTGAAACCTTTGAGACATTCTGGACAAACGGTTTGATTAAACCAGTATAATACCAATCCCAATTGATCGAACTGAACATATTACAAAGCCGTCTGTGCGCGATCACAGACGGCTTTTCTGTATTACCTTCTGTTGTACATATATAAATAGTATATTTCATAAGCCTCCGTTCGGGGGCTTCTCTGTTTTATGCGCCAAATCCGGTTCCGGCGGGACACTTGCGCTCTACCGATTTTCACAATACAACTTCTGTTTTGGACGGGCAAATTTTAGAACATTTTATGCTTGTTTGAGATATAATATTTAATTATTTCGGATTTTGAAATCTGACAGGACGGATTTTGATGTATAATACGCATAAAACTTTATAAGGTGTCTTAACAATTTTGACATAAATTACCATACGCAAAAACTCCCCTAATATATACCGAATGTATAAATACTGTGCACAATATACAAATTAAATATGGTTTGTATGGATAATGTATAGAAAATATCTTCCAATTGTTATTTCGTATTGACTTTCTCTATTGCATATTGTATAATAAGATATGTCAAGAAAACAAAATGCTTGCATAGAATTACCAATAGACGGAATAAGAAATATATTTGAAAATAAGGAGCAGTTTTATTCAATGACAGATAAAGAACTACGGAAACTGAAACGTGCAGACCTGCTTGAGATTTTGTTTCACCTGCAAAAAGAACTCGATGAGGTGCGGAGTGAAAACCTGAATCTGAAACAGCAGCTCCAGAACGGTTCCGGCATGATGTTATCCGACGAAAGTATGCAGCAGCTCATTGATGGTGTTGCCGCGGCAATCAGACAACCCGGAAATCCTTCCGGCGGACAAAACGGAAAACAGCCTGCCGGCGGTAAGCGGAGGCGGTAAGCGTATGACAGAACAACAGCTTCGCGATTTGCCGACCGCCGCACAGTATGCACAGGAAATGAAACGGCTGCGGTACCGGAAAGACTTCGCAAAGATGCTGAGAAGTACAGTCAGTTCCTTGCTTGTCGTTGCCGCAATCGCAGTTTTGATTTCCATGCTGTTTCTGCCGGTACTTCGTGTGACGGGCACCAGCATGACGCCGACCTTACAGGAAAATGAATTTGTGATATGCAGCGAATGGAGTAATTTCGACTGCGGAGATATCATCGCATTTCATTTCAACAACAAGATTCTTTTGAAGCGTGTCATCGGCACAGCAGGCGATTGGATCGAAATTACGGAAGACGGCACAGTCTATGTGAACGGAGAAGAAATCGAAGAACCGTATATCGACCAGAAATCGCTTGGCCAGTGTGATATGGAGTTTCCGTATCAGGTTCCGGAGAACCGTGTGTTCGTCATGGGAGATCATCGTGAAACATCGGTGGACAGCCGTGTTTCAACGGTTGGCTGTATCGCAGACGAATACATTATCGGAAAAGTATTCCTGCGCGTATGGCCCTGGGAAACGATCAGCACGCTCTGACATCCAGACATCATTCTCAAAACCTTTTTAAGAGAGGAGGGGTTCCGTGAAAGAATTACAATCGACAGTTAAGAGCTATATCTTAAAAAATATACGGGCAAAACGTTACATGGCAGTGCTGGTTGCGCTATCACTCATCGTAACTTTTGCGGTGCCCTATATTTTAACCCAGCCCGCAGCCAGCTGGACGGGAGACGGTTCTTTCTGCTCCATGCAAGAGCATACGCATTCCGATGCGTGTATTGATATGAATACACCATCCTGCGGACAAACGGAACATGAGCATTCTCCATATGTAGATGAATCCAATAAAGGCTGTTATACAAAGCAGAATTGTTGGAAATCTATCCATACGCATACCTTGACTTGCTTTCAGAATGCAGAACGTCCGAATTGGTGCTCGCTTCCGAATCATACGCATCAAGGAGATTGCAAGTATACAAAGCTTTGTCCGTATGACCCGAATCATGTTCACAATAATGGATGTTACAATTGTATCATACCGGAACATCTGCATACTTCATGTGGGAAAAAATGTGGATTAGGCGATGCACACCAGCATGATCAAAATAGTTGCTGCAGCATTACGCCTCACTTGCATAGCTGGAATAATTGTTATTGTGCGGATACCACAGAAGGTCATCAGCATAGCGCACAGTGTTGTCAGCTTCCACAGCATCAGCATGATTACAGCAGCTGTAATTTTGATAGCTGTACGTTGGACGATAATCATACACATACAGATGATTGTTACTACTGCGGTCAAGTGGGACACTCTCACGCTGATTCCAACTGCGAGCTGAAATGTACGATCGCAGATCCACATGAATGTAAGCTGGATATCAACGGCGACGGCAGCTGCCATACCGCTTACTGTGATAAGGAAACGCATACTGCTGAGTGTTTCTCTTGTGGAAGTGTTGAGCATACACATTCCGTAACGTGTTATGACCCCGGTCAGGCAACTTGTGGACAGGAACATCATCCTGCTCATACCCAAGAATGCTATACTCTGGAAGACGGACATCAGGAGCATAAGCATGAAGCCGGCTGTTACCAAACCCGAATTTGCGGCCTGGAAGAACATACCCACGGTTCCGGCTGTCTGATCAATACCAACGGCAGCAATATCGAACTCATCAAGCTTTTGGTCGGTGCAAATATTATCGGTGACGGCGCAAACGAAGATATCCAGAAGCTCTGGGGTATTACTCGTGAGCAGGGTATAGAATTGCAGGGAATCTTCAACAACTGCGCGGATGATGCCGAAAGAACCGAAAAGCTTCAGGAATACTGTTCGAGCAAAGGTATTGACCTAACGCTTGCTCAGGTCATCCAAAACGCGGATGAAAACTTCCTCCTCGGTATTGCATCCCGATTCTGTGTCTTTGTAGAAGATTACTACCAGCCCAGCGATTCTGACGCGGAAGGCCGTGTCGCAGTCGGCGGTGACTTTATTGTCGATGCGAACTTTGCATACCAAATCGGTAAAGGTCCTTATATGACAACCGATTCGCTCGAAAGCAAGATGAATAACATCGGATTCGCTTACCTGATCTTAGGCGGCGCAGTCACAAAAGGCGGTTTAGGTGATGAGCGAAACGATTCCGGGAATATTTATAAGCTTGGAAATGAAATCGGTGTCTTGGAAGAAGCAGCAAGACGTTTTGTTCTGAATCATACGACCGGTGAAGCCGTATCAACCGCAGGCTTGATTCCGCTGGATCGTGTTTACCTCGCAGAGCTCTTCGATTTTGCAGCCGAATATGCAAAGTTTGAGGATACCTCGAAACGAATCTCTGGTAACCATACGGCAGGCGTCAGTAAGAATGTTACCGTTGAACTCAATAAAGAGATTCCGTATCAGGTCATTCCTGAGGTGAAGGATTCGAACGGTGTGCTGACCGGATATGAGGTTATCAATAAGAGTTATACTGATCCGGAATATAAGACGCTGACGCTGACATATACCGGATCGGCGAATACTTCGTCGGATACGATCTTCTTTAACCTCAGTGAAGGCGATATCGACGGTTTGGATGAGATTCACTTTATTGGTGTTGGCGATGCAAATGTTGTTATCAATGTACCGGATGGCGGAACGATTAACTTCGGTGATGACGGCAGTACCATCGTAACAAAATTCGGAGATTCCGAAATCTCCAAGAAACAAGACATCGTTGATAAAGCAAGCTTTGAAAGTATGTCTTTGGAAGAACAAACTGCAAGACGGAATGAGATCGCACATAACGAGCACGTTTCCAATAACAGTGAAGCTTCCGAGCGAATTCTTTATAATTTCTATAATGCAAATGAAATTATTCTGAACCGAAATCTGAACGGAACGCTGCTTGCGCCGAATGCACATATCGACGGCGGACATATCGGTTACGGAACAAATCTCGGTGTGCTGGAAGACGGTAACGGTCACTTGTCCGGTGCGATGATTGCGAAAAGCTTCCACGGTGCACTGGAAATCGGTTTCCGTCCCTATGCAGGTAATGCGAGTATCGCGGTAACAAGGAATGTGACCGTGAGAAAGAACTGGGCGAATGTCGAACCGCAGCCGATTGAAGTTACCTTGTACCAGTCGCTTGGTGAGCAGTATAATGTGACTGCTGATACAGTAGAAACTCTGCTGACTGAGGGAAAAATCACGAAGGTGTCCGAGAGCGACAACATCGTGAATCCCGTCACAATTCAAGCAGATTCCGGAGAGAACGGCTGGGAAAATACCTGGTATAATCTCCCGCAGTTCCAGACGATGGATGACGGTCAGACACAAACGCCTTACTACTATTATGCGATTGAAACACCAATCGAAAATGCTGACTGGGAAGTTGACTATCAGAATAATGGTATTTCCAACGGCGTGATTGATGTTACAAACCACAAGAACATTTCCGTTAAGGTTCAGAAGGAATATCTGAATTGGGACGGAACTCCCATCGACTTAAAGGATATAAATCCGAAGCCGGTGGTTCAGTTCAAGCTGTACGCATCGACAGAACCTCATACACATGTACAGCCGAATCTCAGAAACCTGATTTGTGCAGAAACGCATACGCATACACCGAAGTGCTACGCAGCACATCTGGTGTGTACGGAAACGAGCATGGCGCATAAACACAAACCCTCCTGCTACGCTTGTCATTACGAATGTGAGTGGTTTGAGCATACGCACAGCGAAGAATGCGGCGATACCTGTACAATCAGAGAGCACACACATAATGAAGCTTGTATATCCTGTTCGTATCTGCCGGCGGAGGATTCGCTGAAACCGGTGAACAACGAATCCGGAAACAATATCTACACCATCGAGTATGACGCGAGTGGTGAACTTCCCTTGGATCCGGAAGAAACGCCGATTCTCGGCCCGAATCAGTCTCTCACAGGCGGTGGTTCTTCGAAGACCGCCATGATGACGGAACTTGAAAATCTGCCTGCGATTGATGAAAAAGGCAATAAGCTCTATTATTATATTGAAGAGCTGAATGCGGATGGATATGATGTCACATACACTGGAAACGCATGGAACGAAAATAGGGATGTGACAATCACCAACAAGCAGAAGTCCATTGAGATTACTGTTGAAAAGAACTGGGTCGGTGTTTCGCCGAGCGATAGGAATCCGGTTCAGATTCAGATTGAACAGTATATTCAGTCCGAAGATGGTAATATTACCGAAGATCTCGATATGCCGCTGATGTTCAATATCCTTGCGGATAAGGAATATCTGACCGTCGGCAGCACCGCACAGATCATTCCGGTCAATACCAAGGGCAAGGATGTCACTTACGAATCCACCAACGAGGCGGTTGCAACCGTTGACGAAAATGGTGTGATTACGGGCGTCAGCAATGGTAAGACGACCATCATCGCAAATTGTGATGGTCAGTTTGCAAGCCTGAAAATGGAGGTTGCAGTCCTTTATCCGAAGGATGTCCTGAGCAATGTTGTCACGTTGGATTCTTCCAAGGTTTTGGATTCGTTTACATTAAAGTTTACGGATGTGATGCTGGATAAATTAAAGCAAATGTGGGAGAATGATCCAGACAGCGATAACGACGGACGTGGACAGTATTTCCAGAACACACCGATTGTTCTCAACTTAAATGGTTCGGAAGTCAAGTTCGGTCTGAAGTACAAGGATTCACAGTGGTATTTTAATATGTGGTATTCGAATATCAATGGCAAAATTTATGATGATGCTACTGTGGATCACCTGATCGAAAACGGAAATCTGGTAATTGATCAGACATTTCTGCCTAATGATTTTAAGTGTGGAAATGTTCAGATTACCTCGAATCTGGTCGATCTGATTGCGTATCCGGAATGGACTTACGCATCCGAACAGTCCGCGCTCCAGAAAACTATGAGCCGAGCGGCAATGTACCGCAGTCTTCTGAGAAATATCACTTCCGAGGATGTCAAGCTGAAAATTAAGAATGTTAATTTTGCAACGCTGAGTCTTGGCCCAGGAAATAACTGGACACAGACGCTGGAAGTTCCGGTGGCTGACTTCTACGGAAATCCATATTACTATTCCGCAAAAGAAACCTCTGTACCCGATGGTTTTGTTGTAAAATACTACTTCGAGGATGACGATGATAAGTTCCAGACATTTATCAGTGCCGTAAATCCCGGAAAAGCAGAGATTACGGTCACCAACTCGAAGAAAGGCAGCTTCCCTGTCGAAAAGAAATGGGGCGATTCTGAGGACCATACCAATGATAAGGTTCGGATTAACCTCTATAAGGCGGGTACCGCGGACAGTACTGATGAAAATCTGAAATATGTCAAGCAGCTGGAGTTGTCCATAAGAAACAGCTGGAATAGTCAGTTCGATGATTTGCCCGCAACAGAAAAAGATGGCTCCGTTATCTATTATTATATCAGAGAAATCGAAATTTCCTTGGATGGCGGTGAATTTGTACCTGTCGAGAATACGGAATACCATCCGGAATATAATATCAACGGTTTGCCGTTGTCCGGAATCTCAGCAGATGCAGTCTTTACAGTCACCAACAACAGAACTTATCCGGAAAAACCGCTGTCGCTGACAGTCAATAAGGTTTGGCACGGTCAGGCGTCTGACAGTATTCGTTTCACCTTGAAACAGTACAGAAAAGCGCTGAACGAAGAAAGCTATTCCCCGGTGGAAGAATATAGCAGTCAGACCTATGAATTGTCCGCAGCAAACGACTGGACCATAACGATTGATGATCTGGTCGGCCAGAGCACAGACGGCGCGGTTTATAAGTATGAGGTTGTGGAAGAAGCAATCAGCGGTTATCGTACTGCATATACGCAGGGCGCACCGAATTATGATGACTGGACACAGTCCGCTACGATCACAAATACCAAGTACTTTAACCTGAAAGTATTAAAGAAATGGATTGACCGTACAAACAATGGGCACAACGGCGACTCGGTATTCTTCAAGATCTTCCGTTCGGTCACAAAGCCCGATCGGGATGACGTCAATCTCTACGAGGCATTAACCATTACACCCGATGCACCGATCAATATGATCTGGGGCGAGAACAGCATACTTTACGTGAATAAGCAAGTGTCTGTCAAGGGTGAATATGACACCGATGTGATTGATGTGAACATCAGCGAAACACCCAACGAAAACGGCAGGTACAGCGTCCAAGTCTTTGGTAAGAAAGCCGGTGAAACACAGCTGACACTGACAGACGGACTGCTGGAACGTACTGTTTCTGTTACAATCGAAAATCCTGAGATGGTGATTGTCTTGCCTGAGGGTGAAGACGCAAGCATTCAGTCTCATGATGAGCTGCAGCTTCGCGTTGAGGATGTGAGCGGAAACGAACTTCGCGACATCAGATTCACTTCGTCTGATACAAAGATTGTTACAGTCGATGCGGATGGAAAGGTAACGGGCGGAACGACTTCCGGTACCGCAACCATCACAGCAAAGAAAGAAGGCTATAAGGATGCAACCATAGCGATTTCGGTTGGCTTGCGCAGCATGACCGTGAAAGACAGCAAAGGCAATACGGGCGAGATGACGCTGACAACCGGCGATACGGAAACCCTGGCGGCATATTTCGGCAGTGAGGAGCTTGATGGCGTAACCTTTACTTCCAGTGAATCGACTGTCGTAAGTGTCGATGGAAACACCATCACAGCCGGTGTTCCGGGTACCGCAACCATTACCGCAACCAAGCCCGGATATGCTCCGGTTACCATTCAGGTAACGGTTCAGGAAATTCCGTTTGTGATTATTCGCACGGATACCGGAGAAACGGTTCCGGCTGGTTCGACCGTAGAGGTTATGCAAGGTCAGGAGATTACATTCACATCGTCGAGAAAAATTAGCAGTGCTCGATGTCATTGGACGGAACTCATGCAGTGCACGGAGCTTACTGAAAACAGCGCGACTTTCGTAGCTTCCACGTATCATACGGGCAACAACACCATGGAATTCGTAGACGCGAACAATGAAAATAATAAATATTTATTTAGTATTAACGTTGTTACAAGACCTTTGAAATTCACGTATAACAATACAGATTATTGGACGAATTCTGAAACGGTTGTTGAGATTCCGCTAAACCAAGAAGTTGTCTTTGAATTTGCTGATGATATTAGAAATCCGAATGTATCGGATGGTCAGATAGTTGAAGTGAGTCAAGACAATAGACGTTTGAAAGTAAAAGGTAAATCTGTAAACGGAACTGCTACGATACAGCTGAACGATCAAAAGCACGCAATCAAGATTAAAGTTGTTGAGAGCAGCAGCGGCGGCGAAGAACCCGAAACCCCGTCCGATATGACCTTAACTTACAACGGAACGACCTATCAAAAGGACAATCAGAACAATCCGATTGTGATTACTCAGGGTCAGACGATTTATCTGAATGCTTCAACCAACATTTCGAATGATAACGGTGTACGTACAGATTCAGGTAATATTTCGGTGCAACGAAACAGCGATACACAGATTCAGGTTATCGGTAATTCTTCGACGAATGGTGGAACGGTATCGTTTACGGTGAAGAGCCAGAACAACAACGAGTATACCTACTACGTCAAGGTAGAGCCGGAAAACTTCAAGTTGTCTATGGATGATGGCACGGAATATACTCCGGGTTCTACAATTACCATTAACAAGGATCAGACGATTTATCTGAATGCTTCGCCCGGAATTTCCACTGTAAACGAAAATGTAAACGAGATTACGGTGCAGAAAGAGCATGATACACGTATGTGGATCAAGGGCGAATCCTCGACCGGAGATAATACAGTATCGTTTACGGTGAAGAGCCAGAACAACAACGAGTATACCTACTACATCAAGGTTGTGGACAACACACCGGAAACCGAAAACTTCTACTTTACAGTAAACGGCACAAACTATTATCCGAACGGTGAAGCGATTACCGTAACAGCCGGCAGCTCAATTACCTTGAATTCGAACATTGGCTTCTATAATCCACAAGTACTGAATGACGCAAATGATAAGATTTCGGTATCTTCGAATGGAAACCAATTAACAGTTTCCGGTAATGCTGCAACAGATGGCGATGAGCAATTCCAAGTTACAAGCCAAAACTCGAATACATCGTATGTGTTTAATGTAAAGGTTGAATCCGCTTCTTCCGGTGGCGGTGGAGAATCCGGCGAGAATGAAGTGCTTGTTAATAAAGTGTTGGATTCTGGCGGTGCTGGATTTAAGTTCGATGTTGATCCATCAAAACAAGTATCAACAGTTGTTGTGACATTGACTGGAACCCAAGGAAATAAAAATAATATCCGAGTCGTAATGTCAAACGGAAAAGAGTTTTGGATTAATAATGTACAGTATTCTAGTGGAACGGCAACATTCACGATCCCACCGTATGAATCAATTCCAAGTGGGATTGATTCAATGACAATATACAATAATGATGGCGGGTCTTTTACTATTGTAAGTTACAAAATTAACTATGCATCCACCTCCTACTCCCTCCGTTCGATGAGCAGTCTGGTACGCTCGATGCGAAGCAGCACACCGGTTGAAAGTTCTGTGGTATTCACAGATCCCGTAAACGGAATCGCAGCTTCGAATGTGATAAAGCTTTCCGCAGCAAATGATTGGGCGTTTGACGCGACCAATCTCCCTGCAACCGATGCATCCGGAAATAAATATTATTACTGGGTCGTTGAATATGCGGATGAAGCCTGCACAACCGAGCAGATCAGAGGCTACACAACCAATTATATCTTCCAGGACGGCGACGCAAGCGATGCAGTGATTGATACCGAGAATCTCGGAAGCGATCCGACTGTCATCCTCTGCAACGTCGAAAAGGAACAAACCGCAGAAATGCCCTCTACCGGTGGCAGAGGAACAGCTGCAAACACCTTTGCCGGAATGGCAATCATGGCGGGAAGCGCCGCCGGATATTTTGTACTGAAGCGTCGGAGGCACCGTCGCTCGGCATAAAATCTCAGCATATTTTTAACAGTAACCCTTGTAAACGAGAGAGGGTGCAGAACCTGCACCCTCAAAACCCAAAACTTTATTTTAAAGGAGAATTATTATGAAAAAGACTAGAACTATGAAGAAGGTTGCTTCTATCGCGACCGCAGCTCTGATGACCGCTTGCCTCGCAGTGCCGATGGCTGTTTCCGCTGCTACTGCTGAAACTGGTGGTTTAACTATTAGTTTCAACACGCAAGATGAGACCGACAAGGGTATCCATAAATTTGAAGCATATCAGATTTTTAGTGGAACCATGAGTGGCGGTGTTTTAACCGAGATTAACTGGGGTGATGCCGTTTCTGGTGTGAGTGATTCTATCTTAACTGCACTGAAAGCTTCTACCACATTGGGTGATCTCTTCAAAAATTGTGAAACTGCTGAAGATGTAGCAAAAGTTCTGGGTGGTACAAAGACCGAGACCATTGAAGGAGTCGAGCAAACTAGTGCAGTTTTTGAAGATGATGCTGCACTTGCTCAGGAAGTTGCTAAAATAATTGGTAATGCTATCAATGCAAATGCTGGCGCAGTAACGTCAGGTCAGTTTAATGCTGCAACTGACACTACCCCGGCATCTATCTCGAAGCTTCCTGCTGGTTATTACTTGATTCAGGATGTAGATGGTTCTCCGAGCTATGAAGATGGCGCTGATAATAGCGGTGCAAAGACACGGTATATCTTGAAGCTTACGGCAGAAAATGCGCAGGTGGAAATTAAATCGGCAGCACCGACTGTTGATAAGCAGGTATTAGATGAGGTAGCTGATGCCGAGGAAGGACATGAGGAAGGCTGGGGCGAAACTGCTGACCATGCAATCAATGAAACATTCCAATTCAAATTAATCGCAACGATTCCTGCAAATTCAGATTTGGCTGCCTACAACGCTTATAAGCTTATCTTCTCTGATGTTATGTCTGAGGGCGTGTCTTTCGAATCTGTCGAAAGTGTTGCTGTAGCGGGTTACACAGGAGATGTTGCTTACACGTTGTCGGATAATGTTAATAGTCTTGATGATGGCAAAACATTTGATGGAGACGGATCTACTGCATGGACTTTGACGATTGCAGATCTTTTGGACTATGATAATAATCTGACTGATGGTGCAACTGTTGAAATCATTTATAATGCTCACCTGAATACAGATGCTTATGTAAATGATGCTAGTGGTGATACCACAAATGCGAATACCGTTAAGCTGAATTACTCCAACAATCCTTATTGGGATGGAACCGTAGGTTCTGATAGTGATGAGACCGGCGAAACCAAAGAAGATACGGTATGGGTATTTACATATCAGATCAATAACACAAAGGTTGATGCAAGCAACAACAATGCTCCGTTGGCAGGCGTAAAATTTGGACTGTATGATTCCACAGGAAATAATCGTATCGCTTTGGCATATGATAACGAGCTGAAAGCTTATCGTCTTGCTGTAGATGACGAACCCGGCGTGGATATGGAATCCACACTCAATGCCGATGAATCCGCAGCGGTATTCAATATTGTTGGTCTCGATGTCGGTACATATGTATTGAAGGAAATTCAGCCCTTGGCTGGTTATAACAGATGCCCTGATACAACGATCACGATTACTGCAAAGCATATCGAAGATGCAGATGAAGCGGGTGCAACTGTCGATCTTACCGGTAGCCAGAATATGAGCAACGAGATTCAGAACAAGAAGGGCACCACGCTCCCCGGCACCGGTGGTATCGGTACAACGCTGTTCTACCTGATCGGTGGTACAATGTTCGCAGGTTCGGGCGTATACCTGATCTCGAAGAAGCGCATGAAGAATAAGGAAGAGCAGTAATTCAGAGCATTCCTGCTTCACGCATCAAAATAAGAAACTGATTTGATGACAAGATAACCTAATTTATG
The DNA here is from genome assembly GCA_017533485.1 of Oscillospiraceae bacterium. Lineage (GTDB taxonomy): Bacteria > Bacillota > Clostridia > Oscillospirales > Ruminococcaceae > Firm-04. The sequence continues at coordinate 11,938 of JAFXIC010000043.1, forward strand.
CCACCGGCGGTTTCGCGCCGTCGGTGGCCATTAGGGAGGGTCCCATGAGAAACAAATCGAGTCTTTACACTACAATCTTCTTTACAATTGTTCTGCTTGTGGGTCTCTCCGTGATGCTTTACCCGATAGTAAGTAACTGGTGGAATGAACGCGTGCAAAGCCGTGCGGTCGCAAGCTATAATGATGCAATTGTGCAAATGGATGAGGATAAGACAGCGGAGATACTGGACGCCGCACATGCATATAATCGAAAGATCGCGAATCTGAACGCACCATTTTCGGATTATGTGAAGATTACGGGCTATGATGAGATACTGGATGTTTCCGGCACGGGTATTATGGGCTATATCACCATTCCGGCGATTGGTGTTGAGCTTCCGATTTACCACGGCACAAGCGAAGCGGTACTGAATGTAGCGGCAGGCCATTTACAGGGCTCAGCGATTCCGGTCGGCGGCGAGAATACACATGCAGTGATATCCGCACACCGCGGACTTCCATCCGCCAAGCTGTTTACGGATCTGGATAAAATGGTTGTGGGCGATGTTTTCACAATCACCATTTTAGACGAGGTGTATACCTATCAGGTGGAAGAAATCCTGATTGTACAGCCTTATGAAATGAATCGACTTGCAATTATCCCCGACAGCGATTATGTGACATTGATGACCTGTACGCCATATGGCGTCAATACCCATCGGCTTCTGCTGCGATCCAAGCGCATTGAAACGATATATGAGCTGGACGTAAAGGTAGTGGCAGACGCATTAAAAGTGGATCCGCTGTATGTTGTTCCGCTGATTGCAGCCCCGTTGCTGCTTGCGCTGTTAATCTTCTGGATTTTCGGCGGAAAGCGAAAGAAAAAGCGGTCGAGTCTGGAGTACATGATTTATCTGAAATAATGAGGAAGGTGATCGTTATGCGCAAACAAACAATCAAGCGAGTCGGCACATTATGTTTATGTGTCGGTATGCTTCTGACACTGCTTTCCGGATTCTGCATACAGGCATTTGCGGCAGGAAATGAGGGCTCACTGACATTGATCTGTCAGAATGAGGATGATATTCTGGAAGGGCTGAAGTGGGATATATTACGAGTCGGATCCCGCGTTGGCGATAGCTATGTGCTGGAAGGCGAATTCAGTGAAGCGCCTGTGACCATGGATGACTTATCCGAGGACGCACTGGTGAAAAAAGCGAAGGTATTAGAAGCCTATGCTGTTGCAAATGAGATCCAACCGCTTGCAAGCGGCGCGACCAATGAAAAAGGCATTCTGGTGTTTGACAATCTGGAAGAGGGCCTGTATCTTGTCTGGGGTTATAAGCTGACGAAAGGCAATACAACTTATTTTCCTTCGACGATGTTTGTTGAGATTCACGAAACACACGCCGCGCTTGACTGGAATGCATATCCGAAATATTACATGACCAATTTCTCCACAGAAGAGGAACGTCATGCAGTTATGAAAGTATGGCTGAATGAAGACGGGGAACCGATCGACTATTCGACCAGCATTACAGTTGAGATTTACCGGGATCGGGAGCTGTATGATACCGTAGTGCTTTCGGAGGAAAACGACTGGAAATACTTCTGGACCAGCAAAGGCACCTATGATTGGTTCGTATATGAGGTAGATATTCCGGAGGGCTTTACCGTAGAGTATGATGATAATAAAGTCCAGTACCGGATTAAGAATATCTATCATGGTGAAATCACCACAACGACCACAACGGATACGACGGAAACAACGGAAACGACAACCACACTTTCCTCTGATACCACATCCACTACAACCACAACAACTACAACGTCCCAAACGACAACCACTACAATCACATCGAAAACAACCGGTACCACAACTCCGAATCTTCCGCAGACCGGACAGCTCTGGTGGCCGGTATTGGTGCTTGGTGCACTCGGTATGCTCTTTGTAGCGATCGGCTGTCGTATGACACTCATGCGAAATGATGAACAGGAGTCCAATGAAAAATAAAGGATTGATTATGATTTTGCTTGGGACAGTGCTGCTGCTTGCAGCAGTGTCCCTTGTCATTTACAATATTTCCGAGGACCGTAATGGCGGGAAATATGCACAGTCTGCATTGACGATTATGCTGGAGGAGATGCCGGAAACGCGGTATGCCACAACCACTGCAACAACTGCTTACAGTGAGGATCTGTTTGCGGAATATGAAACGACGACGACAACCACGATTGCGGATGATGTTGTGATGATTGAAGATCGTCCGTATATCGGAATGATCGAAGTCCCGTCCCAGCAGATTCAGCTTCCGGTTTTACAGGACTGGAATAAAGAATTCCTGCAATATGCGCCATGCCGTTACAGCGGTTCGCCGAAAACGAATTCACTGGTGCTCGCGGGCCATAATTATACGAAGCATTTCGGAAAGCTGTTTTCTGTAAATGTCGGGGATCCGATTTACTTTACGGATGTCAATGGTCTGGTCTATCAATATGCGGTAACCTATGTCGAGGTACTGGAGGGCGGCGATATCGAAGGAATGCTCGACCAGGATATGAGTCGTTGGGATCTGACATTATTTACCTGTACGTTGAGCGGCCAGAGTCGTATGACAGTACGTGCCGAACGCGTGATGACATGAGTATATCTCGGAAAATGACGAAAATACGAAATGAAAAGCCGTTTGTGAGAAATCACAGACGGCTTTTTCCATGCGTTCGGGATTTTTTTGGAAAAATTCGGATTTTCTCTTGACAAGTGTTATATTATGTGCTATACTGTATATAACACGATATATACAGTATGTCGGAGGAGCGCTTCATGAAAATAATAATCAAGAACAAATCGGAGCTGCCGATTTATGAACAGATCGAGCAGCAGATGAAAAAACAGATTCTGGACGGCACACTCGCTGAGGATATACAGCTTCCATCTATCCGTCAGCTTGCACGAGACCTGAAAATCAGCGTCATCACTACCACCAGAGTCTACAATGATCTCGCGGAAGAAGGATTTATTATCTCAGTCGCCGGAAAAGGCTATTTTGTGGCGTCAAGAAATAATGAATTGCTGCGTGAGCGGATGTTTTATGAGATGGAAGAAGGACTGGAGAAAGCTGTGAAAAGCGGTCGGGATGCCGGTCTGACGGATGATGAGATTCTTGCCGCATTAAAAAAATTCTTGGAGGTATGAATATGGAAAACATTCTCGAAATCAACGGACTGCATAAGGCGTATGATGATTTTGCGCTGAGGGATGTCAGCTTTTCGCTGCCGAAGGGCTTTATCATGGGATTTGTCGGAGAAAACGGCTCCGGAAAAACAACAACAATTCGCTCGATTCTGAACATGGCGAAGATTGACAGCGGAAAAATCAGCGTATTCGGGCTGGACAGCATAACGGATACGATTGAGATTAAGGAACGGCTGGGCGTGGTATTCGACAGCCTCTATCTCCCCGAACACCTCAATGCCAAGCAGATCGAACAGCAGCTTTCTCCGTTCTATAAGGACTGGGACAGCAAGGAGTATTATCGTCGTCTGGAGGAATTCGAGCTTCCGTTAAAAAAGAAGGTCGGGGATTTCTCGAAGGGCATGAAAATGAAGATGATGATTGCGATCGCGCTTTCCCATAAGGCAGAGCTGATCATTCTGGATGAGCCGACGAGCGGACTGGATCCGGTGGCACGTGACGAGCTGCTGGATATACTCGCGGAATATATTGAAAACGAGAACTGCGGCGTACTGTTCTCGACCCATATCACAGCGGATGTCGAGCGGATTGCGGACTATGTAACGATTCTGCATAACGGAAAGGTCTGGTATACGGGTACAAAGGATGAACTGATTGAAAAATATGTTGTATTAAAGGGTGCGGAAGGGGATATTCCGGAAACACTGAAAGAGAAGCTGATCGGCTTCCATGCTTACCGCAACGGATTCGAGGCATTGATCGATCGGACTGAAATCGCAGATATTCCGGATGTGCTGGAATATGAAAAGGCGAGCATCGACGAGATACTGGTTTACATCGCAAAGGAGGATAAACATGAGAGACGTTCTAAGGATTGTGCGGTTTGATTTTCTGACGGCAAAACCGCTCGGATTGCCGATTGTGCTGGTTGTATGGTTTCTCTGTACATTGTTTGCGATGTTTTTCTCGCCGATGATTGAAGCATACGGAATCTTTGCGGCGATGGGGCTTGTGATTCCGCTGCAGCGCGTCGCGGATAAGAGCGGACTGCATAAGCTTTACGGGGTTTTGCCGGTCAAGCGGAAAAATATTACACGCGGAAGATTCTGCTATATTTTTCTGGTGCATATCATTTCGGAGTTGACAACGCTGGGGCTTGCGCTGGGTACGTTTCATCTGAAGCTCTATCGGTTTCTTCCGAATCAGGAAGGCCGGATGGTGCAGATGATTGCACGCGGCTATTCGGATGATACGACATATATCGTTGCTGTGATTGGGTTCGCGCTGATCTTCTGTCTGATTTTTACGTATATGGAAATGATGGGACAGATTTTCGGGCGTGAGAATGAAATGAAGATCATTCTCATTACGCTGGCTGTGGTGTCGGTCATACTGCTTGGATTTTTTATCCTCTCCGACCACGGCATCATTCCGATGTTAAAACTGCCGGTGTTCCCGACCGATCGGCCGGCGCAGATACGTCTTGTACTGATACTGCATATTGTGTTGCTTGGGCTTTCCGTATTGTTCGGAGAAATTACCGCACATATACTTGCGAAGCGTGAACTGTAAGGAGGTGGATGATATGACAGGTATGAATCGAAGAAGAATTCTGAATATCATCCGTATGGATCTGATGACGATGAACGGCGGGAAGAACGTCCTGAAAACAACGGCTGTGATTATGTTTGTGATCTGTGCTTTCATGGTATTCTTCTTGTCGCCGCTGGCTTCGATCTATGCGCCGCTGATGATGGGGGCATTCTTTGTTCCGATGCTGTTTCAGAACGAACTGAAATACCATAGCGACAAGATGCCCTGTCTGCTGCCGATCTCACGAAAAGATCTGGTGCGGGCACGGTTTATTCTGGTGACTGCCGCATATTTGGGCGTCAGTATCCTATTCTACCTGCTGGTACTGCTCGCGGCAAAAATCAAGCTCTATTGCCTGCTGGGCGGAGAAGAATTCGATGTGATCGCGATATTTTTGGAGCTGAGCGGCGGGAAATTCACAGAGATCGGGCTGATCAATCTTTTTTATTTCGCCGGCTTTACATTCGGCTTTATGCTGGCGTCGGCTTCCCTCCGAAAGTATTTCAGGAATAAGGAGTCCATCAGCAATTCCATCTCGCTCAAGCTAATCACCAAAAATGATATTGTCGGACTGTGCTTTCTTTTGGTACTGTCGCTGCTGTTTGTACTGACGATCACCGATGTGCTGCCGTTGGCGAACATGCTGCCGCCGCTGATCCAGCTGATGGTGCAGCTCGCAGAGGTTGCGAACGGATTCCTGATGCTTGCGGTACTGCTGACATGGTCGGTCTGTAATGTGCTTTATAAGTATGTATCTGCGCTGGTTGAATACGAGCGTAAGGATTTATAAGAAAGAGGGTGAAGCTATGAAAAAAATCGGGAAACGATTGACAGCAGCCGTTTGTGCGGTCTGGATGATGTCGGCGGCGATGCTGTCTTCGGCAAGCGCAGCAGAGGAATCGACGGAAAAGACATTCAAGCTTCCCTCCGGCGAAACGATGGAAACATTTCAGCATCGGATGACCGAGCTGACAACCATGAGTCCGGACGATTTTGCTTCGGCGTCATTCGGTATTTTCTGTGGGGATGAAGTTCTCGAGACGCAGTATCTCGGTTATACGAATATCGAGGAGAAAATTCCCGCGAGTGCGGAAAGCGTATATGAATGGGGCAGTATCTCCAAAACCTTTATCTGGGTCAGCGCACTCCAGCTCTGGGAACAGGGAAAGCTGGATCTGGAACGGGATATCCGGGAATATCTTCCGGACGGTTTCTTCCGCCATCTTTCTTATGACGCGCCGATTACGATGATGCACCTGATGAATCATAACGCAGGCTGGCAGGAAACGACATATCCGCTCGAAAAGACAAAGGAAGATGAGATTCTGTCGCTGCGCGAGGAGTTACAGGCATTGGAACCGGCACAGATTCATCGTCCCGGTGAAGTGGTGGCATATTCGAATTATGGTGCCGGCGTTGCAGGCTATGTGATCGAATGCGTCAGCGGTATGGACTACTGTACATATGTCCGCCGGAATATTTTCGAGCCGCTCGGCATGGAGCATACCGCGCTCAGCCCGACACACAGCGACAATGCGTTTGTAAAGCAGCAGCTCGGACAGCTGAAAAGCTATGAATGTCGGTTTGGTTCGCTGATTGATCTCGGATATTGTGACGCTTATATTCCTGCCTATCCCGCAGGTGCGGCAGCCGGTACGCTGCAGGATCTGATGACCTATGCACAGGCGTTTGTGGATGATGACGCACCGCTCTTCCGGAATCCGGAAACACAAAAGCGGCTCTTTACGGCAACCACAGTCTATGGTACTTCGGATATTCCCTGCTGTGCACATGGCTTTTTCTGTACGGAATATGCAGTGCGAACCTATGGTCACAGCGGCGCGACCAGTACTTGTCAGTCGAATATGATTTTTGATCTCGAATCGAAAACCGGCCTTGTCATTCTTGTGAATGAGCCGAGAGGAAACCGCTTTTTAGAGGATGTGCCGATGTATGTATTCGGAGAGCTTTCACCCGAACGCTATGCTTCGGCGGATGCAAAGCCGATTACGGTGGATGGATATTATCTGATATCACGTTCGACCCATCGCGGAATGTTCAAATTCATCTCCTATCTCACGGCAGTCAATCTGGATAGGATGGGGACGATAAAAGATCTCGGAAATGAGGTCTGGCAGCTTGAAATGCCGGATATGCTGGACCAAAAGAAGGATATGGTAGTGATTGTCGGTTCCAATACAAAGGCGGACGGAACACATAGTGTCATGCAGCCTTCGGTTGAATTGCTCAGAGATCCCTTTTATCTCTGGAAGCTTCTGCTGCTGACGGGATATATCCTGCTAGGCGTCATTTCGGTATTTATGCTGCTGATCCGAAGAAAGCTGAAGAAGGCGGATCATTGGAAGATTTATGCCGGTTCGGGCTATATGACAGCGGCTCAGGTCATCCGACTGATATCGGTGCTGCTGTTTTTGAGCCTGTATATGTTTTACAGTATGGGTCATGGCGGTGTCAGGACTTCGGGTGTTGTGATCGGTATCGGACAGATGGTCTGTGGTGCAGCCTGCTGTGTCCTGACGGTATTATCCCTTCTTTCTCTGCGTACAAAGCAGGAAAAGGATCGGCTGTTCCGCTATCTGTTCAGCGCAGGCTCAAATCTGGTCTGTGTCGGTGCAATCCTCTATTTTGAGATGTATCGGTTCTGGGGCTGCTGAGCAGCGGCTGGATCCGGATCCATAAAAAAGAATCGGCTGTGTCGGAAAACACAGTCGATTCTTTTGTTTGCAGTATGTTATTCGGTGACGGCAGCAGTCTTGGTTTCGCCGGTGGCGTAGGTCACGATAAAGCCGCCTGTGTTATCGCCGGAAATGGTATGTGCGATATCACTCGGCGCAGGAATTTCAACAATTCCGGCTTCATCCTCCGTTTCGGCAGTAACATAGAAGGTTTCATAGACCTGACCGAGATGGTCAGTAATCTGTAAGCGTTCGCCCTCATAGGAATAATTTCTGAGGAGCGTCAGGTATTCTTCGAGACAAAGCCCGTTTTCGGTCATATAGACCGCATGGGGAATTCCGACATAGCGGAAATGCCACGGCTCGGCAGAAAACTTTGTCTGTTCGACCTTATCGGCAGGATAACGCTGGATAAAGCCATAGTCGGCACAATGTTCGGTCAGCCATGCATAATCGCCGGTTCCGTCAAATTCTGCCGCAACGCCATCGCTGTACAGATTGATATCGAAGGCAAGACCGGTTTCGTGGTCGCTGTGGCCGGCAGCAGCCGTGCGGTCAGGGCTGTGATTGTCGGTGACGGAATCCTTGTCGTGCAGCTTTTTCTGTTCGGATTTTGTGCGGTATCCGCCGGTTACCTGAACATCTTCATGACCGGTCGCGTCGTAAAAGCCCTGCATCATATCGGAAAGCGCGGTTGCCGCGTGTTCGAGGAGTTTGATATCGGTGCTGCGGACAGAATAATGCGGATTTCGTTTTTCGTAAACTGAAACGAGTCCTTCGGAGAGATCCGAGGTTTCATGTTCACGGTTGACGAGGATGAGGTCGCCTTTTGCAAGATCGGTGAGGAAGCGTGCCTCATAGGAGAAGATAATTTTATTTTCATCCGGAGCGGTTGTTTCGCTGGGGATGGGGATATCAACATCAGTGGTCTGCTGTTCCACGGAGGATTGGGGAACGGTAGGGAGCGGATTGATATTTCTTGCGATTCTGATTGCGCCGTATATGCCGAAGAGTACGAGGATAAAAAGGATGCCGCCTGCGATCACGCCCTTTGGAGATTTACGGAGTTCTTTACCGGATGAGCGATATTCAGCCATATTGATATGCTCTGTATCAGTACAGAGCTTCTCCTTTCTTTTCTGGAATCGCCGCGTGATTCCGCGGAAGATTACAGTAGATATTATAGCATAGCTTTTTCAAAAAAGAAAATAATTCGCGAAAGAATCGTTAACCTGAACAAAATTAGTGCGGAAAAAGAATGATTTTCAACAAACTTGCACGCAAAAACTTGACAAAACCGGTGGAATATGGTAATCTATAAATATGAAAGTGTGTGCGGAATATCCCGTACAGAACGGATTTCGAGGTGAGTGCAATGATTTGTCCAAACTGCGGAGAAGTATCGCAGTCAAAGCATAGCTTTTGTGTGGTCTGCGGTTCGGATTTGATATCAGAACCTTGTTGCGAAGCAGATGCCGGAAAGCCGAAATGCAGAATACTGGAGAAGCTCCGGAAACCCCGTGGGAAACAAGCGACGGATACCCGAAGACAGAACCTGAAACATCTGTAAGTATCTGCCCTTCCGTGTCAGAAAGCCGCAGTTTTGTGTGTGCTGTGCTTTCTGCGTGACATACTACCGGATGGATTTCGCAAATGCGGGATTTGTCCCCCTGCCGCGGCTTGCAGCAATGCGCTGGGGCAGGCTTTTTTTATCTTCTCCCCCCCCGAACCGGATTGTATGTTTCTCCAAAAACAAATCAGCGGAAACCGGAAAAATCATCACTTTGCACGGATGCAATTTTGTTCGGAATGTGATATAATGAAAGACGGAAATTGCGCGGTAAACGCGTAATAAAGAGAAAGGATGTAATAATCATGGCAGACACAAAGAAAGCTGCGGCAGCAGCAAAAGAGAAGGGCAAGGGCTTCCTCACTGAATTCAAAGAATTCGCACTCAAAGGCAATGTTATGGATCTCGCAGTCGGTGTCATCATCGGTGCAGCATTCCAGAACATCGTCACCGCATTGACCGGCAGCTTCATCACACCGCTGATCGCACTCTGCACAGGCGGCTGCAAGAAGAATCCTGAAACCGGCGCACTCGAAATGGTCGGCGGCCAGTTCACCATCAACGGTGTCGCATTCAACTACGGCGCATTCATTTCTGCGGTTCTGAACTTCCTGATCATGGCACTGATCCTGTTCCTGCTGATTAAGAGCGTCAATAAGCTGATGGCACTTGGCAAGAAGAAGGAAGAAGAAAAGCCGGCTGAGCCGCCGAAGCCCAGTAATGAAGAAGTATTGCTGACTGAAATCCGCGACCTTCTGAAAAAATAATCCGGGATCGTATCCCGCAACAGCATCATGCATTTCGCCGCATGATGCTGTTTGTTTATATATGAAAAGTCTCCGGCGGCGGACTGCACATTGTCTTTGGATTCTGTCCGGATGCTCATAGAGAACAATTTTCCGCTGTTCAAATTGGGCAGATTGATGAATTTGAAAAGCTTGGAGATTTGGTATTGACAAACACCCCTGAAACTGCTATAATGAATACACCACACATTTTATTGTGTGAATATCAGAAACAAAGCACAATATATAGTGTGCAGCTCGAAACAAAACGGAGCTGACAGCTTGTATGAACCGCTTGCTGACATACCAGACAATCTCGGAAGAAATGAGGGATACGCGTGAAAATTGCCGGATTACAAAAGTTAACGCTGCTGGATTATCCGGAGCATACGGCTTGTACCGTATTCCTTTGGGGTTGTAACTACCGCTGTCCGTTTTGCCATAATGCAGGGCTTGTGACGAGGGCTTGTGACGCGGGCATTTCCGAAGACGAATTCTTCTCCTTTCTGGAAAAGCGGAAGGGTCTGCTGGACGGCGTCTGTATCACCGGCGGTGAACCGCTGCTGCATCCGGAGCTGACGGAGTTTATCCGGAAAATCCGCGGCTATGGATATCGTGTGAAGCTCGATACGAACGGTACCGATCCCGGACGGCTTTCGGCACTTCTGGCTGAAGGGCTGTTGGATATGGTGGCGATGGATATCAAGAATTCGCCCGAAAAATATCCGCTGACTGCCGGAACCGAGCACTGCGGAATCAGCGCGGTGAACGAAAGCATCAAAATTCTGATGCGGGGAGCCGTGGCTTACGAATTCCGGACAACAATCGTCAGGGACTATCATACAACGGAAGACCTGCGGCAGATCGGTGCATGGATTCGCGGCGCACGCGCATATTATCTCCAGCGCTTTCAGGATTCCGGCGATCTGATCGGGGAAGGCCTTTCCGCCTGTACAGAAACAGAAATGCAGAAGATGCTGGAGGCAGTGCTGCCGGATGTGCCGGCGGCGAAGCTCAGAGGCATCGGATAATTCCCAGAGCATATCGTATATGCATGATAGAACAAGGAAACAATGACAACAGACAGAAAGAAAAAATGAAGCGGAGGTTTTTATCATGTTCCAGGTTACGAAGCGTGACGGAAAAGTTGTTGATTTTGAGATCTCAAAGATTTCCGAAGCAGTCCGGAAAGCATTTGATGCAACCAATAAGCAGTACCATCCTTCTATTATTGATATGCTTGCACTTCGCGTGACGGCGCATTTTGAGCCGAAAATCAAGGACGATATGATCGCAGTCGAGGAAATTCAGGACAGCGTTGAAACCGTTCTGAGCGAGGCTGGCTATGCCGATGTCGCGAAGGCATATATCCTCTACCGTAAGCAGCGTGAGAAGCTGCGGAATATGAAGTCTACGATTCTCGATTATAAGGATACCGTAGACAGCTATGTAAAGGTCACCGACTGGCGTGTAAAGGAGAATTCCACCGTAACCTATTCGGTCGGCGGTCTCATTCTCAATAACTCCGGTGCCATTACCGCAAACTACTGGCTGTCCGAGATTTATGATGAGGAGGTCGCGAATGCACACCGCTCCGGTGATATGCATATCCATGACCTTTCGATGCTGACCGGATACTGTGCCGGCTGGTCGCTCAAACAGCTCATTCAGGAAGGCTTAGGCGGTGTGGAAGGAAAAATCACCTCCGCCCCCGCAAAGCATCTTGCAACACTCTGCAACCAGATGGTCAACTTCCTCGGTATTATGCAGAACGAATGGGCGGGCGCACAGGCATTTTCGTCCTTTGATACCTATCTCGCCCCCTTCGTAAAGGCGGATAATCTTTGCTATGATCAGGTAAAGAAGTGCATCGAGTCCTTTATCTTCGGCGTCAATACCCCCTCGCGCTGGGGCACACAGGCTCCGTTCTCCAATATCACACTGGACTGGACGGTACCGAATGATCTGGCAGAGCTCGATTGTATCGTCGGCGGTAAGCCCGCAGGCTTTCAGTATAAGGACTGCAAAAAAGAGATGGACATGATCAATAAGGCGTTCATCGAAACCATGATTGAGGGTGATGCCCACGGCAGAGGCTTCCAGTATCCGATTCCGACCTATTCTATCACCAGTGATTTTGACTGGTCGGAAACCGAGAACAATCGTCTGCTGTTTGAGATGACCTCGAAATATGGTACGCCCTATTTCTCGAATTATATCAACAGCGATATGGAGCCGAGCGATGTCCGTTCCATGTGCTGTCGTCTGCGTCTTGACCTCAGAGAGCTGCGGAAGAAGACAGGCGGCTTCTTCGGAAGCGGTGAATCCACCGGTTCTGTCGGCGTTGTCACAATCAATATGCCGAGAATCGCCTATCTGGCAGAAGATGAGGCAGATTTCTACCGTCGTCTGGATAAGCTGATGGATATTGCCGCACGTTCGCTGAAGGTAAAGCGTACCATTATTTCCAAGCTGCTGGCGGAAGGACTCTATCCGTATACGAAGCGTTATCTGGGCACGCTGGATAACCACTTCTCGACCATCGGTCTGATCGGCATGAACGAAGTCGGTCTGAATGCAAAATGGCTGCGGAAGGATATGACCCATCGCGAAACTCAGGTCTTTACCAAGCAGGTGCTCGATCATATGCGCGAACGCCTTTCCGATTATCAGGAGCAGTATGGTGATCTTTATAATCTGGAAGCAACGCCTGCGGAATCGACGACCTATCGTCTGGCAAAGCATGACATCAAGAAGTATCCTGATATTATTACTGCCGCAAAAGAGGGCGATACCCCGTACTATACCAACAGCTCCCATCTTCCGGTCGGTTATACTGAGGATATCTTCTCGGCACTCGATATTCAGGATGACCTGCAGACCTGTTATACTTCGGGTACTGTGTTCCATGCATTCCTCGGTGAAAAGTTGCCGGACTGGAAAGCTGCCGCAACACTGGTGCGTAAGATTGCACAGAACTATAAGCTCCCGTATTATACGCTTTCCCCGACCTATTCGGTCTGTCGTGAGCATGGCTATCTGGTGGGTGAACAGCATACCTGTCCGCACTGCGGAAAGGAAACCGAGGTGTATAGCCGTATCACCGGCTATTATCGCCCCGTCAAGAACTTTAATGACGGTAAGGCACAGGAATTCAAGGATCGTAAGGTATATAATATCGAGCGTTCCGTGCTGAAGCGTGACGGCGCACCGGTACAGACCGAGGATTCCGCAAATGTCTGCTGTACAGAGAGTGACAGTACCTTGCTGCTGTTTGCGACAAAGACTTGTCCGAACTGCAAGATGGCGGCAAAGTTTTTGGATGACGCCGGTATCGCTTACCGGAAACTGCTGGCAGACGAGGAACCGGAGCTGGCGGCGAAATACGGCATCAAGCAGGCACCGACGCTGATTATTGAAAACGGCGAGGAATTTGAGCGGATTGTGAATGTTTCGAATATCCGTAAATTTACCGAACAGGCTGCTGTGAAACCGAACTGAATGATAAAAAAATCCAGAGAAGATCTCGTTTCTTCTCTGGATTTTCTTTTGTCTGTATGTTGTGTTTAAAGCGTATCAAGATACCGGCAGGCGGCGAGTGCGGCAACCGCTCCGTCCGCGGATGCGGTAACTACCTGGCGGATTGCCTTGGTGCGGCAGTCTCCGGCGACAAAGAATCCTGCTGTTTTCGTCAGACAGCGTTCGTCGGAAACCGCATATCCATAGGCGTCCAGTTCCGCAAGTTCTGCGAATGCATCATTTTCGGGTTTCTGACCGATGGCAACAAAGACGCCCGTGACATCCAGTTTCTTTGCCGCACTGTTCCGGAGGATTTCAATCCCTGTCAGCATATCATCGCCGATCAGTGCGGATACGGTGGCGTCAGTGATGACGCTGACATTCGGAAGTGCTGCAATTTTGTCCTGTAATGCCTGTTCGCCGGTCAGCTTCGGGAGATTCTGTACGACCGTTACCGTTTTGCAGATTTCTGCGAGCAGTACCGTATCCTGTAATGCCGTATTGCCGCCGCCGATGACCGCAACATCCTGTCCCTTGAAGAATGCGCCGTCACAAACCGCACAGTAGCAGACGCCGGCACCGACGAGCTGTTCTTCGTTGGGCAGTCCGAGCGTGCGGTGTTTGGAACCTGCGGCGAGGATGACAGTACGGGACTGATATTCGCCGTATTCGCCGTTCAGCGTAAAGCCGTCTGCGTCTTTGGCAATCGCAGTGATATGATCCATTTCCAGTTCTGCGCCCTGAGCCTGCACCTGTTCGAGCATCTGTTCGGAGAGTGCGGCACCGCTGATTTCCTGATGGGTGGGGTAGTTTTCAACCTTCGGGGAAAATGTAATCTGGCCGCCGAAATTTTCTTTTTCGAGTACCAGTACGCTTTTTCCGGCACGTCTTGCATAGAGTGCGGCGGTCAGTCCGGCAGGCCCCGAACCGATGACCGCAATATCATAGCGTCCCATTATGCCTCACCGCAAACGCCATAGGCTTCCGCGAGCTTTTTGAATGCAGGGAGACTGCGCGTAATCATTTCTGTTGTGACACAGTATGCGAGCCGTACAAAGCCCTTGCAGCCGAAGCTGTCGGAGGGAACGAGGAGCAGCTCATATTCGCGTGCTTTCAGACAGAACGCAGCAGCATCTTCTTCGAGTGCTTCCACAAAGAGATAGAATGCGCCGTCGGGATGGATACAGCGGTAGCCGTAGGATTGGAGTGCTTCGTAGAGAAGGTCACGATTCTTGCGGTAGATTGAGATGTCCGCAGTTTTCCCGACATTTTCTGCGACAACACGCTGCATCAGGCTGGGCGCACAGACAAATCCGAGTGCGCGGCCGGCACCGCAGACAGCTGCATAGAGCATACGATTTTCCTGCATTTTGGGGGAAACGACGATATAGCCGATGCGTTCGCCCGGAAGGGAGAGGGACTTGCTGTACGAATAACAGACGAAGGTATTGTCATAGAGATTGGTGAGATACGGAACGACCGCGCTTGCGTCATATACCAGCTCTCTGTACGGCTCGTCCGCGATCAGATAAATCGGGTGACCGAATTCCTCAGCCTTTTTGCGGAGCAGTGCACAGAACGCACGGAGATTTTCCTCGGTATAGATAACACCCGTGGGGTTGTTTGGCGTATTGATGATAACAGCCTTCGTTTCGGGGGAAACCATTTCCTCGAATGCCGGAAGATTCATCTGGAAATTCGTGGTATCGGCAGGAACAACGGTGAATTTCGCGCCAGTTGCCTCAACGAATACACGGTATTCGGGGAAGAACGGTGCAAAGGTCATGCATTCGTCGCCGTCACAGAGGATTGCGCGGAGGGTAACGGTCAGCGAAGCGGCCGCACCGCAGGTCATATAGATATCGGACGCAGAAATACCTGCGCCATAGCGGCTGTTGATGTCATCGGCAATGGCTTTTCTGGTTGGTTCCGCACCGATTGCGGAGGTATAGCCATGCAGCAGCACCGAATCGACATCCTGCATCAGATGTGTCATCGAGTCGTGGACAGATCCGGGCGCCGGCACACTGGGGTTGCCGAGGCTGAAATCAAAGACATTTTCTCTGCCGATTTCGGCGGCGCGGCGATTGCCGTATTCGAAGGTTTCACGGATGACGGAGGGCGCCTGACCGAGCGCGAGCATGGCGGGATGGCAGGACTTAAAAGACATAATAACGACCTCATTTCATGCAAAAATGCAATGCGGCGGGCTGCCGTATTGTATTTTTTAATCATACCAGAAATTCTTGGTTTTGTCAACCGAAAACCAATCCGCGGAAATCTTGAAAAACAATGGCGAAACATCCAAAAACCGTAAGAAGTTTGTATGGTTTTCCTTGCGACATAGAAAAATGTGCAATACCCCCTTGACAAAATCGGGAAATGTAGTAAAATAATAATAGGCGACTTTTGCGCAAAATAATATCCCGGATGGAATGAACCGCAGATTCCGCGGAAATATAGGAGGATTTTGAAGATGAAAAAAATCGGTGTATTGACAAGCGGCGGTGACGCACCCGGCATGAATGCTGCCATTCGTGCCGTCACAAGAACCGCACTTTATAAGAATATGGAAGTGATCGGTATCCGCAGAGGCTATAACGGCCTGATTAACGGGGATGTCTTTGAGATGAACGCACGCTCGGTATCTTCGATTATCCAGCGCGGCGGCACCCTTCTCTTTACTGCACGCTGTCCGGAATTCAAGGAAGAAGCCGGTATCATGAAGGCAGTCGAGACCTGTAAGCGTATCGGCATCGAAGGTCTTGTTGTCATCGGCGGCGACGGTTCCTACCGCGGTGCGGGCGATCTTTCCGCACACGGCATTCCCTGTATCGGTATCCCCGGTACGATCGACAATGATATCACCAGCACCGATTATACCATCGGTTATGATACGGCAATGAATACGGTTATGGAGCTTGTCGATAAGCTCCGCGATACCAGCCACAGCCATGACAGATGTTCTGTCGTAGAGGTTATGGGACGCCGTGCAGGCTATATCGCCGTCAATACCGCAGTTGCCTGCGGCGCGGCAAATGTGCTGTGTCCGGAAAAGGAATATGACCTCGAAGCAATTACCAATAAGATGCTTGCAACCCGTAAGCTCGGCAAGCAGAATTTCATTATCATCGTTGCAGAAGGCATCGGTCACTGTGACGAGATCGCAAAGTACATCACCGAGAAAACCGGTATTGACGCAAGAACCACAATCCTGGGTCATGTCCAGCGCGGCGGCAGCCCGACTGTTCGCGACAGAGTGCTCGCATCCCAGATGGGCAACTATGCGGTCAATCTGCTGGAGAAGGGTATCGGCAACCGTGTAGTTGGTGTACGCGGCGATAAGCTGGTCGATTTCGATATCCAGGAAGCACTGAAGATGCAGAAGGAATTTGACGACGATCTGTATCAGCTTTCTGATATCATCAGCATCTGAGATTTTATTTAGGTATTGTGATGCCTATGTGCGGACAGGAAATGTCCGCGCTGCATCAGAGTAGGAAGTTTCGCGTGAAGTGTCGGCTGAACGGGGAGTTGTCGGTCGAACGAAAAGCATTCGGGGGATATCCGCCCTTTGTGCTTGCGATGAGATTTCCGCATCCCGCTGACGCATAAGGGAACTGAACAACACTCCTTTGTGCATTAACGGAAGTAACAAAGGAGTGTGTTTTTATGAAATTTTATCGTATGTTTTCCGAATCCGCAAAAGAACTTAGCAATCTCCGCAGCCTACTGGTAACAGGAATGCTGATTGCGGTGTCCTACGCCATCGAATCCTTTACCATTGAGCTCGGGTTCGCAAAAATCAATTTTGCGTTTCTTGCAATCGCTGCCATCGGAATGCTCTATGGGCCGACGGTTTCGTTTTTTGCAGGCGGTATCTGTGACCTCGTGGGCTATCTTGCACACCCCGACGGCGCATTTTTCCCGCTCTATACATTGATTGCGATGGGTCAGGGTCTGATTTACGGTGTGCTGGCATATCGGAAATTGCGGCTGACGGCAGCCGGTTCGGCGAATTCCCGTCGGTTTGATTTAGAAATGAGTATCCGTCTGGCACTTGCACGCGTACTCGATGTTGTGCTGATTAACATTATCTGCAACACCGCCGCCAATTATCATTATGGCTTCGGCGTCAACGGCAGAACCCTCGGCGCAATGATTGCGGCACGAACGGTAAAGAATCTGATTGAACTGCCGTTTGACATTGTATTGATTGCGGTTGTGCTGATTGCGGTGCTCAAGGCATACGAAACGGTGTTCGGCAAGCAGAAGGCTGCCGCATAACACCGACAGGAGCGAAAGGAAGTTTTCGATATGACCATCGGTTTTCTCGGCGTCGGGAATATGGGAAGTGCGATGCTGCACGGAATTGCTGCATCCGAGCTTTGTCGCAGCGGCGAAATTACAGGCATCTATGCCTATGACGCCAATACGGAAAAATGTCAGTCACTCCGTCAGGAGGGTGTTACGGTCTGTGAGAATGAACAGGCGCTTTGCGATGCTGTGGATTTTCTGATTCTCGCGGTAAAGCCGCAGGTGCTCGCGGACGTCCTCGACAGCATCCGGATTCGTCCGCAGCAGGTTGTGATTTCGATTTGTGCCGGTATTTCCGCGGAGATGATTCGTTCGCATACACTCCCAAATGCGAAAATCATTCTCGTGATGCCGAATACACCGCTGATGCTCGGCGAAGGTGCTTCGGCACTCGCAAAATGTGACGGCGTATCGGAGGAAGAATTCGCGCTTGCAATGAAAATGTTTGCGACCTGCGGTGTCGCAGAAGAGATTCCGGAACAGAAGATGCGTGAGATTATCGCGGTCAACGGCTCCAGTCCCGCATTCCTCTATCTGTATGCCAAGGCGTTTCTGGACTATGCCGGGGCGGAGGGAATCGACAGCAAAGCTGCGCTTTCTCTGTTTGCACAGTCCATGATCGGTTCGGCGAAGATGCTGACCGATTCGGGATACAGCGTCGATGCGCTGATCCGGATGGTTTCTTCTCCCGGCGGCACAACGCTTGCAGGACTTGACCGGTTGTACGAGGGAAAGCTCGAAGAAACCGTAAAAAAATGCTGTGAAAGCTGTACGGCACGCGCCTATGCACTTGCCGGAGAGGAAAAAAAATAAATGTCATCAACGACAGGGCAGGAGCATTGTGATCCCTGCCCGTTGTTTTTCGGATGTTCTAAACTTCCGCGCCGAAGCATATGTTTGGGTGTGGAGGGATGCAATATGAAAATCTATCGTACATTATCCTGTCGGACAAGCGAGGAACGCGCACAGTCGGGCGTGCAGATGCTGCTGCTGTGGCTGTTGGGCGGAGTGTTTGCCGGAACCTTTCTGCATATGCAATGGCAGAGCGGAGATTCGGTAACAGACAACTGTTTTCTCAGGCTGTTCGGGGGACTGGCTGTGACGGAGGAATCGCGCACGCTCTGGGATGTATTCTGCGGTGCGGCATTGCCGGTACTGCTGCTTCTGGGCGGAATGCTGTATGCGGGCTGCTCAGCGGTCGGACAACCTCTTGCGGCGGCAATCCTGTTTTTGCGCGGGATCGCAGTCGGACTTTCCGGTGCGGCTTGTTTTGCGGCGTATGGTCTGCGGCATGGTCTGATGCTTGCAGGGACGATGATACTGCCGGAAGCATTTCTGAGCGGGATTCTGCTGGCATATGCGGCAAAGGACGCGCTGAAGCTCTCGGCACGAAGCTTCGGGTATTTGTTTCATGGCAATGCCGAGCCGGAAATCTGTACGGAGCGAAAGAATATTCATTTGAAATGGCTGGGACTAGCGGCATTGACGCTTGCGGTCGCGGCATTGCATACCGCACTGGTCTGGGGGTTTACGACAAAGCTTCTGGGCGGCGGATGATGAAAAAGCATGAAAGGGGATGCGTCCTTTGGGACTGTTTGGAAACTATGAGAATGCCGGTGTGGGTATCAATCCGCACGCACCGAAAAAGAAACCGTTTTTCCGGTTCTGGGAATTGCTCTGGCGCAATCTCGGAAAGATACTGTTCTTAAATATCATTTTCGTCGGATTCCAGATTCCGATCATGCTCTCCTTAGTATTTTATGTGGAAACGAATAATAACCTGACGAAGCCGATGTGTATTTTCCTGCTGATATTACAGGCACTGCTCGAAGGACCGGTGCTTGCCGGCTGTACAAGAGTATTGCGGCTGATTGTGCTGGATAAGGCATTTTTCCTCTGGGAAGAATTCAAAAAGGGCTTTTCGGGGAATTTCTGGATGTCAGAATTGATTTTCGCGATCGACCTTGTGATTTCAGCATCCCTTGCCTGTGGTTGGGTGCTGTATCCCCAGCTTGCCGAATCTATGGGCTCGAATCTGATTTATGTTCCGTTTGTGATTTCGATGGCGGTGGCGGTTGTCATCCTCTTTATGAATTTCTTTATGCTGCCGATGATGGTTGCAACGAGTCTGAAACCGATGAATGTCATCAAAAATGCGTTTATGCTGGCTTGTCTGTCTCCGAAAACCTGTGTGCTGACCTTCCTTTGTATCGCGGCAACACTTGCGCTCTGTGTACTGCTGATGATGGCGAGCAGCGTATGTATGTTCTTGTTCTCGGTTTTTCCGGTATCCTTTCTCGGCTACCTGATCCTGTTCATCAATTATCCGGTGGTTCAGCGTTATGTCATCAATCCGTACTATGAAGAAAGCGGAGAGGAGAATCCGGAGGCAGAACCGGAAACGCCGGAAGAAGAACGGATCTTTACAGACCGCGGCGGTTCCGAAACACCGATTAAAAAAGAAAAGAAAGTGCGCCGCGGAAAAACAATCCGCTGATCGCGGTACATACCGGACAAATCATATCACAGAAAAATTGAACGGCTGCTTCCATTCCGGAAAGCAGCCGTTTTTGCTGTGCGGTAGGGATTGTTCAGAGGATAGCGGACGCGATCAGGTGGGTGATAAATGCACAGACCCATGCGATTGCGCACTGTCCGAGTACGATGTTCCAAGCCCATTTTGTGCCAAGCTCGCGTTTGATTGCGGCAACTGCCGCCACACAGGGCGTATAGAGAAGGCTGAATACGAGGAGTGCCGCCGCAGCAGCAGGCGTTAAAATGCTTGCAACAGAAACATTGTGGAAGAGAACGGAAAGCGTCGATACAACACTTTCTTTTGCGATAAAGCCCGAAATGAGCGCGGTGACACATTCCCATGAACCGAAGCCGAGGGGCTTGAAGACCGGGGCTAAGAAGCCTGCGATCACAGCAAGAATGCTGTCACCGGAATCCGAGACAACCGAAAGGCGGAAATCGAAGGTCTGTAAGAACCAGACCGCAATGGATGCGATAAAGATGACGGTGAACGCACGCTGTAAAAAGTCTTTTGCCTTGTCCCAGAGCAGGTGCAGAACATTCTTTGCGCCCGGCATCCGGTAATTCGGAAGCTCCATGACAAACGGTACGGCTTCTCCGCGGAATAATGTGTTTTTGGAAACGAGTGCAGTGAGGATGCCGACAAGGATTCCGAGGAGATAAAGCCCGATCATAATCAGACCGCTGTATTTCGGGAAGAAAGCAGCCGTGAAGAAGCCGTAAATCGGGAGCTTTGCGGTACAGCTCATAAACGGTGTCAGAAGAATCGTCATCTTTCTGTCGCGTTCCGAGGGGAGGGTGCGGCTGGACATCACCGCAGGTACCGTACAGCCAAAGCCGATCAGCATCGGAACGATGCTTCGGCCGGAAAGACCGATTTTCCGGAGCAGCTTATCCATCACAAACGCAACACGTGCGAGATAGCCGCTGTCTTCGAGGAGCGACAGGAAGAAAAAGAGGACGATGATAATCGGAATAAAGCTCAGCACACTGCCGATACCGCCGAAAATACCGTCTATGATGAGGGAATGAAGGACAGGATTGATCGCGGCGGAAGTCAGTGCGGAATCCACAAGGTTTGTGAGAGCTTCGATTCCGGCTTCGAGCATTTCCTGCATCCATAAGCCGATGACATTGAATGTCAGCCAGAATACTGCCGCCATAATCAGGATAAATGCAGGGATCGCGGTATATTTTCCGGTAAGGATACGGTCAATCCTGCGGCTTCGGATATGCTCCTTGCTTTCCCTGGGCTTGACGACTGTTTTATCACAGAGCTTTGTGATGAACGAGAAACGCATATCCGCGATTGCAGCCGCACGGTCGAGTCCGCTTTCCTGTTCCATCTGTACAATGATATGTTCGATCAGCTCCAGTTCATTCTGTTCGAGCTTCAGGGCTTCGGGAATCAGCGTATCTCCTTCTATCAGCTTGCTTGCGGCGAATCGGAGCGGGATGCCGGAAGCCTCCGCATGATCTTCGATGAGATGCATAATGCCGTGGAGTGCGCGGTGTACCGCACCGCCCTTGCTGTTTTTGTCACAGAAATCGGTTCGTCCCGGACGCTCCTGATATTGTGCGACATGAAGTGCGTGAGCGACGAGTTCATCCACACCCTCATTTTTTGCGGCAGAGATCGGGACGACAGGAATTCCGAGCATTTCTTCCATTTCATTGATACGGATTGTGCCGCCGTTTCCGCGTACTTCGTCCATCATATTGAGTGCGAGTACCATCGGTACATCAAGTTCGATGAGTTGCATTGTCAGGTAGAGATTGCGTTCGATATTGGTCGCGTCTGCGATATTGATAATACCGGTTGGTTTTTCTTCGAGAATGAAGCGGCGGGAAATGATCTCCTCGCTGGTATAGGGGGAGAGGGAATAGATTCCGGGGAGATCTGTGACAAGCGTATTGGCGGTATTGCGGATGGCACCGCTTTTCTGGTCAACCGTGACGCCGGGGAAATTGCCGACATGCTGGTTGGCACCGGTCAGCTGGTTAAAGAGGGTTGTTTTTCCGCAGTTCTGATTGCCGGCGAGTGCGAATGTCAGCTTTGTACCCTTTGGGAGGGGATGCTCATCGGCTTTGACATGATAGATACCGCCTTCTCCAAGACCGGGGTGATGGGCTTTCGGACGCAGCGCGGATTTTGACGATTGGGGCTGAGGGGGCTGCTTCGGCAGTTCCAGGGGTTCGACCTCGATTTGTCCGGCATCCGCAAGGCGGAGCGTCAGCGAATAGCCATGGACAGTAAGCTCCAGCGGATCGCCCATCGGGGCATATTTCACGGGGAGGATCTCGGCACCGGGAATAATACCCATATCGAGGAAATGCTGGCGCAGAGAGCCTTCTCCGCCGACAGCAAGAATTCGGGCAGGTGTTCCGATTTCCAGTTCTTTGAGCGTCATACGATAACTCCTTTCACACAGTTTGTGTATGCAGACTGTCTGAATTTCCGGTGGTTAGCTTTCGCTAACTCACAGGATTTATTATACAGTGTTTTTTCTGTTTTGTCAAGTATGTAATTCAGTTTAAGATATATTTCAGGAAAAAAGTGATGTTTTGTCCATGTTTTATGGATAATGTGCATTGATTTAAGCGGCGGCTGTGATGTAGAATATGATATAATGGAAAGAATATATATAAGGGGCTTTCCGTTGATGCGTGTACTTTCAGATGATTTTTCTTGGGGGAAAAATTATACGAAACCGAAAGGAAGAGTTCACATGAGAAAGAAACAAATTGCAGCCTCAGTGCTTGCACTGAGTATGCTGACGGCATCAATGACTCCGATTTATGCCGCCAACGCAGTGTCAGGAGAAATTTTCCATACCACCTTTGAGGATGGTCTGGACAGCTGGGAACAGCGCGGAAGCGCAACGGTGACACGTTCCGCGGATACCGCTTCGGATGGTTCCTATTCCGCAGCCGTAACCGGAAGAACAGATAGCTGGAACGGCATCGCAAGATCCCTCAGCACTTCTGATTTTACGCCCGGCAATACATACAGCTTCAGTGCGATGGTGATGCATAAGGGCGGTTCGTCTGTCAGATTCAAGATGACATTACAGTATGGAAGCGGTATGTCCAATACATACAGCACATTCGTAGAAATGGATGTTCCGTCCGGCGAATGGACACAGCTCGCCAATACCGCATATACCATCCCCGAGGGTGCAGAAAACTGTGTGCTGTATATCGAAACCGAAACAGACACCGTTGATTTTTATGTCGATGAGTTGGTTGCCGCGGCAGGCAATACCGTGATCCCCGGCACCAATCCCGGTACGCCGTCGGATTCCGCAAAGGGCGATGTGAACGGAGATGGAACGGTGAACGGCGCGGATGCGAGAGCAGTCGTTTCTTACCTGACCGGAAAAACCGATACCCTCGGCGCGGCAGCCGATGTGGACGGCAGCGGCACCATTACCGCAACTGATCTGACTCTCTTAAAGCGCCTCATCTTTTATCCGCCGGTTGTGACGACCACGACCACCACAACAACGACTACGACTACGACAACGACTACGACCGCACCGCCCAGCGGAAAAACACCGACAGAATATATGGCGGAGGTTCGTAAAACCGCTTCTGCTTCCGCACCCGGCGGCATCACTTCTTCGCAGGATACCGGTAAGCTGACGCATATCAGTTATTTCTCATCGTTTGCAAACCGCCAGAAGGGTGCGAACGTCTGGGTACCGGCAGGCTATACCGAAAGCAAGCAGTATCCGGTTGTGTATTGTAACCATGGTATTATGGGAAATGAAAACGATATGCCAACTATGGGAATCCCGCAGATCGCTTCGAACCTCATTGCAAGCGGCGAGGCAGAGGAAATGATTATCGTCTTCCCGCAGATGTATACCAGCAAATCTTCCGCGAATCCTTCCGGCATCAATCAGGAAAGCTGTGTCGGATACGATGACTTCGTCTACGATATCGCAGACAGCCTGATGCCGTATATCGAAGAGAATTACAGCGTCAAGACCGGCAGAGACAATACCGCAATCTGCGGCTTCTCGATGGGCGGAAGAGAATCGCTCTATATCGGTCTTGTACGAAGCGACCTGTTCGGCTATATCGGCTGTGCCGCACCCGCACCCGGCGTTACCCCCGGCTCCGATATGTTTATGACCCATCCGGGCAATATGCAGGAGAGCGAGCTGAAGTTCACAAAGGAAAAGCCGTGGCTGCTGATGATTGCGGGCGGAACGAATGACGGCGTTGTCGGAACCTTCCCTGAATCCTATCATAATATCCTGACCAGAAACGGCGAGGATCATATCTGGATTTCCGTTCCCGGCGGCGGCCATGACGGCTCTACGGTCACACCGCTGATGTACCACTTCTTCCGCAATCTTTTCAAGACCTGATCTTCAGGCAACACCACACAAAGCCCGCCTGACGGCTTTGTACGAAATCTGCTTGCATATTTTCCGCCATCCTGCACAGCAATCTGACGAAAAACCTGACTTCGTATCTTCCGCACAAGTTCTGTGCGGGATTGCCTGAATTCCGGAATTTTCGGAAAACTGCGTGCTGCGCCGGCATCCCCTTCCGTTATGACTGTTCATAACGCGCCGGTCGGAAGCGGCGGAACCGGAGCTGATTTTCATAAGAAACGGCATGGCTGATACTGCCTGGTATCGGCCATGCTTTTTTGATATGGAAGGAAAACTGGAGAAGTAAACGGAAAACATCCGGATGGATTCAGAAAAATCTGCGGAAATAGCAAGAATCCGATGTGCTCTCTTGACAAAAACAGCGGAACGTGATATAATACGGCTTATGACCAAAGAAAATGTCGGATGATATGTTCCGTACCTGCCCGAAAGTTCCCGCCGACAGCTGTGAGCTTTCGGTATTTTCATGTCATTATCCGGCTTGATGAAAGGAGCGCAGAGCTTATATGAAGATTTCCTATCTGCCGGCACTCCGCATGGTCTTTACCACAGACGATGCAAGACCGCCGCTGACTGTGTTCCAGCCATATGCAGTGCTTCCGACGGAGGCGCTGGAAGACCGTGCCGCACAGGAAGAATGCGGTTCCCTGCTGGAGCTTGGCGAACGCTATTACTTCGGAACGGGCGTGGAACAAAATTATGAGACTGCGCTTTCGTATCTGCACCGTGCCGCGAAACAGAATGCACAGGATGCCGAATATCTGATTGCGGAATGCTACCGCTGCGGATATGGCGTGGCGCAGGATTATGCGGCATATTTTGAATGGATTTTCCGTGCCGCGGAGCATGGCTCCTGGATGGCAATGTTTCATGTGTCTGCCGCTTACCATGACGGAAAAGCTGCATATGACGGATTCGGCGTGGATGCGGATCTGGAAAAATGCTTTTTCTGGAGCATCGAAACCGAAAAGTCCATTCATGCGTACTGGAGATTCTATAACGCTGATTCGTTCGTGGACTTTGTGGAAACAAAGAGTCGGCTGATGCAGGCATATGTGCGTGCGGCAAGCCAGATTTCCGAACATTATGCAAATGGCGTCGGAACAAAACAGGATCTTTCTAAGGCAGTCTACTGGCTGAAACGCGGAAAGAAATTTGTCACAAGAGCAATCGGGGATCGGGAGATTCCGATGCTGGATACGAAGATTGCGGAGCTGAACGCGAGAATTGCGGCGGAAAAACAATCCGCGGACGCATGAACTTGTAAAGATTCACTCTGTCGTCAGCCCTGAATACCGCGCAAAGGAAATATCCCGCGCACGGCATTCTATACTTGGAATGGAGGCATTTAATTGGTTCGCAATAATTTGCGTAACATCGCGATTATCGCACACGTTGACCACGGCAAGACCACATTGGTTGACGAGATGCTCAAGCAGAGCGGTGCGTTTCGTGAAAATCAGAACGTCGCAGACCGTGTGATGGATTCCAATGCCATCGAACGCGAGCGCGGCATCACAATCCTTGCGAAAAACACCTCGATTATGTATAACGATGTGAAAATCAATATCGTGGATACCCCCGGACACGCGGATTTTTCCGGTGAGGTGGAGCGTGTGCTGAATATGGTAGACGGCGTGCTGCTGCTCGTGGATGCAGCGGAAGGCCCGATGCCCCAGACACGTTTTGTACTCTCGAAAGCACTCGAAATGCGCCAGAAAATTATCGTTGTCGTCAATAAGATCGACCGTCCGGATGCAAGACTGGATGAAATCGGTGATGAGGTGCTGGAGCTGCTGCTCGACCTCGACGCGAACGAGGAACAGCTCGAAAGTCCGGTGCTGTTCTGTTCGGGAAGAGCCGGTACAGCTTCTCTGAGCCAGTATGAGGCAGGGGAGAACCTGAAGCCCCTGTTCGATACGATCCTGGATTATATTGATCCCCCGACCGGAAATGAAACCGGCCCGCTCCAGATGCTCGTTTCGTCGATTGACTATAATGAGTATGTCGGACGAATCGGTATCGGCCGCATTCTCCGCGGTACGGCAACTGTCGGTCAGCAGGTTCAGGTCGGCAACTTCCATAGCGATGAAAAGCCGAAGTCCGCAAAGCTTGTGACGCTGCTCCAGATCGAACAGCTCCAGCGTGTCTCGACACAAACCGCAACCGTCGGAGATATCGTCTGGGTTTCGGGTATCGAGGATATCAATATCGGAGATACGATTTGTGCCGCAGGAAGCTACGATCCGGTGGACTTTACGAAAATCAGCGAACCGACCGTTGAAATGACATTTTCGGTCAACGACAGCCCGTTCGCCGGTCAGGAAGGAAAGTTCGTGACCTCGCGTCAGGTTCG
The DNA here is from genome assembly GCA_017533485.1 of Oscillospiraceae bacterium. GTDB lineage: Bacteria > Bacillota > Clostridia > Oscillospirales > Ruminococcaceae > Firm-04. The sequence goes on from JAFXIC010000043.1 coordinate 38,893, forward strand.
TGACAGACTGTATCGGGAGCTGCTGCGGGATGTATCGCTGCGCGTCACCGATACGGAATCCACCGATTCCTTTACCGTAGCCGGACGCGGCGAAATGCATCTCTCGATTCTGATTGAGA